>JAHHII010000005.1:0-300000 GCA_019358855.1 Timaviella obliquedivisa GSE-PSE-MK23-08B | reverse complement strand
GCCTACGACTATCAATTGCCGTCTGAGCAGATTGCCCAAAATCCGGCTGTGCCCAGGGATAGCTCTCGCTTGCTGGTCGTGGGTGCTTTTTCCCATATTCAACACGAGATTTTCCAGGCTTTGCCCGAACAGCTAAAACCTAACGATCTGCTAGTGCTGAATAATACGCGGGTGATTCCTGCCAGACTGTATGGGAATAAGGTTGGAGGCAGCAAGGTTGAGGTTCTGTTGCTAGAAGAATTGCATCCCGATCGCTGGTTAGCATTGGTTAAACCCGGAAAGCGCTTAAAGTCGGGCGCTTGGATTAAATTTGGATCGCCCGAGGTAAGTTTGAAAGCTCAAGTTGTGGAGGTTGATGAGGCAACAGGAGGGCGCATTCTCCAATTTGAGTTGCTTTCAGAACGATCGCTAGTTGCCGTTCTGGCTGAGTTGGGAAGCGTCCCTTTGCCGCCGTATATCACTCAATCTCAAGCAGCGCCAGAGCAGTATCAAACGGTGTATGGCGATCGCCCTGGGTCTGCGGCGGCTCCGACCGCAGGCTTACACTTTACCCCTGAGCTTCTAGCCCGTCTCGAAGCCCAAGGAATCTCTCAAGCCTTCGTGACACTTCATGTAGGCGTTGGCACCTTTCGCCCTGTCGAAGCCGAGAATATTACTGAGCATCAGATGCACGCAGAGTGGGTAGAAGTCCCCCCCCAAACTGTAGAGATGGTTCAGCGAACAAAGGCTCAAGGCGGACGAGTAATTGCAGTTGGTACTACGGCAGCGCGATCGCTGGAAGGCGCATCGCAGGGGGGAATACTTGCGCCCTATTGTGGTAAGACCGAACTGTTTATTTACCCTGGTTACCAGTGGCGAACGGTAGACGGGCTAATTACCAATTTTCATTTGCCCAAGTCGAGTTTGCTGATGTTGGTAAGTGCTTTGGTGGGGCGGCAACGACTGATGGATTTGTACGAGATGGCGATCGCTGAGCAATATCGGTTTTATTCCTTTGGTGATGCCATGCTAATTTTGCCAGAGGCTCGGAGTGAAATTGCGTCTCCATGAAATCCTCACATCATGGGTATATATTGGACGGTATTGAAAGAAGAAATTGTTTTTGAGGAGCTTACTCATGATTCGTATTAGTCAATTGCTTGCCTTAGGTACGGTTGGTCTGTTGTCATTAGCAGGCTGTTCTAACCCTGACCAAGCCAGCAACCCTTCTGTGGTGGATTCGTCTCAGCAAGCTTCAACTGATGCGGCAAAAGATGCAGCTGGCGCGGCGAACACTGCTGCTGATGCGGCAAAAGATGCGGCTGGTGCTGCGAACGATACAGCCCAGAACACAGCGACTTCTGGCACGGTTGCCATGGGCGCAGGCGAACTCATGTCTGTGGTCACTAATACTGAGACTGCTGTTGAAGCGGGCGACTTTGCTAAAGCTAAGGAAGAGTTTGCTAAGTTTGGCGATTCTTGGTCAAAGGTTGGAGAAGGGATTAAAACCGCTTCATCGGATGGCTACACTGCGATCGAAACTAACGTAGGAAACGTTAATACAGCTTTAGGCGAAGCCCAACCTGATAAAACTAAGGTGATGGATGCCCTAACTGCACTGAGCACCAGCATTGCTAGTGTTGCAAAGCCCTAACAATGGACTTTAGGTAAAGATAAAGCCTGGAGAATATCTGTATTCCCCAGGCTTTTTACTGATGAAATTTTTACTAATAAAAACTCATAAAAAACCCCAGGCAATTTGCCTGGGGAATTAAAAGTTCCTGAAAATCGTCACTGGTTGCATCATGGCAAGAGAACGCAAATTGCACAAGAGGTGTGACACCCATCATTGACATGAAAATGACGTAGAAATGTAGTTTGTTGAATGCCGTAGATGATGGATGTTACGGGTTTCTAAGGAACGAGGGGATGAATTCCAGCTTGATCTAAAATCTGGGGAATGAGGTCTTCTCGTTTGACTGCCATCAAATGTACGCCCTGGCAAAGCTGTCGGGCAATCTTGACTTGCTCAGCAGCGATCGCCACTCCCTCTTGTAATGGGTGAGAAGATTTTTCTAGGCGATCGACAATTTCCGGCGAAATCTCAATTCCTGGCACATTGCGGTTAATGAATTGAGCATTTTTAGCAGACTTTAGTAGAAATATTCCCGCCAGCACTGGCTTGTTGCAACCACTCGCAATCTGGGTCATGAATTTGTCTAGCCGATCGAAATCACAAATTAGCTGACTCTGAAAAAACTGTGCTCCTGCTTCTACTTTGCGTTCAAACCGACTTTTCAACCCTGACCAACTGCCACACTGGGGGTCAACGGCTGCACCCGAAAATAATGCAGTTGCCCCATCTGTTAAAGGCTTATCATTGGCATCTATTCCCTGATTCAGTTTGTCAATTAGCCGCAGCAGCCGCACTGCTTCTAGATCAAAAACTCCTTTAGCATCAGGATGATCTCCGGCTTTAACCGGATCGCCAGTTAACGCCAAAATATTATTAATGCCCAATGCCTGGGCTCCTAGTAAGTCTGCCTGGAGAGCAATGCGGTTGCGATCGCGGCAAGCCAATTGACAAATTGACTCAATGCCCTGCTGCTGCAACAGCACTGCCGCTGCTAACGACGACATCCGCATGACTGCTCGGCTACCATCTGTAATATTGACCCCATGCACCCTCCCCTTCAGCAGATTTGCCATCTCAATCATGTGAGCCGGGTTTGTGCCCTTGGGCGGCATTACTTCTGCTGTCACTAAAAAATCGCCAGAAAGGACAGCAGCGCGGAAGCTGCCGTGAGTTGATGAGGAGGATGGAGAAGAGTGCGGAAGGAGCATTGGCAAAGGGGGCGTTCAGGACTTCCAAATTTGGCTTATTTCTGATTAGTATGTCTTAGTTTACGACTGCTCCTGATAATTTATGAAGGATTCCTAAAGTAGAGATTTTCTGCTGTAGACTCTCTCAGTCAGATTTTTGGTATCGTTTTCTCAAGATCTCTGGTATTTGAAAAGTTTTCTAGTTTTACTACCCCTTCATCAACCCCATCCGTAATTTCCTATGAAACACTGCGATTTGCATCAGCTTTTACCAGAACAGGTTTCCCACAATCCTGCTATTCAGAAAAAGGTGATGTTGCGTCTAGGAGATTTGCCGCATCTGACTAATTTTTCTCAAGCGCGCTTTGCTCCTGGACAAGTTGCTGCGGCGCACGCTCATGCTGATATGTGCGAAGTGTTTTTTGTAGAATCTGGAACAGGTGTGATTCAGGTTGATGGTCAAAGCTATCCCCTGAGTGCTGGGGTTTGCGTCGCCGTAGAAACAGGAGAAGTGCATGAGGTTCAAAACAATGGCGTGGAGGAACTGGTCTTGACCTATTTTGGGTTAAGGTCTTTGGGTTAAAGTCAAATCCCGCCTGATTGTCCTAGCTCCAGTCCTGCTACAACCGCAAAGATTAGGAATAGTGCGCCACCCAGGGTGGTGATGGTGCGTTCTGAGATGCGACCACAGACGAAACGACCGCACATCACAGCGATCGCTGCACAAATGGCATGACCCAAAATTGATCCTAGCGTGACCCCAAGCGGATTATTAGCCGCTGCCAGAGCAATGGTCGCAAACTGAGTGCGATCGCCCCATTCGGCTAAAAAGATGAGACTAAACGCCTCGCCGACAATGACCCAAGTCCCTCTGCCCCAAAATCCTCTGACCCCAGCACCTCGGTGGAATGATTTTTTAGAAAGCTTAGCTTCTGCTTTTTCTACAGCCTCAGCCGCTTCTTTCTGCTCTTCCAAATTCGGTTGATGGGTCATTTGAGTCGCATCATAAAGCAACTTCAGCCCAAAGGCGATGAACAATATCACCTCAGCCCCTCGCACATAGACCTTGGGAAAGTGGGAAACGGCTTGTCCCATTAAGACTGAAATGATAGTCATGGTCGTTAAGGCTGCGATCGCTCCAACCAAAACCCAGCGCCGTGGGTGGCGCATTGCCAAAATAGCGGTTATAAAAAAAGTTTTGTCGCCTAACTCAGAAAATCCAACCAGTAAAAGCCCTTTGGTAAAGGACTCAAACATCTGACTTTTAAGTAGCCCCGCATCTAATATCCCTAATTCGAACATCCATCTAGCCTCTCAGAAAATCGTAGTGAATCTGAGTGAGCTTGATAGATTTTTGAGACAATCCACCAAGCTCACATCGTGAACTTAGTGAAAGTCTCGCTCCCAAACGCAAAATTTTGCTTTGTCGCCTCAGCCAGGTTCATCACCAGTATGTTGACTAAGACGGACTGGTGAGGCTATGCAAACCTGCTCCAGTAGCTACTCCCTTTCATTAGTCCTACAGCTTACTAGGTTGACTGTAGCCTGTCAAATTTTCTCTAACGAAAACTTCCTAAGGCGCAGGTTTTGCCAGCACACCATTTAAGAAAATATCTGCTAAGCTCTCCGCCATTTCCTGCATTTCATGAGGTGCGGAGCCAGTCGGCATGATGGAGTCTTGGCTAAACCCAGCGACTGTGAACATGCCTAGAAACACTTGGGCGACCATCCGAGGATTCATTCGGCGGTAAATGCCTTGATCCATTGCTGTTTCAAAGAAGGCTTCGGCGACATCGGTCATTTTAACAATGACATCGGTTTGAATACGCTGTTGCAAGTCAGGATGACATTGCGCCTCAATGAAGCACACGCGCAGAAGGTCGGCGTTTTCATGGAGGTTCATCATTCGGCGACGCATGACTTGAGCGATCGCCTTGTAGCTGCCCATTTCGCTTAGCTCAGTCAACAAGTCGGTTAAAATCTCGATCCAACCTTGAGTTGCGACTTCTATCAAAATGGCTTTCTTATTTTCAAAATATCGAAACAGCGTTCCTTCTGCAACCCCTGCTGCTTGGGCTAGTTCGCGGGTTGTGGTGCCCTCAAACCCTCGCCGCGCAAAGAGTCGCTGCGCTGCCTTAAGGATTCGAGTTTGAGTTTCTGCCTCGGTTGGGGGTGTCGTCCGAAACGTGCGCATAACCGGAACTCCACAGGTAACTTATTTAGAGATAGTACTGGCAATGCCGGAGTGGTGAGGAGTTGAGGTGAAAAAATTTATAAATGGGGTTATCCTTCTGTGAGTAAGTTCTGGGCAACGCTTGTGGTTGGGTTGAGAATAATGGGCTGATGAGGTTGGCTTGCCATGAGGTGTTCGACTGCTGCAACATCTAGAGGTAAAGAAAAGAGGAAGCCTTGGGCATAGTCGCACTGAAGCGATCGCAACTGGGCTAACTGTTTCATTGTTTCTACGCCTTCTGCCACGACCTCCATACCCAAATTCCACGCCAGGGTAATAATGGTACGGGCGATCGCAAGCTGCTCACCATCGACATCAACTTTACTAACGAAGGAGCGATCGACTTTAAGCGTGTCAATGGGAAATCGATGCAGATAATTTAATGACGAATAGCCTGTCCCAAAATCATCGATCGCCAACAGCGTTCCCAGGGTTTTAAGCTGACTTAAAGTTGTCACTGCTGATTCAGCATTTTCCATCAAAATACTTTCAGTAATTTCTAGTTTGAGGTAATGGGGCGGTAGCTGAGTTTCTTCCAAAATTTGGCTAATTTGATCGACTAAATGGGGGCTAAATTGCTTGCTCGACAAATTTACATTCACAATTAAGGATTGGGCGCTCAGGAACTGTTCGTGCCAGCGCTGCATTTGACGACAAGATTCTTGCAGTACCCACCAGCCCATAGGGGTAATTAATCCCGTTTCCTCAGCGACTGGGACAAACTCACCTGGAGAAATCATGCCGCGCTGAGGATGTGCCCACCGAATGAGTGCCTCGAAGCCAGTTACTTGGCATGTTCTAAGAGAAACAATGGGCTGATAGTGAAGTCGTAGCTCGTGGCGCTCGATCGCCCGTCGCAGATCGGTTTCAATTTGCAGTAGCGCTACGGCTTTGCTATGCATTCCGGGTTGAAAAATAGCGTACCGCGCTCTACCGTGGGCTTTGGCGCGATACATGGCAATATCGGCATCGCGGAGTAAATCATCAGGGCGATCGTAACCGACGCTGCTGAAGGCAATGCCAACACTAGCAGCACTAAAAACCTCATGCCCATCCAGGTTGAATGGCAGCAACAGTTCTTCTTGCAGGCGATCGGCAACCCGGGTGGCGCTATCCCGGTCTTTCACATCTGCTAACAAAATCACAAACTCATCGCCTCCAAGCCGTGCAATGGTGTCTGTGGGACGAAGACAGTTGGAAATGCGATGAGAGATAGCAATTAAAAGCTGATCGCCAATCATATGCCCTAAGCTGTCGTTGATAACCTTGAAGCGATCGAGGTCAATGAACAGAACTGCAAACAGGTAATCGCTGTGGCGTTTTGTTAGCTGTAAAGCTTGCCGAAGGCGTTCCATTAGAAAGATTCGGTTCGGTAAGCCTGTTAAGGTATCATGTAATGCTTCGTAAACTAGCTTCTCTTCAGCGTGTTTCCAGGTGGTAATGTCGGTCTGAGAACCTGCTATCCGAAGGGCTTTCCCGTCTTCATTCCAAATTGCTGAGCCACGGCTCAGCATCCAGCGGTATTCTCCCTTTTGGTGCCGCATTCGATGTTGGCATTCAAACTGGGCAACTTGCTGCTCTAAATGGGCGGTCATTTCGTGTTTGACCCAGTGCAAGTCATCGGGGTGGACGCGATCGAACCATTCTTCAGGGCGATCGCTCAATCCATCCACCGAATAGCCCAGCATTGTCTTCCAGCGATGGGAAAAGAACACTTGATTAGTTTGCAAATTCCAGTCCCACACTCCATCATTTGCGCCTTGTGCCGCTAGCGCATATCGCTCTTCGCTTTGCCGGACTTGCTGTAGTTCCTCTTTTAACTGCAATAGCTCTACAGTATTAGTTAGAAGCATGTCAAATAAGGGGTGGTTCATGGATTCCCGGTATGCCCTACAAAAAAAATTCTTAAGTCAAGTCTGTTGTGCCCTTTAAGTGGCTGATAACATCTGTAAAAAGACATCTGTAAAAAACCCAAAATTCACCCAAATTCTACTAGAAACCTTCAACAATGTAATTCTGCTGTCTATTGTGTTTGCCATTAGAATTCCCGCAACTTCTCAAGTTCTCGCAGTTTCCCGGCGTTGGGGGAAACTCTAGGTTTTTGGCTACCTACTATTTCGTATAAAATAATACGAGTATACTTTGAGAGTTGTCGGTAAACACTGAATAAATCTTGTAAAACAGATGCATGAGTTTTAGAAAAAGGGGGCGATCGCGTCATGCCAATAATCGACCCTGAACCCCTAGACTAGGAAGTTGTAGCAAAGGGCGATGGCAATCATGACACAACTACTGGCAGGAGACATTGGTGGCACCAAAACGATTTTGCGATGGGTCGATGCCTATTCTAAAGCAGAGGGAACGACGCTGAAAACGCTGTACGAAGCTCGGTATATGAGCGCAGAGTTTGCAGATTTAGCCATCATGGTGCGGCAGTTTCTCGTCGAAGCCACCCAACAGGTCGGAGAGGTACCTGCTCCTGAAAAGGCTTGCTTTGCGATCGCGGGGCCTGTTGTCAACAACACTTCATCGGTTACTAATCTGTCTTGGTTTTTGGAAGCTAAGCAGTTAGAAAAAGATTTGGCGATCGCTCATGTGAATTTAATCAATGACTTTGCTGCTGTGGGCTATGGCGTTGGGGGGCTGGAATCTTCCGATTTGCGAACGCTTCAAATTGCCGAGTCTCAGCCTCATGCTCCGATCGCTATTTTGGGGGCTGGAACAGGCTTGGGCGAGTGCTTCTTGATTCGCCAGGATCAGCAATACCAAGTTTTTGCTTCAGAAGGAGGACATGCAGACTTTGCGCCTCGTTCAGAGCTAGAGTTCCAGCTTTTGAAGTATCTGCGGGAGAAGCATCAAATTACTCGTATTTCAGTAGAGCGAGTAGTATCGGGGCAGGGAATTGTGGCAATTTACCAGTTCCTGCGCGATCGCCAGTCTGCCGTTGAGTCGCCCCAAGTGGCGGAAGCTATTCGGACTTGGGAACACGAGGCGGGCATTAGCGAAAAGTCGGTTGACCCGGCAGCTGTGATTGCGATCGCTGCTGGACAAGATTATCTGTGTGAACGGACAATGCAGCTTTTTGCCGAAGCTTATGGTGCGGAAGCTGGAAACCTGGCACTGAAGCTTTTACCCTATGGCGGCTTGTACATTGCCGGGGGCATTGCAACTAAAAACTTATCCCTGCTTGAGTCGGGTGGATTTATGAGAGCAATGACTGATAAAGGAAGAATGCGACCCCTAATGGAGCAAATTCCAGTTCACGTTATTCTTAACCCGCATGTTGGGTTAATTGGCGCTGCCCTGTACGCTAATTTCTTTTAAAAAAGAACCCCGACTTTTTATAAGTCGGGGTTCTAGATTATTGGCAGAGTTAGTTGGATTAGACGGCTACTGCTTCTACAGACTTGACTTGTGCCAAAAGTTGATGAAGTTCAGTGCCTTCAATGACCTCTTTATCCAACAGCTTGGTCGAAATGGTTTCTAACAAGTCGCGGTTCAGCTTAAGGATTTCTAAGGCATGATCGTGGGCTGATTCTACGATGCCTTTGACTTCCTGGTCGATCGCCTCTGCTGTCTGAGGGCTGACCATGCGGCGAGGATTGGGGCCTTCATTGCCCAGATACATGTTTTGTTGCCCTTGCTGATATGCCAGAGGCCCTAGCACCTTGCTCATACCATAGGTGGTCACCATGCGTTCTGCTAGGTCGGTTGCGCGTTGCAGGTCATTGGATGCACCCGTAGTAATGCTTCCAAAAATAATTTCTTCTGCCGATCGCCCCCCTAACAGCGTCGCAATTTGTCCTTGCAATTCGTCTTCACTCATTAAAAAGCGATCCTCTGTGGGCAATTGCAGCGTGTAACCTAGCGCCGCCATCCCGCGAGGCACAATCGAGATTTTCTCAACTTTGCCACTGCCTGTCATCAGGGAGCCGACTAAAGCGTGCCCTACTTCGTGATAAGCAACAATCTTTTTCTCTTTTTCGTTGAGGACTCGGCTCTTCTTTTCTAACCCCGCTACAACCCGCTCGATGGCTTCAGCAAAATCTTCTTGTGCTACGGCTAATCGTTTGTTGCGAGCGGCAAGCAATGCGGCTTCATTAACCAGGTTTGCCAGGTCTGCTCCGGCAAAACCTGGGGTCCGAGTGGCGATCGCCTTAAGGTCAATATCTGCACCCAGCTTCACCTTTCTAGAATGAATCTCAAGAATGGCTAGACGACCGGAAAGATCAGGGCGATCGACTAGGACTTGGCGATCGAATCGACCTGGACGCAGAAGCGCAGGATCAAGGGTTTCTGGACGGTTGGTAGCTGCTAGGACAATGACGGTTGCTCCGGTTGCCGCAAACCCATCCATCTCAGTTAACAACTGGTTGAGGGTTTGCTCCCGCTCATCGTTGCCTCCATAAAAACCGTTAGAAGCCCGAGACTTCCCGATCGCATCTAGCTCATCAATAAAGATAATGCAAGGAGCCTGCTTCTTTGCTTGGTCAAACAGATCACGTACCCGTGAGGAGCCAACGCCCACAAACATTTCTACAAATTCTGAACCCGAAATACTAAAGAATGGCACACCTGCTTCACCTGCCACTGCCTTAGCTAGCAGCGTTTTTCCAGTTCCTGGAGGTCCAACGAGCAACACGCCCTTTGGAATTCGCGCCCCAATTTCTGTAAATCTTAGCGGTTCCTTCAAGAAATCCACGACTTCGACAAGTTCTGTCTTCGCTTCTTCAACACCTGCAACGTCGGTAAAAGTTACCTTTCCCGAATCTCCCTCAACATAGACTTTGGCTTTGCTTTTACCAATCGATAAAACGCCCTGCTGTCCACCACTGCGCCCTAAAAACAGTTGCCAAATAGCTACAAAAATCAGGGGCGGTATTACCCAACTCAAGACGCTGCCTAACCAGCCATTCTTAGGCGGCGGCGTAGCGGCAAATTCTACCCCTTTTTCTTCTAAAAGTTTAGGCAACTCTAGGTCAAAAATTGGGGTCGTCGCATAAACTAGCCCAGGCTCCTCATTTTCGCCCTTCATCTGGTATCGAATTTCGTTCTGACCCACCGAAACTCCCTGAACCTGTCCGTCTTGGACTTCATGAATAAACAAGCTGTAGGGAACTCTTGGAATCGGTGTACCTAGCAAGTTGGGCAAAAACAAGTTTGCCAACAGGAACAAACCAGAAAGTAGCAATAGAATGCTACCAATTTGGCGTGAACGGGGGGGCTGGGGCTGGTCTTTAATCGCCATAGATTCAACGTCCCTTTCTTAAGTTTTATGTACTTATCGTAATTTGTTTGGCGATTTCACAGTAGCAAAAGGAGGGCGGAAAACCCTACCCTGACCTAAGTTCTTACTATTGGAGTAGCTCATTTTGAGGAGAGTTGAGGTAGTCCACCAATAGCCCACTGATGATTAAGAACTTTAGAGGCTTAGGCAGTTTCCATCCAATCAAAAGCACGTTCTAGTTGCTCAAGGGTAATCAGTCCGTACTGCCACAGAACAACAGGCAGCAAGTTGGAGCCCTGCTCATTAAGGTGGCGTAATGCTAGCGCGATCGCCGCGGCTGGCACTGCTAGTTCTTCTTTTAGAAAGTGGATGAGTCGAGCTTGTGCTGTAGATTGTCCCTCCATAGTTGTCACCTCTTTTTTAGTCGAATGTAATAAGAAGACTGCGATCGGATTAGATGTACGTGCGTGAATGTTTAAAATACAGCACTTATGTAAAGCAATGTAAAGCAATTTCAGTATTATTGAGGGCATTATAACGAAGAAATTGCACTTGTTAGCATTTTTTTAAGAATTCTCGATTAGTGACTTCCGCCCTTACGGCTTAAGGATTCCAGGATTCTCAAAGTTCTTTTGGTTGGGCTGTGAATGATTCTATCCACAGATTCACTGTTGACAACTCTTTCTCCGGACAGAGCTAAAAATGAGAAACCCTTTGAGATTTCTGAGAATCCTGAGAGGTTGTCTGAGAAGTTTAGGTTGCTATCCAATCCGCCCCCTAAATCCCCCATTTTGGGGGACTTTGAAGAAGGAGTGGCTCAGAAGTCCCCCAAAATGGGGGATTTGGGGGCGAGTGTAAGAATCTTCGATACTTCTCAGACATCCTCTGATGCTTCCTTTTACTTCACTAGCCTGTACTTAATAATCTGCACTTATTAAGTTCACGAGTTGTTATCAAGACAAGAGTATGACGTTGCCACTTCATTTTGAGGTTTGTCCATAAAACTTAGATGGCTGGGCGACATGCATTCTCTGGCGGAACTCGATACTATAGGCTTACTTGTTTTACGCTGCAAATTAACCATGCCAGAAGAAACCACTTCCCAAACTCCAGAATCTTCCACCTCAGTAACTGAAGAAGCGACTGCTAAAACTGCTCAAGTGACGGCTGAAGAAAAGCCTGCTAAAGCAGTCGGTGGAGAAAAGCCTGCTAAAGCTCCTAAGAAGGAAAAGCCCCCTGCTTTGGAAGCTAAGCCTTTTGACGAGTTTATTAATCAGGATTATTTGCCTGCTTTGAAGCAAACTTTGCCGAAAATGGGGCTAGCGAATGTTGATTTGAAGTTTGAGAAGAAGCGGATGCCTGTAACAGGTGAGGGGGATTGCTGGCAGGTAATCGGCACCTGGTTGGGAGGAAAACGCCAGTTTGTAATTATTTTCTCTAAAGAAGATATTCAAGCACCTAAATTTTATTGTTGTGCGGACAATGGTGCTAAGCCGAGCCTGCTGGAGTCTTTTATGATCGATGAGCGCAAGGTTTCATTGGATTTGCTGTTGCTCTACACAATGCAGCGGTTAAATGGTGAAAAGTGGCTGTTGAGGAATTAGTATCTTGACGTTCCCAACCTATCGTTTGGAAGAGATGGGTTGGGAACGAAGGCGCTCTAAAGATTCAGTTAGCCACGATCGCCAAGGTAAGATCTTGCTGGATCTTTTCCATGTTTTCTAGCCTTGCTTTGCCCGTCGTCAGAAAGCGATAGGTTTCCTGGTAGAGGGTTTGCCAGAAGCGGTTGCTCATGCCTTGGCTGACTTCTGTTGGATCTACCATTGGGTGCGGTACGAGGTCGGAGGCGCGGTAGAGGAAGGATTGATGCCCTTTGGCAGTACCGCCGATCGCTTGAAAAAAGTCTTGGTTGGTTTGAATGTCAGCAGCGTCCTCGTTTTCGGTGAGCACCATGAAGGTGGGGGTGTTGCTAAGTTTTGCGGCGTTTTTGATGACAGATTTGCCGAAGCGGGCAGCAGCAGTCAGTGCGCCAACGGGGAAGCAGAGGTTGGGATCCCAGCCAAGTTCTTTGATGTCAAGAGGGCCCGCCAGGTTAACGTATTGGCGACGGTCTTCGCCATAGATTTCGAGGAGGGGGGCGTAGGCGATCGCTTTTTTGATGCGGTCGGGGCGATCGGCGGCGAGACCAAGAGCAACGGCTCCCCCGACAGAAAGCCCGAGGGTGTAGATATCTCCGGGCATAGCATCTAGCTCTTGAAGGCGATCGCGGGCATCGCTGAGATAGTTCATGTGACTAGAGACGAAGTATTTTTGGAAGGTCGTATCATTGTCGCCTTGGGTAGTAGCGATAATTTCTTCGAGGCGAGGATCGAGTTCTTTAAGTTTTGCCATCAGGGCGAGGCGCTGGGTATAGCCGGGGCGCGTAAAGTTTTCGGAGGTAGAGAGGTTGGCGAGGTAAAGCTGGAGAACTGGGTCTTGGGCAACTTTGGCGCGGAGAGGGTCAGCAATTTCGGGTTTGAGGTCGACCTGACACCAATGTTCGCTGGGGGGTAGGTAAACGTGTCCGGCGATCGAGGGTTGATAGATGTTGTAACCGTTTTGAAAGAGGTATTCGGTCAATCGCCACATTTGATGGGGTTTGGCGCTGAATCCATGGAAAATCATGATGGTGCCAAGGATGGCTTCGCCGGGCGCATGAAGGCGGCAATAGGGGTATGCGCCGACGCGGCGATCGGGGTTAGCGTCGATGCGTTGAATGTAGGTGGCGATCGCTTGTTGGGTTTGTTGAATTTGAGCGGCACTGGGGGTGACGCGGGTAGGCGCTACGGTTGCTGTCATGAGAGTGGGTAATGTGTTGGGGTTAGTCAAACATAATAGGTCGTACTTTTTTGTTCTCTACCCCGTTAGGGTAATCTTTAAACTTCTTGAAGTGTTCTAAAAACCTTTAACTAGAGGTACTCTACCCGGAGTCAAATCAGGGATAACACAATGTTGGTTGATTTATTTAAGCGTAAACAAACCCATTTTGTTTTGTGGCGGGCGACAGGTGGGCAAGATGTTCCTAGTCTTCGCATTGGCGAGGTGGGCGGGGATTTTGAAGAAATTTCGCTGTGGCAGTTGCCTGAGTTTCCTGATCTGTGGGAAGTGGCGGCACTGGAGTGTGGGTTAATTGAGGGACGGGTTTACCACTACTGGTTCAAGGTGCGGAGCAGTTGTCCTTATGAGAATAGGAGAACAGTTTATTGCACGGATCCAGTGGCTTATGCGGTGAATCGGCAGGTGTTAAGTCCAGGGGGCAGTGAGCCTGCTAGTGTGATTTTATATCGCGGCGGGCTATTGGTGGCTTGTGATCCGCAGGGGCAGGTTAAGGAAGAAAGGGAGAATACAGAGACGGATCACTTGCCTGCTAATAATCGGCTGGTGATATATGAGTTGCCAGTTCGGTGGACAAAAGTGGGGCAAGAGGCGATCGGGGTAGGGACTTTTCGGGATGTGCGATCGCTGTTATCGGGTTCTGCTGCTCATTTGGTGCAATTGGGCATTAATGCGTTGGAATTGTTGCCACCTGCGGATAGCGATGATCAGTCGGAGTGGGGATATGGGACAGCTAACTTTTTTGCAGCGGACTTTGATTTAGGTCTTTCACAATCGGAAAATCAGAAAGAACCCACGCTGGCGGCTTCTACAGATTTAATGGATGTAATAGACGATTGTCGGCAGCAGGGGATTCGCTTTTTTTTAGATGTGGTCATGGCGTTTGCGCGGAATAATGCTTTGCGTCATGTCAATTTTGCTGACTTTTTTGTGCAGTGGAAGATTTGGGGCTGGCGTGATCCTGAGCAGGGCGATCGCGATGGGTTTGGGGGGGATTTGTTTAAGTTTAATCATTGGGTGGAGGGTTACCATCCTATAACTGGAAAGCGCGATCGATTTGTACCGGCTTGTGAATACCTGAAACTTTACTTAATTCACTGGATGAACTACTACAGCGTGAATGGATTACGTCTCGATAGTGTGAACAATATTGGGAACTACGATTTTGTTCAAGAGTTTAAGGATTTGGCACGGCAGGTTTGGCTGGAAAAGGGTGGAGCGGCGGATCAGTTTTTGGCAGTGGGAGAAGATCTGAGTATGCCTTTGGCTTTGGTGCATCAGAATCGGTTAGATGGTTTGTGGAATGAGCATTTTAAGCAAATTTTGCGGCGGGTGATTTTAGGTAAATCGGTGGATGGGGAAAGCTTTGAAGAAAGTGTGCGGAAGTTGATTGATTGTCGATTGTTAGGGTTTAGAGATGGAACTCAGGCAATTAATTATCTAACTTCTCATGATGTCGGAGGATATGGAAATGAACGGCTTTATAACTATTTGACCAGTAATGGTATTGCTAATTCTGAGGAGAGAATTAAGCTGGCGTTTGTTTGTTTAATGACGGCTGTGGGCATCCCGATGATTTTTGCCGGGGAGGAGTTTGCGGATCAGCATGATTTGAGCTTGAGCGATTCTAAGCAGGTTGATCCGGTTAATTATGGGCGCATGGATGAAGCGTGGCGGCGGCGGGTATTTGAGTATGTGGCGCGGCTGACTCGGTTTCGGACGGCTGCGGATGCTTTAGCGGTTAATGATGTGGTGTTTATTCATGTAGATTTTGAGGCGGGGAAACGGGTGTTGGTTTGGCGGCGGGGGGATGGGGAAATGATGGTGGTGGTGGTGGCTAATTTCTCGGATTATGGAACGCCGAATGGGCTGGGAGCAGAGTATGTGATTCCTAATTTTCCTGATACGCCGTTTCAAAAACGCTGGAAAGAAATTACGCAGGATCGGGTGGTGGCTGAGGAATGGGTGGGGCGAGAGCCGATTTTTCCTTGGGAAGCAAAAGTGTATGGGTTGATTTGAGCCTTTGTAGCAGATGGAACAAGGCTGAGGAAGACGACATGATAAAGTTCTGTGTCGTTCTGCTCAATTTTGTTAAAAGAAGTGCGTAAAATCTCTTGCTTTTTGATAGAGCAGTGACAATATCGAAAGATGGCTTAAAGGGAGGATTGCTGATGCTAACTTACTCTGCCTTACAACCTGATCCACCGCCGTTTCGTGATCGGGTACAGATTGCATTAGCGATCGCGGACTCTACTATTCTGCAATCGATTCTGACGGAGTGCGTTCCACCGATCGCGCCGTCTCACCGAATTGGGAGTATTCGGTCTAGCATTGGTGTTCCGATTGAAGCGAAAAAGTCAGTAGATGGCATGATTCAATTGGAGGAAATTGAGTGTGTTTTAATTGATTCGCCGCAGGATGCGGAACGGGCGGTGACGGAGTATTCGCAGCGGCATGGAAATCAACGGGGGTATGTTGATTTGACGCGGTGTGAGGCGGAAACACGGGATTTGGGGCTGATTACAAATTTGGCACAGGCGATCGCGCGGTTGTCGCAGGCAGGTTTTTCTTCAGAACAAATTCAGACGATTTTGCATTTGCCGCAGGAAACCTGGCATAAAACTTGGTGGTATATGCCGGATGAAGACGGGAATTTTACGGTGCCGTTTTTGAGGTTGATACGAGCGCAATATTATCTGGATGGTCGGGTGGCAATTCAGTATAAAGATCTTTTTGCTCAAGAGAAGCCGTCTTGCTTTAAAAGCCGGGAGCAGAAGATTGTGGTGGAAATTTTTTCGGAGACAAAGGGGTTTCGGAAAACTTTGGAGAAGATTAATTATGCGCGGCAGCAGATGGGAGTGGAGCGGGCGCTGTTAATTGGCGATCGCTTTTCGGAGTTGGAGGCGCAGGGATTTATGAGTCAGGGGATCAGTCTTTATGCGGCACAGGAAATTGTGTTGCCAGTGGAGGCTAACTGTGAGTGGTGTGCCACGGCGAGATGCCCTATGCAGGGACAGGTAGATTCGCCTGTGGTGACTTGTCAGGCGTTCTGTTTGGAGGTGGTTTGAGGGACTTATCGAGATCTATTTCTTAAGCAAGTTTAATAAAAGTTAGGGAATCCGTATTCTTACTTGATTTCTGTGTTATGAATAGATTGAGGGTTACGGAAAATACTGATAACCCTTGGCACAGTTGGATGTTTCCCCTGGTTGGTTAGGCTAGTTGAGTTTGCCCCCTAGTTGCATGGAGTCAGAATAAAAGCCTCCAGATTTATCTGGTTTCTGACTCCGGGGGCATGATATTTTACTAGTTTTTTAGAATTTCTTCGTCGGTTGAAAAGTCTATCTCGGCTGTGCTTCGATCGGAAGGCAGGTAGTCTTTTTGGTAGGAGTCTTTGAGTCCTGAAATCAGGTCAAAGTGGGGCTGCCAGTCGAGTTCGGTTTTGGCTTTGTGGATGTCGGTGTAGAAGTGTTGGACTCGCATCGGGAAGGCTTTGCGTTTACCGAAGTCATATTGTTTGGGATCGTAGTGAACAAGCTTTAGGTCTTCGGGAGATTTGCCAGCAGCGGCGGCACAAGCACGAGCAATGCCATCGAAAGTGATGTAGCGATCGCCCGAAATATTGTAGGTTTGCCCCACAGCTTTGGGGTTACCCAGGACGGCTGCCATGGCTGCGGCTAGGTCTTGGACGTGACCGAACTGGGTGGTATGCATTCCGTTGCCAGGGATGGGGATGGGGCGATCGCGCGCAATGCGATCGAAGAACCAGGCTTCCAAGTCGTTATAGTTTTGGGGGCCATAGATGTAGACGGGGCGAATGGATGTGAAAGGAATTTTTTGGGCGGCGAGGTAGGTTTCTGTCTCGGCTTTGCCTTTGTGACGGCTTTTAGGATCGGTGCGATCGCCTTCAATGTGGGGCATCTGGTCGGATTTAAGGTAAACTCCGGCAGAACTAACGTAGACGAAGTGTTGGATGCGGTCTTTGAAGATTTCGACTAACGGCTGCGTGTCGCTGAGTTCGCGTCCGTTGTTGTCGAAGATAGTGTCGAAGGTTTCGGCGGAGAGTTTTTCGAGGTGGGCAGGTTGGGTGCGATCGCCCTGGATTTGGGTTACGCCTGCGGGGACAGGCTTGTTGCCGCGGTTGAAGAGAACGACTTCGTGCCCCTGGTCTAGCAAAATTTGGGTGAGATAAACGCCAATGAAGCGGGTTCCACCCATGATTAAGATTCGCATTGCTATTCACTCCTTCAACTAATTTTTAACGGACACAGATTTACTTTGATCCTATGGCTATATGGGGCGCGATCGATCGGTGGAGAAAATTCTGCTGGGCACTATACCATTCGCCTACTGGAGACGTAGTATAGTATCGCCCAGTCCAATCGTTGAGGAATTTTATGCTGTTTTCTGGTGCTCAAGCGGCTTTGTTGGTGCTGGCTGATGGGACGGTTTACCGGGGCTGGTCGTTTGGGGCAATGGGCACCACGATTGGGGAGGTGGTGTTTAATACGGGGATGACGGGTTATCAAGAGGTGATGACTGATCCT
Organism: Timaviella obliquedivisa GSE-PSE-MK23-08B; assembly: GCA_019358855.1. Lineage (NCBI taxonomy): Bacteria > Bacillati > Cyanobacteriota > Cyanophyceae > Oculatellales > Oculatellaceae > Timaviella > Timaviella obliquedivisa. The sequence continues at coordinate 282,317 of JAHHII010000005.1, read as the reverse complement.
AGCTATTGTGGGCAGATTGTGGCGTTTACTTACCCGGAGTTGGGCAATACGGGAGTAAATTTGGAGGATGAGGAGTCGAGCCGTCCCCATGTCAGGGGTTTGATTGCGCGGAATGTGTGCGATCGCCCTAGTAATTGGCGATCGACTCAATCACTGTCAGATTATTTGAAGCAGCACCGAATTCCTGGGATTTTTGGGATTGATACCCGGGCTTTGACGCGACGAATTCGATCGACTGGGGCAATGAATGGGGGAATTTCAACGGAGGTGCTTGATCCGGCTGAACTGCTGATGCGGGTGCAGGAAGCGCCGAGTATGGCGGGGTTGAATTTGGTCAAGGATGTGACGACCGAGAAAATGTATGAATGGGTGGAGCCTAGTGCAGAAGCTTGGGAGTTTGGTGGCGGTGGCGGTGTGCGTGAGCCTTTGACGGTGGTGGCTTTGGATTTTGGGGTGAAGCGCAATATTTTACGACGCTTGGCTAGCTATGGATGTCGAGTGGTGGTGGTGCCTGCTGATACGTCGGCTGAGGAAATTTTGAAGCATCAGCCGGATGGAATTTTCTTGTCGAATGGCCCTGGCGATCCGGCGGCAGTGACGGAGGGAATTGCAACGGCTAAGAATTTGTTGGGGAGCGAAAAGCCGATTTTTGGGATTTGTATGGGGCATCAGATTTTGGGGTTGTCGCTGGGGGCGGAAACGTTCAAGCTGAAGTTTGGACACCGGGGGTTGAATCAGCCAGCGGGGTTGAATCAGCATGTCGAGATTACGAGCCAGAATCATGGATTTGCGATCGAGGCAGGTTCGGTTGAAGGGGCTGAGGTGGAGATAACTCACCTGAATTTAAATGATCAAACTGTGGCAGGGTTAAAGCACAAGTCGTTGCCGTTGTTTTCGGTGCAGTATCATCCGGAGGCGAGTCCGGGTCCGCATGATGCGGATTATTTGTTTGAGAAGTTTGTGGATACGATGCGGGCAGGACAGAAGTAGAGATCTCCCCCCCAACCCCTCTCTTGAAGGAAAGGGGCTTTGAGTAGATTTATACTTCTATGTAGCAGCGCCGTTTATCGTTTTGCTTTGGTTATGCATCAAGATCCAGATCAGCTTTCCTGGATGCGATCGACCCTACAGATACGGGGTTCTGTCATTCCGGCTATTTTGCCTCGAACGCTGTTGTGTGGAACGTTTGCGGGGTTAATTTCGGCGTTACATCATTGGGGAATGCCTGTTAATTTGCCAGTGCTAGCGAGTGTGGTGCCAAATGTGGTGCTAGGTTTGATGCTGGTCTTTAGAACCAATACTGCCTATGAGCGGTTTTGGGAGGGGCGAAAGCTGTGGGGTGGGCTGACGAATGCAACGCGGAATTTGGCGCGGCAGATTTGGGTTATTGTGCCAGAGCGATCGCCTAAAGATCGGCATGAGAAGCGGATGGTGTTGGATCTGTTGGTGGCTTTTGCAGTAACAATGAAGCTGCATTTGCGGCGGGATGCGGTAAACAAGGAACTGCTGCCGTTATTGCCGTTGGCGCAGTATGAGAATTTGAAGAGGATGAATAATCCGCCTTTGGAAGTCGCGTTTTGGATTCAAGATTATTTGCAGCAGCAGTATGAGGGCGATCGCATCAATATTCATCAGTTGGTGAGCTTGCAACTGCTTTTGAATAGCATGGTGGATAGTTTGGGAGGCTGTGAACGCATTCTGAAAACGCCGATTCCTATGGCTTATGCGATTCACTTAAAGCAATTGCTGCTAATTTATTGTTTGACTTTGCCGTTTCAATTTGTGACGGAGTTAGGATGGTGGACATCGGCTGTGGTGATGCTGGTAAGCTTTACTCTGTTTGGCATTGAGGCGATCGGGATGGAAATTGAAAATCCGTTTGGACGGGATTATAATGACCTACCTTTAGATACGATTTGTGAAACGATGAAAAGAAATATTGATGACTTGACCAAGGTAGAACCGATAACCCGTTAAACTAAGATCTTCATCACAAATCACAACAGTGGATCGGCAATTTTCTCTTATGACTTCGGCAAACACAACCACCGCCAATATTTATCCCAACACTCCCGATATTGTGGCTGAGGACTATGTGGTTCTTGGTCTGGCAAGTTGCTTCATTAAAGACGATGGTGAGATTCATCAAGTGCAAGTGGTGGAACCTATCCCTTCGGCGGCGTTAGAAGCTATCGTTAAAGGGATTCCGACTTCTTATGAGGCAGCTTTTGCGACCACGATGGGGGCAGTTTTAGACGGTGAAGAGCCTCTGCTCCCTGAGGGGTTTCCGGCGGACGCTCAGTTTTGTGATGACTTTGCTTATCGGGCAACTTCGGCGGCTCGGACTTATAAGACTCGAACGGTAGCGCAGGAGCATATTCCGTTAGGCACGACAAAGAGTGATTTTAATTTTTCGACTGAGCGGAAACGAGTGTTGAACTCGGAACGTATTATCAAAACTGAGGATAATGTGAAGCAGCACGCTTATACGCACCAGAAGCTCTAGAAAAAATGCAAGAGTACTAGTTTTCTAAAAACCCTTTCTTATGCGAGAGGGTTTTTAATTTCAGTCACTTCTCGAGGAGCCGAGCGATCGCCTACGTGTTGCAGGGGGCGCTCTCTATGTCACATCAAAATGGCATTTATTTTTTTTAACTTAACTAGAGTCAGATGAGTCCTATTGTGATTCTGTAAGTCTAAAATTGAGAGGATGTCTGAGAAGTATCAAAGATTCTTACACTCGCCCTCCAACCCCCCATTCTGGGACTTCCGAGCCACTCCTTCTTCAAAGTCCCCCAAAATAGGGGATTTAGGGGGCAGACTGGATAGCAACCTAGACTTCTCAGACAACCTCTGACGATCGCTCCCTTTTAATTAAGAGTGATTCACAGGCTTAGACCACTATCCAGAAAACTTTGCGGTGCAGAAGTATTATCCTTTTTACAGACTAAATCAATAAGTTTAGAATGACACTTATCCTAAATTTTGCCTAAAATGGACTATCTCATTAATAAAATTTGATGCAAACAGTACCTTCTCTCCCATCAACTTTAGTTTCTTCTAGCTTTCATGCACTCTCAGATCCGCTTCGCGTTCAGGTTCTCGATCTGCTGCGAGAGCAAGAACTCTGTGTCTGCGATCTATGCGAAATTCTTAAAGTGACGCAATCGAAGCTATCGTTTCATCTTAAAGTCTTAAAAGAAGCCAAATTATTGCAAGCCCGACAAGAAGGACGCTGGATTTACTACAGCTTGCATCTACCCCAATTTGTTGTCCTAGAGCAGTATTTAGCAGAGTTTCGCCGCTTCAGCCCGATGCTTCCCAGTCGTACTTGTCGTGATTAGGAATCAAGTTTTTTACATTTATTAATCAAATTTGTATTGCACTGTACTTGGAACAATCAACTTTATTTGAAATAATTGTAGTGTTCCTTATTAGGGCACTTGAAAGTGAAATTTATATGATTGCTAGTGTATCGATTACAACCAGAACACTTTTTAGTTTATGTGTTGTGGCAGTCTTTGGATTAATTGGCTGTAGCGCTCCAAACTCAGCAGATTCCAATCAGACGCAAGTGGCAACAGCTTCACCAGAAATCTCCAATCCTGTCGTCCCGACATCAGGTACTATTCAAATTGATGGATCGAGCACAGTCTTTCCAATTAGTGACGCGATCGCCAAAGAATACAGAGAATCTGAAGGAGAAAGCGCGGTTCCCATTGATGTTAAGTTCTCTGGGACGACTGCCGGCTTTAGAAAGTTTTGCGCTGGAGAAACTGACATCAGCAATGCCTCTCGCCCAATTTTGAAAGAGGAAATGGCAGCTTGTAGCCAAAAGGGTGTGCGCTACATTGAACTGCCTGTAGCGTTTGATGCCTTAACAATCGCCGTTAACTCCCAAAATACTTGGGCACAAGACATCACGGTGGCAGAGTTGCAAAAGGTTTGGGAACCCGCGGCGCAAGGAAAAATTACGAATTGGAAACAAATTCGAGCCTCATATCCCGATCGCCCCTTGAAGCTCTATGGGGCAGGACAGGATTCGGGAACGTTTGATTACTTCAACGAAGTCGTCAATGGAGACGCTGACGCAAGCCGCACCGATTACACCGCCAGCGAAGATGATAGCGAACTTGTTGCAGGCGTAAGCAAAGATCCGAACGCGCTCGGCTATTTTGGGTTTTCTTATTTTGAGGACACGCAGGATCAGCTAAAAGCCTTAGCCGTGGATTATGGCAAAGGTCAAGGCGCGGTGGCTCCGTCGCGGGCAGCGGTTGAAAAGGCAACGTATCGTCCCTTTGCCCGCCCCTTGTTCATTTACATCAACACGGCAGCAGTCCAGCAGAAACCTGAACTTCAGGAATTTGTTCTCTTTTATGTTCGGAATGCGAAACGGGTTTCGGAAGTGGCGCAGTTCATCCCCCTTCCCGACGCAGGCTATCGTCTTAGTGAACTGCACTTTTACCGGGGTAAAGTTGGAACAGTGTTTGAAGGGATTCCCCAACCCGATGTGACTATTGAGGAATTGTTGCGCAAACAGGCAACTTTTTAAGGTATTGGCTATCCCCGATCGCCATGTAACTGAGCGATCGGAGATAGCCAATCAAGCCTAAGTTCAAAATAAATCAATTTTTTTAGATTTAACTTTTTGTATAAGCCTTAAGATCTCTATCTGAAGCAACTACAATAAAGCAATATACTAAATTAAATTGAAATATAAAAATAATTCGCTAGGTGAAGTCTATGGCTGTACGAGTCGGAATTAATGGATTTGGCAGAATTGGACGCTTGGATTTACGGGCAGCTTGGGGTTGGTCAGAAATCGAGTTTGTGCATATCAATGAAGTCAAAGGCGGGGCAGTCACAGCGGCTCATTTGCTTAAATTTGACTCGGTGCATGGACGTTGGGCACCTGAAGTAGAAGCAGGTGACGATCGAATTTTGATTGACGGAAAATCCCTGACCTTCAGCGAACACGCCCAACCCGGCGATGTAGCTTGGGAGGATTACGGAATTGATATTGTATTGGAATGTTCTGGAAAGTTTCGCACGCCCGAAGCGCTCGAACCCTACTTTAAGCGAGGCGTGAAAAAGGTAATTGTGGCGGCTCCCGTCAAGCAAGGAGCACTCAATATTGTAATGGGCGTCAATGATCATCTCTATCAGCCCAGCGAACACCATCTGGTCACAGCCGCATCTTGTACCACAAACTGTCTTGCCCCCGTTGTCAAAGTAATCCATGAAGGGCTGGGCATCAAACATGGTGTGATTACCACAATTCACGACAACACCAATACTCAAACGATCGTCGATGCACCCCATAAAGATCTGCGTCGGGCAAGAGCAACCAGTTTATCGTTGATTCCAACCACCACCGGATCAGCAACGGCGATCGGGCTAATTTATCCCGAACTGAATGGAAAGCTTAACGGGTTAGCTGTCCGAGTCCCCTTGCTCAATGCATCCCTGACAGATTGCGTCTTTGAAGTGGCGCGATCGACCACCGTTGCAGAAGTGAATCAACTGCTAAAAACAGCGGCTGAAGGAGCACTCAACGGTATTTTGGGCTATGAAGAACGCCCCTTAGTCTCGATCGATTACAAAGATGATCCGCGCTCCTCAATTATTGACGCGCTTTCCACCATGGTTGTCAATGAAACACAAGTCAAAATTTTGGCGTGGTACGACAACGAATGGGGCTACTCAAATCGCATGGTAGAACTCGCGAAAAAAGTTGCAATAAGTTTGCTATAGGTCTGAGTTAAGCGTCTTTCCTAAGAATTTAGCCCTCCCTACTTCCTCGTTTCCTATGGCAAATACCGCCTCTCGTGCCAATTTTAAGAACTACATCCTCGTAACCCTAACCTACTGGGGCTTCACAATTACCGATGGTGCCCTGCGGATGTTGGTGTTGCTCTACTTCAACAACATCGGCTACACCCCCATTCAAATTGCCTCACTCTTTTTATTCTACGAAGTCTTTGGAGTGATTACGAACTTCTTAGGCGGCTGGATTGGATCTCAGTTAGGACTCAAGGTCACGCTCTACACGGGGATTGGATTGCAAATCTTTTCCCTAATAATGCTGTCATTTCTCAATCCTGGCTGGGCACAAGGGTTGGCTGTATTTTATGTAATGGTGGCTCAAGCATTTTCAGGCGTTGCTAAAGACTTGACCAAAATGAGTACCAAAAGCGCGATTCGATTAGTCGTGCCGCAAGATGCTCAGTCTGCATTGTTCAAATGGGTTGCCATTTTGACAGGCTCTAAAAATGCATTAAAAGGAGTAGGTTTCTTTTTGGGGAGTGCTCTTCTAGCATTATTTGGCTTCATTAATTCTCTCTGGATTATGGCAGGAGGATTATTCCTATTAATGTTCACTGGCTTGTTTCTGCCGAAAGGAATGGGCAAAATTAAGGCGAAAGTTAAATTTACTCAACTTTTCTCCAAAAGTCGTGAAATCAATATTCTCTCTGCGGCTCGATTCTTTCTATTCGGCTCTAGAGACGTTTGGTTTGTCGTCGGATTACCTGTCTTCCTGCGGAGCGTGTTGGGCTGGTCATTTTTTCAGGTGGGCGGATTTCTCGCCTGTTGGGTCATTGGCTACGGACTGATTCAAACCCTGGCTCCAACATTAATACAGCAATTCGGGTCAGGTCGTCCACCTCAATCCAAAACGGTGCAATTTTGGACTTTTCTGCTCACAGCGGTTCCTGCCGCGATCGCCATCGCCCTTCAATCGGGAGTTCCTGCGGCTGGGGCGATCGTCGGTGGACTGCTTATTTTCGGTGTTGTCTTTGCATTCAACTCTGCTGTTCATTCATATTTAGTTTTAGCATTCACCGATGACGACAAAGTAGCGTTAAATGTTGGCTTTTACTATATGGCAAACTCTGGTGGGCGCTTAGCGGGAACCGTTTTATCTGGATTGGTCTATCAGTTCTATGGTTTGGTGGGCTGCTTGTGGGTATCAACAGCAATGGTGTTGGCAGCAGCGGTCATTACGCGTATGCTACCTGATCCTCAACCCAGTAAAGAGATTGCATGGAAAGTAGGCGATGGAGATTAAAATTTTTGAATTAAGCTCACCCCAAAAACTTCACAAAATCCATCTCACTGATGCAACAATCAACCCTAAAACGGCTTTCCTTTTTCGATCGCTACCTAACTCTATGGATTTTTCTAGCCATGGCAGTGGGCGTTAGCATCGGCTACTTTTTCCCTGCTGTCGATGCAGTCATCAATCAATTTCAGGTTGGCACAACCAATATTCCGATCGCGATCGGATTGATTTTAATGATGTATCCTCCCCTAGCAAAGGTGCGCTATGAAGAATTGGGAGACGTTTTTCGTAACGGCAAAATACTAGGGCTATCGCTCCTGCTCAACTGGGTGATTGGTCCTATTATCATGTTTGTTCTAGCCATCACTTTTCTCAGCAGCTACCCAGAATACATGATGGGATTAATTCTCATTGGGTTAGCGCGTTGCATTGCGATGGTGGTTGTGTGGAGCGATTTGGCGCGAGGCAACACGGAATACACCGCCGGACTTGTTGCCTTCAACAGCATTTTTCAAGTGATTTTCTACAGTCCTTTTGCTTGGTTTTTCCTGAGCGTGCTACCCCCTTTGTTTGGGTTGCAGAGTAGTGTCGTGAATGTCAGCATTGCTGAAATTACCCAAAGTGTTCTTATTTATTTAGGCATCCCTTTCTTGGCAGGATATTTGACGCGCTACTTTTTAGTTAAAGCCAAAGGACGATCGTGGTATCACGAAGAATTTGTCCCCAAAATCGGCCCCATCACGCTAATTGCACTGCTATTTACAATCGTCATCATGTTCAGTTTAAAGGGGAACCTCATCGTGCAAATCCCTTTTGATGTCGTGCGAATTGCCATTCCACTCATCATTTACTTTCTCATCATGTTTTTCGTCAGTTTCTACCTGGCGTGGAAGATTAAAGCAGACTATTCACAAGCGGCAAGTGTGGCATTTACCGCCGCAGGAAATAACTTTGAACTAGCGATCGCGGTTGCCGTAGCGGTGTTTGGCATCAATTCAGGGGCAGCCTTTGCAGCAGTTGTAGGACCATTGGTCGAAGTTCCGATGCTAATTGGGTTAGTCAACGTTTCATTCTGGTTTCAAAGACGATTCTTTCAATTTTCAGAAACCCGCATTCGCTAATTTTCATTCCATTTGAGAGAAAGCGTCAATGATACAAACGACTCAACCGATCGCCGAAAACCTCTGGTGGGTAATTCCAGGAAAACTGGCCGGAGTCCGTAAGCCCACATTTGAAGAACTCAACGAACTCAAAGAATTAGGCATTGGCGCGATCGCCTCTGTCTTTCATGACTCTTCTAATCTGAACTTCTATCAGCAAATCAGAATTCCTTACCTTTGGTTGCCCATCGCGGTAGATTCGGCTCCAAGCCCATCACAAATTCAAGAGTTTCAGAACTTTGTTGAGCATCAAAATCTTTTGAACCTTGCTGTTGCCGTTCATTGCAGCACAGGAAAACATCGGACTGGAACCCTCTTGGCAGCATACCTAATAGGGACGGGTTTGTCCTATGAGAGCACAATGAAAACCATCCTGAATGCTAACTCCAGTATCGAACTACCAGAAACCCAGGCTATTTTTCTGCAAAAGTTAGCGCAAGAATAGTTTGGTGTCAGCAACTTATCCTCCAATCGTCAAGAAGCACCCATGGAAAACCCGATCGCCGAAAACCTCTGGTGGGTGATTCCAGGCAAACTAGCCGGAGTGCGTAAACCTACCCCTGAAGAACTTAACGAACTCAAAGAAGCAGGCATTGGCGCGATCGCTTCCATATTAGATGACCCTTCTAATCTAGCTTTATATGATGAAGCAAACATTCCCCATGTGTGGCTTCCCACCTCCGGAGGCACTGCCCCTAGCCCAGAACAAGTTCAGAAACTACAAGGCTTCATTAACCAGCAAAATCAGCTTGACAACGCCGTCGCCATTCACTGCACCAATGGACGGCGACGAACAGCCACAATGATTGCCGCTTATTTGATCAGTTCTGGATCATCCTACGCCGAAGCAATGCAAATAATTAACAACGCGAATTCTGATATTGACTTGCGAGAATCTCAAACAAATTTCTTACAAACCTTAGCAGAACAATAAGCAATACCCACTCAGAAAACCAGGAGCCAGAACATGAACTTTACTCATAAACCAAGAATCTTGTTCTTGTACGGCTCATTGCGCGATCGATCTTATAGTCGTCTGCTTACCGAAGAAGCCGCGCGAATTATTGAAGACTTGGGTGCAGAAGTGCGAATTTTTGACCCCCGCGAATTACCAATTTATGGCAGCGTCCCCGACACACACTTTAAAGTACAGGAGCTACGGGAATTAAGCCAATGGTCAGAAGGGCAAGTTTGGTCTAGCCCAGAGATGCACGGGCAGATCACGGGCATTATCAAAAACCAACTGGACTGGATTCCCCTCAGCATTGGAGCATTGCGCCCAACCCAGGGTCGAACTCTCGCAGTCATGCAAGTCAGCGGTGGCTCACAGTCTTTTAACGCCGTTAACACCTTAAGACTGTTAGGGCGCTGGATGCGAATGTTTACCATTCCCAATCAATCCTCAGTTGCCAAAGCTTACCAAGAGTTTAACGAAGACGGCACTATGAAAGACTCCCCCTACCGCGATCGCGTGGTCGATGTTATGGAGGAACTTTACAAGTTCACAATGCTGCTGCGAGAACAAGTAGATTACCTCACCGATCGCCACAGTGAACGCAAAGAGAAAGCCGCAAAAGCGATCGTCGAGAATGCTAACGCAGCCTTAGAAGTAAAATCTAACTAAAGGTGGATGACGTGTTTTTAGAGCGATCTTTTAACTCATTGACAGCAATCTCTTAACTTTAGAATGCGATCCTGATTGGTGATCAGCTGCGCGCAACAGTGGTTCTAGATTCGGTAGTAGTTTTAGAAAAGTTGCGAGCAGTTTTTTAAGGTTACTTAGCTCAAACATCATTAAACCGCTTTTGGAGTGTAAATGCCTAGCAATAATCACGTTATTTTCATCCACCCCGATGGCACAAGTCCCTCCCATTACGCGGCTGCCCGTTTTGTAGAATACGGCCCCGACGGACGCTTGAATTGGGACAAGTTGGATAAGTCTGGTGTCTACCTAGGACACATGGAAGACCAGTTGGGCGGAACCTCCAACGCAGGAGCCGTTACCCACGCCACAGGCACCAAAGTCTACGCCGAATCTTTTGGTCTCAACCAAGATAATTCATCTGTGACCTCTCTTGCAGGCACCACAGGTAAAACCATTGTTCAAGAAGCTATTGAAGCCAAAAAAGTAACGGCTCTTGTTCAATCGGGAGCAGCTTATGAGCCGGGTACAGCAGCGTTTGTGTCTCAAGTTGGCGAAACAATTTCGTCAACGGGTCAGCGAGTTCCTCCCCGTCAGCGCTTAGCAGACATCACCAAAGAAGTCATTCTATCGGGTGCCGACTTTATTCTAGGGGGTGGCGAACTTAATATGGTTCCGGTGGGTCAAGCAGGCTTCCATGGTACAGCCGCTGAATATGATGCACTTAGCTCCAATCCCTTAAACCGCCCTTCCGAAAACTTGATTGATTTGGCGAAAAGCCTGGGCTACACCGTTGTCTACACCGAGCAACAGCTTCGGGACTTGTTGGACACGTCTAAAACTCCCACCCCGCCGACGAAAGTACTCGGCGTATTTGCGCCCATCCACACCTTCAACGATCGCCCTGAAGAAGTCCTGGCTCAAAACAATCTGCCCTTGTATAAGTCCACGGCTCCTGAAATTGGCGAAATGCTGGACATCACGCAGCAGCTAATGGAAAAGCATCCTAACTTCATCAATGGTTCGATCACTATTGTTGAAGAAGAAGGTAGCGATAACTTTGGCAACAACAATAACGCTGCTGGAACCATTGAGGGCACCATTCGAGCCGATCGGGCGATCGGGACAGCCCTAGACTTCATTGAGCGTCATCCCAACACTCTGTTACTAACAGCAGCAGATAGCGATGCTGGTGGTTTGCAAGTGGTTGACCCTCGCACGGCAGGTCAGCCCTTAGGCACCGTCAATGCTAACCCCACCACTACCAGCCGCAATGTTCCCCTTGATGGAACCACCGGAGCCAACACTCTACCCTTTATTTCTCAACCCGATGCCAACGGCGATGTATTTCCCTTTGCCGTAGCCTGGGCAGGAACACCAGACTTCAGCGGCTCGATCGTCTCTAAAGCACACGGGCTGAATGCCGACAAACTCACCGCAACAGTAGACAACACGGTGATGTATGAGTTGATGTACGAGACGCTATTCGGCGTTGAATTAGCACCTCGCATTCAAGAAGCACCCAAAGCACCGCAGGCGACCAAAGACACGGGGAACGTCATCTTCATTCATCCTGATGGCACCAGCCCTTCTCATTACATGGCGCTGCGCAACATTGATCAAGGCCCCGACGGTAGACTCAACTGGGACAAAATGTCCAATGCTGGGGTGTATCTCGGTCACATGGAAAACCAATTGACCGGAACTTCCAACGCAGGGGCTGTTACCCACGCGAACGGGGTGAAGGTGTTTAACGAATCCTTTGGCTTGGAAGAAACCCAAGAACTGGTCGTTCCAGCTTCGGGTCGTCAAGGCTTGAGCATTTTGGATGAGGCAATTCTGGCTGGCAAAGCCACAGCTTTAATTCAATCGGGTCAGATGGCAGAACCTGGAACCGCTGCGTTTGCCGCAGAAACCACAAACCGCCTGGGTAACACCGTGCGGGCACGAGACAAGTACGCCGAGATTATTGAACAAACCATTCGCTCAGGTACAAACGTGATCCTGGGTGGAGGTGAGTTATACATGTTGCCCATTGGCACCACCGGATTCCACGTCACTGCTGAGGAGGATGCTTCCGAAACTCGTCCAGAGCGTCGTCCTTCAATCAACCTGATTGATTTGGCAAAATCCCTCGGTTACACTGTGGTCTACACCGAAGACGAGATGAACGCTGTTGTCAATAGCGCCAATCCGCCCGAAAAACTGCTCGGCGTGTTTGCAGCAACTGACACCTTCGACGATCGCACTGAGGAAGCACTAGGGCTAAACACCGCAAATCCTTCTCCGCTGTACGTTGCTACTGCGCCAACCGTTGCTGAAATGCTAGAAGCTTCGCTAAAAATCGTCAACAAAGATCCTGATGGTTTCTTTGTGGTGGTCGAAGAAGAAGGCACCGACAACTTCGGCAATAACAACAATGCGGCGGGCACCATTGAGGCAATGCGGCGAGCCGATGCGGCGATCGGTGTGGCGATCGATTATGTTGATACTCAAGACCCCAATACCCTTGTCATTACCGCTGCCGACAGCGACGCGGGTGGTTTACAGGTGTTCCAGTTTGCGCCTTACACCCGCTCCACAGGAAACTTTGATGCCAGCAACCCGATCCTGGCAGATAGTCAGCCGGAAGTACCTTTCATCAACGTTAACCCCACGACCACCAACACCGTCCGCAATTTTCTGGATGGAGCTGAAGGCAGCACAGCTAGTGCATCTGAACCCTGGGTTCCATTTACGGCGATGGATAGCATTGATGGACCCATGGGTAACTTTGCGATCGCCTGGGTCGGCACTCCTGATTTCCCTGGCAGTATTGTTTCCAAGACCTACGGCATGAACGCCGATCTGTTACCGTCAACCCTCGACAACACAGAGATTTACAGAATCATGTATCAAACCCTGTTTGGGCGTGATTCCTTGCCTAACTATGCCAGGGGTGGTGAAACCTCTGACACCTTAGCAGGCACACCGGAGAATGACGTACTGGTGGGCTACTCTGGCAACGATTTACTCGTAGGTTTAGCGGGAGATGATGCTCTAGTCGGTGGACTGGGTAACGACACGCTAATCGGGGGCGCAGGCTTCAACGTGTTGACAGGGGGCGCTGGCAACGATCAATTTGTGATTGCTGCAGAAAGCCGCGACTGGATTGTAGACTTCAAAGTAGGCGAAGACTTAATTCGGTTAGCGAACTTAACGTTTGGTCAACTGCAAGTCTCTGCTGGAACCGGAGATTTTGCCGATGATACAGTCGTTACTTTGACTGAAACAAACACTGTTCTCGCAACTTTAGCAGGCATTCAACCCAGCGCGATCGGGGCAAGTAGCTTCACCGTGTAGCGATTTACTTTTCTTCCTAACCTCTGTTAATAGGAGCAGAGGTTAGGAAGTTTATAGGATTTGGCAACCAGCACTTGGCAAACAGGACGTAGCAAGCTACCGAGAAGAGAAAGCCGTGGCGTTGCTGAGTGAAAGGACGAATCTCAGCCCCTCTCCTAAAGAAGTATCCTTGACCGACGTGAGATAGATGGGAAAATTCGACTGTATTACATTAACACTGCCACGACCAAGTTCATCCAGGTATGAATGACCAGCACCCGGTTGTTGAAGAGCCGGGTGAGATCAACGTCTCAAGCACGGTTTTTTAGACCAGCGGAGTGAATGACTGCTGCGCAGGATTTAACTCGACTCCTTATTCAGCGATGCCAAGAAATGAAGGAAGTTGAGACTATGCTAGCGGATGTATTGGAAGTAAAACTGTGAACTTTGTTCCCTGTCCAGCTTCTGAGGTTACCTGGATTTCCCCTTGATGCTTCTCGATAATTTGGTAGCAAATAGAAAGACCTAACCCTGTTCCTTTACCAATAGGTTTTGTCGTGAAAAAAGGATCAAAAAGTTTTGCTTGAATTTCGGGTGAAATTCCTGAACCATTATCACAAACCTGAATAGAAACATGATGCTGATCTACTTGCTCTGTGCAAATGGTAATGATCGGATCTGCGACTTGGAAGTTTGATCTTGAAGCTTGGAGGTTATCCGTTCTACTTACTACATTTTCCATCCTGCCTCCTTCTAGCGCATCGATTGCATTCACAATTAAATTCATGAACACCTGATTAAGCTGGGCTGGATAGCACTCTACAAACGGTAGAGCGCCATATTTTTTAATTAGATGCATACCCTGACTCAAACGGCTATTGAGAATCAGCAGGGTACTTTCGATTCCTTCATGAATATCAACAGGTTTCATTTCGGCTTCATCTAGCCGAGAAAAATTGCGGAGTGACAGTACAATTTGTCGAGTTCGTTCGGTTCCCACCTGCATAGAACTAATCAAGTTAGGCAAGTCTTTTCTGATGAAATCTAGATCAACTGTTTCGATGTAGGTTTGAATCGCTGGAGTTGGGCACGGGTATTGCTGCTGGTACAGATGAATTAGCTCTAGTAAAGTTTGAGAGTATTCGTCAGCGTGCTTAAGATTTCCATGAATAAAATTGATAGGATTATTAACTTCATGGGCTATCCCAGCTACCAATTGACCCAGGCTAGACATTTTTTCACTTTGAATCAACTGCAACTGGGTTTGTTTGAGTTCGTATAAGGCTTCAGTTAAATTCTGAGTGCGCTCCTCAACCCGCTGTTCTAGGGTTTGACGAGCCTGCTCTAAGGCATAAGTATTATCGCCAACCCATTGGACTAACTGATTTAATGAAGTTGCTAGAGAACCCACTTCATTCTGAGTACTGATTGGACTTCGCAAGTTGAAGTTGGACTCTTGCACAACGGCTTCAGCCAGTTGGGTCACTGATTTGAGCGGACGGGCGATCGCCTGGGAGGTCATCAGTGCTAACATTGCCGCCATAGCAGTAGATAGCAGCATGCTCACAATGACAATCTGCATCCGCAGTTTTCCCGCTTGTTCAACCTGGATAATCGCTTGTTGATGCTGTGCATCCGCAGTTTTCTGAAGCCGGGTCAAAACCTCTGTCAATCGGTCTAATTCAATATTGACTTTGATAGAGGGTGAAGTGTTCAGTGATGCTAGAAGCTGTTGTTGCGCGGCTGCAATTTCTGTTGCCTTTAGATCTGCGGGCTTAAGCTGCTGCCATGAGGTTTCCGTCAGTTGTTTATAGGTTGCCATACTAGCGGTATAGCCCTTCAGCAAATCTTTTGACACCTGAATGTTGATTGCCAGTTCATTGGTGTGTTGATCAGTAAATGACTCAAATTCACCAAGCAACTCTTTTACCTGACTCATCGTACCTAGAAATTTGTTTTTCTCGTAGTCAAACCAGACTGATTCTCCTAGTACGCCGACAAGTCGCTGTGGATGTACTCTAACGATGTTAATCGCACTCTCTAGCTGACCCAAAAGGTGTTGCTGTTGATCAGTAACTGCTTGCTGCTTCTGTGCCTGTTCTTGATAATAGTTGCCGGTCACTAGCCCAATAGTTGTTCCTAATACCGCAATACTGATTGACAAGGCATAGCCAGAGCCGATTTTACACGCAATGCTCCAGTCTCCGCTCAGCCGTTCTAATAGGTAGTTTGGCTGAATAAACTCAACAGGAATATTAGAAAGGCTAACTGTCTTCTTTTTAACAGTTTTCTTTTTAGAACAGATAGCTCGAAATAGCATAGAAAACTGGGTAGGGGAGCTTGCTACATTTAGCGTGATTGGATTTATGCAAAAGGGCAAAAAGTTTTAGGACTAAGAAACAAAGTTGCCCTGTCCGATCGATTTATAAACATCGCGAATCATGTTGTAGTTGGAGTCGTTGACCTGCACCATCTTGGCACCCTTAAACTTCTCTTCATCTGAAAGAGCGAGCGATTGCACTACTTTGTCCTGATTTTGCAGCAAGCGATCTCGAATCTGATCTACAAACATTGGATCTAGTTGGCTGCTGGCAACAAACGGATCTGCGGGCAGCGTAGGTCCCTTGGCAATGATGGGAAAGTCTTTTTCAGACAGCCCTTGGGACTGAAGAAACTTGTCATACCGCCTGACCGATCCGCCCCAAGCATCGACGGTATTTTTCTGAAGGGCAGGTAACCCTTGTTTTGCCAGTAATTGAATTTTTAGGTCTGCTTTGGGATCTAGCCCAGCATCAATCAGCAGCTTTGTTGGACCCAAATGTCCACTAGTTGACCCAGTTTCCCACATAGCGATCGTTTTTCCTTTCATATCTGCCACCGACTGAACACCACTGTTCAATCGAGTTGCAATTACCGCGTAATATTTCTGCCGCTCGATCGCAACAATCGGTACAGCATTTGTTCTGGCACGCATCACCACATATTCTGATGGACCTGTGAATACCAAATCTACTTGATTAAGTTGAAGCGCAGAAGCGGCGGCAATATAGCTTTCTACAGGGAAAAACTCAATCTTTTTCTCTAAAATCTCCTCTAGAAGAATTCGTAGGGCTCCATAGTCTTTCTGTAAATCTTCGAGTCCTTTCACATCTGACACGGCAAAGCGCAGTTTCTCAAGTTGGTTGGTTACTTTTAGCGAAGAAGATTGATTAGTCGAAGAATTTGTAGCAGATGTGCAACCTGCAACAAATAAGCAACTACTCAACAGAAAATGACGCCGTTTCATATTTTTAATTTTTAATGCTTACATACACAAAGTGCCCAAAGCAACACATTTTTAACAGTAAAGTAATGAACCTACGTGTTTTAGACAAACCTTTGGTGGTCGAACTGTCGAGTAGAGAGGACTTCTTCAATGTTTAGGCTTGCTTTGTGTTCCCCGTTGCTCTCACCTTTCGGAGCGCAATAGTTTCACAAGAGTCAACCTCGGAAGTCTGTAGTTTTCCCGCTTTGCGATCCGCACCAGAAGGTACGACTTACACTAATGCCTCGAAGGAACCCTATACCCGTTCTTCGACTTGGACAGTAGCAATCTATGAAATTTTAGAAAGGCTGGTAGCGGATAGTCATCCGGCAGGATTTGCAGGTAAAACGAGTTTTGCCGAATTCTGCGATGCCTGGGCGAAGGCTTCAGGATGGGTGAAGGCTTCGGGATGGGTGAAGGAAATAGCTGCTGCGATCGCTCCACTACACTTCCCTGGGAATCCTTAAACATGTCGATGCTGGTACGCTTGATGTATGAAGCAGATGTTCGCATGTTTCTAGATGACAGCAAGTTTAGAGACATTGATTAATGCTGAAGAAACAATCAGCATATAGTTACTCACATTTGATCTCAAGATTTCACGATGACGGGCATGATTCCGAAATTCTTGATACAACCCCCCACAAAATTTCCTGCTGAATCTTCTGAGTATCATTGACGCTTTCATTCATAGTCGTTGTATTTTCCAAACTAGCTCCTGATCCATCGATCCAATCATTTTTAGCCTAATTACCGTAGTTCGTCTTTATGTAACAATGGAGTTATTGCAAATTTAGCAATGCTCAACACTATTTCTCTTTGAATTAAAGCTGCTCGATCGCTTTTACTGCTGTTAAGTAGCGTCCTTTAATGTCGTTGCGGTCTAATTCTTCTGAAATGCCCTCCTGGCTACCGCGTTCAATCATTTTGGCATGACGTAAAAGTGTAGTGCGATCGGTAGTTCGGTGCGTGCAGGATGCAATTGTGGCGATCGCTTCTAGTAGCCGCATAGTGACAGCAACACTTGATTGTCCATACTGCCGAATTTGATTAAAGGCAGCATCCGTTACATCTGCAAATGCGATCGGTTCAGCAATAATGCGAAGCTGGTCGTGGTCGTCATGGCGATAGGGAGAAGGAATTTCTTGTTGGGCGAAGTGACAGAGGGCAGCATTTAACTGATCAATGCAACGAATAGCAGTAAACGGATCGTTAATTCCTGGAGAAAGCGCCCGAACGGCAATTTCAACCAGTTGATCGATCGAAAACTCTATATCCTGTTGTGCTGTGCGCTGTGAGCCGAGAATAAAAGCATCGTTGATTTGATCTGTAAGTTGCTTATTTACTTTTTCGTCAGGAAAGACCCGCGTTAATTCATGTCCTTGGATTATAAAGTGACCCGGACGATGCTGGAGCCGAAGTAACACATTGTTTTCAGTTGCAATCTTCATTAATTGCTCATCATCAATGGCTTGAATATAGCCACTGGTTGCGGCTTTAATAGGACGAGCAATTTTGTCGAAGTTGGCTGGAATATTTGCCAGGGTCATGTCCTGCCGTTGCTTTGACACACTGCGTCCAATTTTTTCAGGAAACAGCCGATCGATCGCCTCATCAAGTTCCTGCCCCACTTTTTTGATGACCTGATCAACCTGAATTGATGAGGCGGAATGATGAATAAAGTAAATCAACACACCAATACTGGCGATCGCTAAACCAATGCCGCAGGTCACAGAAAGGTGGGGAACGAACTCATTCTCTTCCACTCCGTTGATCGTTCGTAGCACCATCAAGCTATAAACAAACGTGGAAATGAAGGTTCCTAGCACAACTTGATTGCCCGTATCTTGCATAAAGTTTCGCAGCAAGCGGGGTCCAAACTGGGAAGATGCAAGCTGAAGGGCTACAATTGTAATGGAAAAAGCCGTGGTGGCAACGCTCATCATTGAACTAGCGATCGCTGAGAGAATGGCACGTGAACCGTTAGGACCTAAAGAATATGCCCAGCCCAGTTTTTCAATAACGTTGGTTTCTAGCCTCTGATCGACGGCGATAGTTACAAACGAAAAGGCGATCGATAGAACTACCATCAGGGTTGGCACAAACCAGAAACTGGAATGTAAAGAGTCCCAAAACTTGCCTATTTTTGCGTGTCTCATCGATTGTTTGAAGAGGAATGGTAATTTGTTGAAGATCTACTATCATTTTTCGCGTCATTACGTTGAGATTGGATCTCAGTAAACTGTCTAAGAGCATGGCTAATACTACGGGGCTGTGGAACTTCGCGTTTTCCAGAAGGCCAGCCTTCTCGTTGACGAGCGCGATCGCCATCGGTGTCTTCGGTTTGATCGTGGAACAAAATTTGCTGAGTTGGAAAGGGCAAATCAATTCCGTTTTCCATCAGTTTGTTTTTGATGTTGGTTAAAACGCGATCTTGCATATCTAAAACATCTGCCCGACGAGGCGGCTGCACCCACCAGCGAGCGCGAATTTTAACGGTGCTATCTGCCAGTTCTACTACAAGTGCATCCGGTGCAGGATTTTCTAACACCCCGTCGGTTTCATGAATTGCCCCCAGAATTAACTGTCTGGCAGTATTAATATCATCGCCATAGCCAATCCCAATGTCGTACTCCAAACGGCGATTTTCAAATGCAGTGTTAACCGTAACTGAGTTGGTAAATAGCTCTGAATTAGGAATTACAATACGCCGACCATCGTAGGTTCTAATTGTTGTTGCTCGCGTGTGAATTTGTTCGACGGTGCCCTCAAAATCCTTAAAGACAATTTGATCATCAATTTGAAATGGCTCAGTTAGGAGGATCAAAATACCAGCTAAAAAGTTTTGCAAAATATCTCGAAATGCAAACCCGATCGCCACCCCGCTAATGCCTAGTAACTGCACCAAATCGCTTGCTTTAAGAGACGGAATCACAATTGACAGAGCAATGAATAATCCTACCAGAATTGTTACGCCTTGTGCCAATCGCCCCAGCACTAATCCTAGATTACGAGCTTGGCGATGATTGCGAGTTAGCTTTTTTACCGTTCCTTTAATAACTCTGGCAACGAAGAAAAAGATCGTAAAAACAATCAATGCCAGCACAATATTAGGCAGCAAGACAAAAAAGCCATTTGCCATTGCTTGAACTTTATCCCATACAGTGAATACGTCTGTGTTCATCACACTCCTTTCCAAATCGCAACCGAATTGTACACAAAACGGGCAGGACTCGCTTCTGTCTCAGGTTTAGCGATCGCTTTGCCGCAGGTTTTGGATTTCTGTTTACAGGGCAATAATTTTGTTTCGCGACTTTGACCAATAGTGATGACATTAAACCTCTTTTGGAAAATCTTATTGTAGGAAGGGAGCCAGTTCCTGATTGAGTTGTCCGGCTCGAACCAACTCAGCGTAAGTATCTGCTTCAATTGCCAGCAGTTCTAGCTTGAATTGTTCGGCGGCAAATGTGCGTAAATCCGGGTGTTCGTCTTGCAAGGTATCGATCGCTTCCTCTAGACGTACAATTTCTCCTTTAATTAAAGACGTTTGATAGCGGTAAAACTCTGGCTCAATGGCTGGACGATCTTCAGACTGTCCCAGGTGCTGTAACACTCTTTTTAATGCAGATAAGCGGGCAATCGCTTCTGAAAATTGCTGTTGCAACGGTTGGTTGCCTAACAGATTTAGCCATTCCAGCAGCGGTTTAATTGTTAATCCTTGTACCAGCAAGGTAAATAACACTACCCCAAAAACGGTAGCAATAATTTCTTCACGATCGGGCAGAATGGCAGGTACACTCAATGCCAAGGCGATCGACACCGATCCTCTGAGTCCTCCCCACAGCAGCACGGTTTGTTCTTGGAGTGGAACTGTAGATTCGGTCAGACGATTACTAAAAGCGCTCAAGCCGAAAATAGCGATCGCCCGTGTGATCAGCATAGCTATTAGCGTAATCGCAATGATGCCGAGGTTTTGCCCCAAAGTATTGAAATGAATTTGATCGCCAATTAGCAGGAAGACGATCGAATTGACAAAAAATGCCAGAAATTCCCAGAACTCAGTCACAATAATCCGCGTGCGAGGGTTCATGCCAATGCGAGAACCAAAGTTACCTAAAATTAAGCCCATCGTCACAACGCCAATTACCCCAGAACCACCCAAATCCTCAATAATTAAATAGGTGCCATAGGCGGACACTAGGGTAAATGATTGTTCGACCAAAGGCAAGTCAAATCGTTGCGTCAGGTAAGAGATACCAAATCCAATGAGGCTACCCCCTGCAATGCCGATGCCGACCACGCGCCCAAACTCAATGACAGCAGATTGAATTGATAAAT
Source organism: Timaviella obliquedivisa GSE-PSE-MK23-08B (assembly GCA_019358855.1). Lineage (NCBI taxonomy): Bacteria > Bacillati > Cyanobacteriota > Cyanophyceae > Oculatellales > Oculatellaceae > Timaviella > Timaviella obliquedivisa. The sequence goes on along the minus strand of JAHHII010000005.1, from coordinate 261,489 downwards.
CTGCTGTTCCCAACGGCAAGGTCACCAGAAAACTGAAAGCAACCACTGCCATGCCATCGTTAAACAGACTTTCCCCTTCCATTAAAACGCTGAGCCGATTGCCTACCCCTAGTTCCCGAAATAAAGCAATCACTGACACCGGATCAGTGGCAGACAAACTGGCTCCGATCAGTAGCGCAGTCGTCAGAGAAACTCCTGCCCATTGGTTCAGTCCTAGCGCAATGCCTGCGATCGCCACCAGAACCCCAAACACGGCGTAAAGACAAATGGGCAGGAGTTCCTGCTTGAGTTCTGACCACTTCAAATTCCACGCGGCTTCAAACAAGAGGGGTGGCAAAAAAATAGAGAGAATCATCTCTGGCGATAGATCTACCAGGCGCACATCTATAAATGCCAGCCCTAATCCCACAATCACCAACAAAAGGGTATAAGGAATTTGACGAAACCAGCTAAAAACGCGGGGCAAGGTTGCCACACTCAAGGAAATCGACAGCACCAGCAAGAACTGCTTCAGGTTTGTCTCGATCGTCATTTCACTTAAAGTCGGAGCCATTGCCATTTGTTTAAAAGATAATCTCTACAATTTTCATACTATTGGAGCATGACCGCTACAGCCTTAAGTAAGATGCTAGGCAAAGGTCAGAGTTCTGGGATTTTAAAAGGAGTCAAATGTGCTAACTCATCTTCGCGATCGCTTCAGAACTTTTAGGCATCAAAATCAGAGCTTGATCCAATCACAGCAGCTTGAAGTGGGGCTACTGACGGAATCAACACCCGACTCATCTTACCTGATCTTGATCATCAGTTCTTGCGCGATCGCCACCTTCGGCTTGTTGTCCAACAGCACGGCGGTGATTATTGGTGCGATGATTATTGCTCCTCTCATGCTGCCAATTCGTGGACTTGCGTTTGGGGCGCTGACAGGAAATATCGTGCTGTTTCGGCGGGGCTTAGTCGCCGTTGCTGTGGGGACTGCCCTGGCAGTAGTGCTTGCCTGGATGTTGGGCAAATTGGTCGGCATTTCTAACTTTGACAGTGAAGTTTTGGCGCGATCGGAACCGACGCTGCTGGATTTGGGGATTGCGGTTGCGGCTGGAGGGGTGAGTGGCTATGCGAAGGTACAGCCGAAAATCTCAGAAAGTCTTGCGGGAACGGCGATCGCAGTTGCCCTGATGCCGCCCATTTGCGTTATTGGCTTAGGGCTGTCTCAGGCAAATTGGACCCTCAGCCAGGGAGCTATGTTGCTCTATCTAACCAATCTACTAGGCATCACCCTATCCTGCATGGTCACTTTTTTACTAGCAGGCTATGCTTCCTTTCGCCATGCTCATAAAGCACTTGCCTGGATACTTATTCTTACTGCAATCCTGTTGCTTCCTTTAGGGTTTAGCTTTACCCGATTGGTGAGGCAGGCACGCCTGGAAACCAGTTTACGACAGGCACTATTAAATCGCACCCTTACCTTTCAGCGCTTAGACTTGTTAAGCAGCAGCAGCAACTGGTTAACTAATCCTCCAGAAGTCCGATTGAATGTTCGCGCTAAGGAACCGATTACACCCAGGCAAGTAGCCCTTCTGGAAGCATTTGTGCAGCGTGAAATGGGACAACCATTTACGCTGATATTTATCGCTGGACAAGTTGAAGAAATCCGTCGAGAAGATACGGATGCTGAGAATTAAGGCGATCGTTTAAATTCCGTCAACTACTCCCACATTTTTACCGAATACTTGAAAGTTTTTTTCGCATCTACTTGATAGTAGTGTTCTGGACCTATGGATTAGCAGTTAGATACCTAAGCCAAATTCATACCGATTGATAAACAGTCTAATCACAGCATCATGAAGCCATTTAGACTTGGAAAAACAAATGGTTTTACAGGCTAACTGTTTGATTCTTGTGCGTAAGATGGAATGCTTGCGCTCGATGGTTTGAGTATGACTTTTACCTACCGTGTGCAAGGCAAGATGCAGATGGCGCTGATCTGCGCCCCAGGCATTGGTATAGAACTAGGTAATTCAAAGGGTTCTAGCAAGGTTTTCAATACGATGAAGGGTTAAGCGAGGACTGTGCGGTTTACAAGTTGCAATACCCTTCCGTTGAGAAGGTTGGGAAATGCGAGGGTCATGACTTTGTGAAGCGCGGGCTAACATGTCACGGCAGCGGACGATCGGAAGTCGCTGGTGCAGAGTTCAAAGTTTGTCGGTCGCTGCTGCGGTTTGTCATTAGGCTCTAAGACGAGTAGTGACGTACATCAAGAAGTCAGAAGTCATCGGTTGGCTGGGGTTACAGCAGCTTTGACATAAGAACCTAAAGCTAGGGCGGATTTCAAGATAAGTTGAAACGCCGCCCTCATTGTTGTCTCTGGTTTTCGCCCGCGCTCAAGATTGTCGCAGGTTGCGTAGCCTCGACCGATGATCACCGATGATCGGTTGGAGGTACGCTTAGAAACTCCGAGCAGAGCTTTTCGCTGAGATCATGCGAAGGTCATAGCGATCGAGGTTCATTACCTTATCCCACGCCGCCACAAAGTCATTCACAAATTTCTGCTGCGAGTCCACACAACCATAGACTTCTGCAAGGGCTCGTAGCTGAGAATTTGAGCCGAAGATGAGGTCAACGCGGGTGATCGCTCCTAATTGTTCCATTTGTTGTACAAATCTTCGTAGCAGTTGGGCTAACGGGATATATTTCCCTGCGAAATGGACAGAAGGCAGTCAATGATGTTGCCAGTCAGCTACGACAAGAGATGAGCGATCGCCTCAACCTGCAAGTTCTGAACTACTTGGAAAAACCCTATGTTGCGGGTCAAGTGATCGTGGCTGCGGCTCAAGAGGGTCAGCTTGATCTATCAGATTTCACCAAACTGGAACGAACGTTGTGGCGGTTAGTCAGCCAAGGTACGAGCGAAGATATGCAAATTGGTTTGTCTGATGGCACAAGTATCGCTCTAGAAAATACACTCGATGATGGCATCGTTTCCCGCATCAGTAACAAAGCAAATCTACCTCAGCGCCAATTCTACAAACTTAATGATCAAGGTCAACGGATCGCACTGCTCAAAACTCAGGCAGAGTTTGATCCCCGATCTCGCCCCTGGTATCAAGTCGTCCAAAAAGCCAGAAAACCAGCCTGGACATCTCAGCCCTACTTCAGCAGTTCGTCTAAGACAGCTTCAATAGCTCTATCTCAGCCGATCTACAACAGCACTGGAACATTATGGGGAGTGCAAAAAAGTACCTTTCGGATTACTAAGATTCATCGGTTTCTGAGCGAGTTAAAGGTGGGTTAGAGCGGGCAAACGTTTATTATCGATCGATCGGGCAATCTGATTGCCAGTTCAACGATCCAACAGCCTTATATTCTTGACCTGAAAAATGAGGAGTTGCAACAAATTCCTGCCGTAAAGTCCGAAAGTTTTGCGATTCGTACTACCGCACAAGCCATCCTCGATCAGTTTGGCAACTTCAACGCCATTCAACAGATTCAACAGCTTGATTTCATGCTGGATCATCAGCGGCAGTTTGTTCAAGTTTCAGCTATTCGAGACGAACGCGGTATCGATTGGCTCAGCGTTGTTGTGATGCCCGAATCAGACTTTATGGCACAAATCAATGCCAATACTCGCACCACAATTTTGCTGTGCTTAGGTGCTCTGGCGGTAACGACCGCACTAGGTCTTTTGACTTCGCGCTGGATTACCAAACCAATTTTGCAGCTACAAAAAGCCAGTCAGGCGGTTAGCTCTGGACAGTTAGATCAAACGGTTCAGGTGCGAGGTATTTACGAATTAGAATCGCTGGCAGATTCCTTTAACCAGATGGCAGATCAACTGCAAGGCTCTTTCATTGAGTTGGAAACCCGAGTTGAGGAACGCACCGCAGAACTGAAAGAAGCAAAACTGGTAGCCGATCGCGCGAACCAAGCCAAGAGCGAATTTCTTGCCAACATGAGCCACGAACTCCGCACGCCTCTCAACGGCATTCTGGGCTATGCTCAAATTCTCAACCGCTCCAAAGCATTGCCCATGAAAGAACGCCACGGGGTAGAAATTCTTTACCAGTGCAGTTCTCATTTGCTGACACTCATTAACGATGTGTTGGACTTGTCCAAAATTGAAGCCCGTAAGCTAGACCTTGCGCCTAAGGCAATTCATTTTCCTTCATTCCTTCAAGGGGTTGCCGAAATCTGCCGCATTCGTGCCGACCAAAAAGCGATCAATTTCCTTTACGATCCTGATCCGCAGTTGCCCGAAGGGCTTTTTGTCGATGAAAAACGGCTGCGTCAGGTGTTGCTCAACTTGTTGGGAAATGCGATTAAATTCACTGATACAGGATCTGTCGCGCTCAAAGTAACCGTGATGGAGAGTGCCGAGCCATCCCTTCGCCGGATCAAATTTCAAGTTGAAGATACGGACGTTGGGATTGCATCTGACCAAGTAACCAAAATTTTCCAGGCTTTTGAACAAGTGGGCGATCGCCAGCGCCAAGCCGAAGGTACGGGCTTAGGATTAGCGATCAGCCAAAAAATTGTTCAACTGATGAATGGGCAAATCCAAGTTAAGAGTCAACCTGGAGTCGGCAGTGATTTCTGGTTTGAGGTGGAACTAGCGATCGCCATCGATTGGGCACATCAAAACTCCCTCACCACTGGCAAACAAATTATCGGTTATGAAGGACAACGACGCAGCATTCTAGTAGTAGACGATCGGTGGGAAAACCGAGCCGTTCTTGTCAATTTATTAGAGCCAATTGGCTTCCAACTGACTGAGGCTGAAAATGGACAGGTAGGATTGGAAAAAATCCGCCAGTCTCAACCCGACTTGGTGATTACAGATTTGGCGATGCCAGTCATGAACGGTTTTGAACTGCTCAAACAAGTTCGCGGTGCCCATGATTTGCAACACCAAAAGATCATTGTTTCTTCTGCCTCAGTCGCCCAAGCCGACCAACAGATGAGTTTAGATGTAGGGGGAGATGATTTCTTAGCAAAACCAGTAGAAGTCAGTGAATTATTTAAGCTCCTAGCCACTCACTTGAATTTAGAGTGGACTTATGAAATGACGGCTACAAAAGACTCGCAGTCATCTTCAACAACTGAATTGCAGAACCCAGAAGAAGCTATGCTTCCCACTATATAGTGGAGTTAAAAACGCTACTAGAACTGGCTCGGAAAGGCAATTTAAAGCGGCTACGAGAACACACAGAGCAGATGGTTTACTCTAACCCTCGCTACACTGGTTTTGCCTCACAGATTCTTCAGCTTGCCAAGCAATTTAAAGCTGAAGAGATTGAAGAGTTGCTGAAACAGCACTTGATAGAGGAGAAAGCCGATGTCTAGTGCTGAATTAATTCTGGTAGTAGATGATATTCCTGCGAACTTAGAAGTAGTTTGTGAAACTTTAGGGGATGCGGGGTATGAAGTGGCAACAGCGCTCGATGGCGATCGCGCTCTGAAGCGAGTCCAAGCCCATCCTCCCGATCTGATCTTACTGGATGTACAGATGCCAGGAATTGACGGCTTTGAAACCTGCCAACGTCTGAAGGCAGATCCAACAACCGCCTGTTATTCCGATCATTTTTATAACCGCTCTCTCTGATGCCGATAGTAAGGAGAAAGGATTTGTTCTGGGTGCTGTGGACTACATCACCAAACCCTTTCAAGAGAAGGAGATGCTACGACGGGTAAAAACTCATTTGCAGTTACGGCAGTTAACCAAAAATCTAGAACAACGTGTAGCAGAGCAAACGTCTAACTTAGAAGCAACACTGACACAGCTTCAACAGTCTCAGATCCAGTTAATCCACCGTGAAAAAATGTCTGCTTTGGGCAATTTAGTGGCGGGTGTGGCGCACGAAATTAACAACCCGCTTGTGTTTATTGCTGGTAATCTGCAACCCGCTCAAGACTACATTAAAGATCTCTTTCAACTTATTGATCTTTACCAAAAAGAACTTCCTCATCCAAGTTCTACCCTAAAGGAAGCTTTAGAAGCCATAGACTTGAAATTCTTGCAAGCGGATTTACCTAACCTGATTGATTCGATGCAAGGAGGAGTCGCTCGCATTCGTGCCATCAGCACTAGTTTAAGAACTTTCTCGCGGTCTGATTGCGATCGCCCTATTCTTTGCAATATTCATGACGGCATTGACAGCACGATCATGATTCTCAAGCATCGACTCAAAGCCAATGAATCTCGCCCGGAAATTAAAGTTATTACTGATTATGGTAATTTGCCACAGATAGAATGCTTTGCCGGACAGTTAAATCAAGTGTTCATGAATCTGCTGGCAAATGCGATTGATGCATCAGAAGAAAAGATTCAAAAGCTGTGCGTCACGTTCCGCGACCGATGCCCTACAAGACTTTAATCAAGGACGCAGCTTTGCAGAAAGTCAAGCCAACCCCAATCAAATCATCATTAAAACAGAACTATCTGCAGATCAGCAACAGTCCGTGATCCGAATTCAGGATCATGGGATTGGCATGACCGAGGCAGTGAAGCAAAAAATCTTTGACCATCTGTTTACAACCAAAGGTGTGAGGCAAGGGACAGGGCTAGGATTGGCGATCGTCCATCAAATCATAGTTAAGAAGCACTTCGGAACGATAGAAGTGAACTCGACTTTAGGTCAAGGGAGAGAGTTTATGATTTCAATTCCGGTGCAGGCAACCACTGTAAAAGAAATTTAGGGGTCGAGCCAAGATCCGTATAATTTAGTGCCACCAATTTTGATTGAGAAGTCAGCAGAAGTCATACTAGCCAAACGCTCATCGTCATGGGTGAGACAGGGTGAAGGGCTGAACTTCAGAGAGCAGAGCCGCAAAGCTCGACGTGGCGATGAACGTTCTTCTGCCGAAACAATGTAGTGTACAGCAGACTAACGATCCCATTCACCCGCCGACAGGATATTTGAATTCCCACCGATCGCTCTCTGTCGGTCGGTGTGCAACGAGCTTGTGTTGGTTCAATTGCTCCTTGAGATATGCCTAAACAAGCTTTAGCTCCATCTGAATATTACAGCGTTGGTACGGTGAAGGCTGCCCAACTACTTTCCGAAACCCTAGCTTTTGGTAGAGATTAATTGCAGGCTCTAAGATCGTATTGCTCTCTAAAAAGACTGTTTCTGCTCTTAACTCACGCGCTTTGTTGATGGCTGCTTGCCCTAAGAGCCATCCGATCCCTTTGCCTTTAGCTTTTTCTGTGACTGCCATTTTAGCCAATTCATAGGTATGGTCATCTATCTTGATTAGGGCACAACCCCCAACAATTTCGCCTTTATGCCGTGCCATAAAGATGTGTCCACCTGGCTTCAAAATTTTTTCATTGGGATGACTGAGGGATTGGTGATCAGCTTCTTCTAGCTGAAAGTATTCCTCAATCCACTCGTAGTTCAGGCGCTTGAAATCATTGTGAAACTCTGGTAAGTAATCAATAATTTCAACAGATTTCTGTTCACGCATTTTTTGCACCGCTTGGACACGAGCAAAAAAGCTTTTGTCAGCAAGCAGAAATTCAACCTCTGCGATCGCGTTCTAGAGATCATATTGTGATTCTGATAACAGTTCCTCAACAGCTTGGTTTACATCAACACACTGCTGTTCAAGGTAAGGGATCAATTGCTTCCCAGAATCAGAGAGTTTTACAACGCTCACTCTCGCATCCTGACTATGCTTTTCAGTTGTTGCGAATCCTCGATTGCTCATCTCTCTAACAATCTGGCTGACAGAAGCATGAGAGTGTCCAATAATTTGAGCAATCTCAGTAACTGCTGCGCTCTCCTTCTGCGACAAAACATAGAAAACAGGAAACCACTTTGGATCTAGCGTAACCCTGTAAAGGGTGTAAATTTTTGCGGCATCTTCGGTCAAGCGATCGCTTAATCGTCGCAGACGGCTACCTAGTGCTACTTTACCAACTTGGGGGTAAAAAACCATATTATGTAAGCAGTTGCGTAAGTGCTTACATAATATCATAGGCATTTAACAGGAATTGCAGACTAACGGTTGAACTCATTGGACGAGAATAATCTTTGCAACTCAATAATAACCTACGCTCCGTTCCGGTGCATCTTGCACTGACTGATGGCAACCCATCCCGCATTGTAGATCAAAATGTCGAGGCGACCAAACTTCTCCAGTGTAGTTTCCACTCTTTCTTCGGCAGTTATCTCTACTATCGAGGATGACGTTGATCGGAAACGCAATCCCGCCTACTTCTCGAATCCTGCTTGCGGCATCAGCCGCCACGTTCGGATCGAACCCGGTTCCATCTTTGTTAACGCCTGCGCCATGTATAACCACTCGTGCTCCTCTTCCCATCAGCAGGCGGGCATAGGCTGTTTCAAACCTCGCCTGCTTCCAGTAATAATTGCTACTTGATCTTCAAGTCGAATCACTTAATTTTCTCCTGACTTAAATTCTGCTTTTTAGTAGGTGTATGCACTGTCTAACGGCACAGGTCAGCCGCCGCGAGGATCTCTCGAACTTAATGAAGAAACTCTTTACGGTCGGCTGCACCGCATTGTTGTGCTGCGCCGCTTGGTTGCAACGTTGCTCTCCATCGAACAATGACCTCAGCTAGATTGTGCATGGCTATCACCAAATTCGCTTCAAAATCTGCCGCTGCTTGATGATTTGCCGTATCAGTTACACCACGCAACTCAATATAATACTTCTCATTGAATTTACACGCTCTCGCCCCTCCTGCCCCTTCCCACGCAACAGCAATACAATTGGTTAAGTTCATTACCTCTTGCCCTCTTGCAGCATCAACAATATCCTCGTCACCGCTTGCAACAGCACCAAAATGAACTGAAAACGCTAAATTCGACTGAGGTAAATTTTGGAGAACCTCAATGACTTGAGGATCTCCAGCGAAACGAGGCAGAGGGCGGCTGACAAATTTCAGGTTGTAGTCGTGTTCAACCGTTTCAGTTGCGACCACAACATCGCCAACGTTCAATGAACTAGTCAATGCTCCAGCGGCTCCGGCGCACACTAACAGTTGTATTTGTGGAACCTGGCAAAGCAAGTACTGGGACTGGATACTAAACTGCGTTTTGCCATGTCCGCCATAGGTAACTAATAAGTCAATCTCGCTAAATTCAAAAACGTCTAGCCTACCTAATCGAATCTCTCTTTTTTGTAGTCCAAACTTCTCTAATTCAGCGACCAGAAAAGCTAGTTCTTCTTGAAGTGGAGCGAGAATTGCCGTCTTCATCAAGAAATTTGACCGCGAACTTCCTGAATGATTCTAGCTTGACATTTTGCACATATCAACAATCTCTCAATCACCGCCCTCACTCATAACCTTGAATCTGTGAATGCTGGGGAAATGACAAATCGATTTCGAACTATTGTCATCACCCGAAAGATAAGTAGCCTAACGACCCGCTTCACACGCCGCTAGTGATCTTTTGGACTAGACTAACCATCTTGATACGGTCGGTGTGCAAGCGGATTGTTCTGCCGCCACAATCAACATTTATGCTTTTGAAAATCAAGCCATGCTCCCTGAGTCTTTCGTAGAAGTAGCTCTGAATGCCCCTTCACAATGTAATCCTTTAGTTCTCCAATAACTGAATATCCTAATCGCTCATAGAGACGACGGGCATTTTGATTAAACGATGAAACACAGATAAATACATTCGGACTATCTCTAAATATCCTGCCTTCCGCCCACTCAATCAGCTTTGTTCCGATTCCTCTTCCACGCTGCTCTGCTGCTACACAAACGGTCTGAATGTATCCAATGAACGTCCCCTGCATATTGACAATCACAAATCCAACAACTTGTGCGTCAGATTCAGCAACGTAGATTTCTTTGCTTGTGTCTTGCATCTTATGCAAACTATCTTTATAACTAGTTCCGAATCGAACCCAAGGTTCTTCCTCGACCATCATTCGAGCGCATTGCTCCGGCTCAATAGACCCTCGAATTGGACGAATGATCAACCTTTCTGCCTCAAAACTCATGTCCTTAACCACCCACTTAAAGAAGTCCAGCTTGATGCCAAATACTAAGCAAATTTACTGCTTTTCGTTACTAGCATCTTTAGGATTGCTTAACATTTGAGATACTAACCAATATTCTCACACCACTACCCTATTCGTAACTCAGGCGGCAGAACTATTAATAGACTGAAAGTTTCTGTCTAAAATCCCGGGCTCTTCTGGGTTGATGGTGATAAGTGAGCCTAATCAGAGAAGCAAGCGAGTAGCCGCGCTCGAAAATTATCGAAGTTGGCAAACCCATAAGCTTGACGCTTAATCAATTTAATCCGGTTGTTCATCCCCTCGACTACGCCACTGGTCGTCCGACTCAAAAAGTAATTGCAGATGCCATCGAGATGACTGCGAATGGTCGTCAAGACCTCACAGTAGACAGAGCGAGCTTTCTTGAGCCATTCCAAGAGTTGTTCTTTGCCCGCCTCAACCGTATTGCAAGTTTCAAAAATACTTCTAAATTCTTCCTTTAACTCGTAGGCAAGTTTTAAGCGTCCCGATTGACTCAAGATTACGGCTAATTTAATCTGCTCTTCTGGGCTTAAATCGACCCCGTTCTTGAGTAAAATAAACTTACTGCCTTTAAGCGTCATGTCAACTTGTTTTCGCACTTTATTCAACTCTTCGTTGACTGGCTTCATCACATGAAATCGGTCGAAGACAATCTGAGCATTGGGGAATACTGCTGCAACAACTTTGGGAAACCCTCCCCACATATCGACACTGACTTCCTCTACTTGTTGACGTAGCTCAAGGGGTTGCTGGAGCAGCACTTCAATGATATCTGTCTGTTTATGGCTATCAATCACTTCCAGGAGATTGCTTCGGTCAATATCGCAGACGACCGTGACAAAATCTTTATGCCCTTTCCGTTGACTGACTTCATCAATTCCCACAGGCCTTACCGTTCTCCAGTCTGTTTTTTTTGCTGGGTAAACTTGTGCTTGAAAATTCCCTGAACTTGATCCCAACTGAGGTCTTCTTCCCGACTCACTTGCTCCATACTTGCCGCTTGCACGCGTTGGTAAATATAGTCTTCATAGCGTTGCGTGTAACGCCGTTCCCAATCGATAAATGTCAGATGTTCTGTAAAGTAGCGTTGACAGGGGCGACAGTAAAACTGACGACGAGGCACTTGGAGTTGTACGGGTTGACCAAAAACAGGTAAGTCCCTCACTAAAATAGGGCGATTTTGGTGTAGATCCTCACTCGACTGTTGGCAATCGGGACAGTCGCCTTTTTCCAACAAAAAGCGTAATTTCATGACGACTTGCTGCTCTTGGTGCAGACAGCTTTCGACCGTCGTATCAGGTAGATTGAGAAGGGTGTCGAGATGAAAGTCCATGAACCGATGGCATAGTAAAATGTACCTCACTATACCATCTTCACCAAGACCTCAGAAGAGCCCCCAAAGTCAGGAAGATAACGCCACCAAATCCCATAAAAGCAGCTTGCAGTCCCAAAAATTGGGCACGGGCAGCATCTCTGTAGTAATCTGCAATGAGAGTAGTTGCTGTGGTCATGATTCCTGCCACACTTAAGCCCAGCAGCACTCGCCCTAGCAGCATTAACCCAATCTCATTGAGCAAAAAGCCAGAACTGCCCGCCAAGCCATAAAGAAAAACCGAAGTAGCCAGTAACCCTTTACGCCCAAAGCGATCGATGATTGTTCCAGCGATGGGCGCACCGATCGCAATAAAAAGCGCTGGGGCAGTTAATATGAGCCTCACCCAATAATCAGCATTGGCAACCTCGGAAAAATACTGCCGCATGGCTGGGAGAGCCGGGGCGATCGTTGCGCCTGCCATCACGGTCAGGGCACTGACCAGCAGTAGCGTTATTTTGACGAGAAAAGTATCAGGACTACGGGATTTCATCATATTTTCAGGACAAGGTTTGCACGTAGTTTGGATAGCGGCAGTTGTGATCTTTTAAGCTTGAATCATGCCTGCTAAACTCAGCCGAAGCCCTGATTAATGAGTTGAACTGGGTAACATCACCGCCATTGCTTTTTCAAGGGCTTTGGGATCTTTGAGCAACTGTGCTGCCATTTGTTTAGCTTGTTCACCAGGATAAACATCCTCAACGCCATCGATCGCGGCTTGTAGGGCATCGTTGACTACCTCTTCCGGCGACACTTTCGGGTCAGGATAGGATTTTCCCATGCCACTATCAATGGTCGCAGGCAAGACGGCAATGACTAAGGTTCCCTGTGCTGCCAACTCTGCTCGGACTCCCTGGGTGAGCGATAGCGTTGCTGCTTTAGAGGCGCTGTAGCTGCCGTTGAAGGGAAGATTGACGCGCGCTACCATCGATGCCATGTTGATAATTGCTCCGCCCCCAGTTTGCTTCAGCACAGGCGCAAAGGCACGACACATCATCAAGGTTCCGAAATAGTTCACTTCCATTTCCATGCGAGCTTGAGATAAATCAGACGCTGCAATCAACCCTTGATTGAATCCAACCCCGGCATTGTTGATTAGAAATGTCACGTCTTGACATTGGGCTGCTGCCTGGTTTACCGCTTCTTCATGGGTGATATCTAGGGCAACCGGAATAATCATGTTAGGGTCAGTCGCTACCAGGTCGGCTAGCGAATTGGAATTACGAGCCGCCGCATAAATTTTGGTAGCACCTCGCGATCGCAATGCCTCCACATAATATTGACCCAAGCCTCCATTGGCTCCTGTCACCAGCGCAACTGAATTCGCAATTTCCATCTTTTTCCTCGCTTATAAAATGCCGCCATTCACCTGAATGACCTGTCCATTTATCCATGTCGCCTCATACGACTCCGATGCCAGAAACGCATCGGCAAATAAAGTACGTGTACTTTCGATATCACTAATATCAGGTTGAACTGCGATTGTCCTTTGCACAACTTTGCTGAACGCTTCTGCGCTATTGTTTTTAATCGTTTCAACAACCGCTTCTGCCTGATCTCAATTGCCAGCATAGGTAATCACTACATTCGCACCGTCATGCCCCAACCGTTCTGCAATCCGATCGTCCAATCCCGCGCGATGCACCTGTAACAAGGGCTACTTTTCCTGCCAACGACGACTTTTCCTGCCAATGACGACATTGCTCTGTCTCCTGAACGAACTCAAACTGATTCTTGACCAAACCCCAAGGTATACTTCGACTGACTTTTTGGGAAGTACTTACTTTTTTGTAAGTTCCTATAAGCTCAGAGGAGAATGAGTTAATGCAATCGAATTAAACTGACGGTATATTGTTCGTGCAAATGACGCTTAAGGTGTTGGGCGGCAAGTGGAAGCTTTTGATTTTGTGGCATCTCAAGGATGGTGAAAAACGATATAGCGAGTTAAAACGATCTACGCTGAAATTCTTCACCGCTACAAAGGCTGGATTGTTAAAGTGAAAAAATCCAATTATTTGTGAAAGGCCTTATTTCATCATGGTTCACTTCGGTTTGTTTTGCCCGCCCGGTTCTGGGCACCTTAACCCGATCGCTACCCTGGGGCATCAACTTCAGCATCGGGGGCATCGCGTTACCCTCATTAATATTGTGGATGCTCAGACAGTCGCAGAGACCGCCGGAATTGAGTTTTATCCAATTGGGCAAGCAGAATTTCCGCCTGGCTCATCCGCACAAACTCAGGAGAAACTGGGTCAATTGGATGGGCTGATCGCCGTGAAGTATACGATGGATTTGGTGCAGTCTGGAGCCGCTGTGGTGTTGCAAGAAGCTCCTGCTGTGATTCAACAGCTTCAGATAGAAGCATTGATTGTCGATCAAGTATCCCCCGAAGCAGGTTCGATCGCTGAAGCATTGGGACTACCGTTTATTAGTGTCTGCAATGCATTAATGCTAAACCAAGAACCTGCCATTCCACCGATCTTTACGGATTGGGAGTATGAGCCTGAATGGTGGGCACAAGTGCGAAATCAAGCGGCTCATTTTGGCTTAGCGATCGTTGGATGGTCGTTTCAATCCTTAATTAATCAGTATCGGCATCGGCATCAACTGCCGCCGCTATTGCAACCCAACGACGCTTTTTCAAAGCTGGCGCAAATCAGCCAATCTCCGGCTGCCTTTGAATTTCCCAGGCAACAATTGCCAGACTGCTTTCATTTTACCGGGCCTTGGCACGCCGCCAACACGCGGACTGCAACCACATTTCCCTATGAGCAACTAACAGGACAACCACTTATTTATGCGTCTCTGGGAACGGTACAAAATCGACAATTTGAGACGTTTCGCACGATCGCCCAAGCCTGCGATGGTCTAGGTTGTCAACTGGTGATCTCACTGGGTAAACATCTGGATACGACCGCGCTGCCGACCTTTGCTGGATCACCGATCGTCGTGGGCTATGCTCCCCAGCTAGAACTATTGCAACAAGCCAAACTCGTCATCACTCATGCAGGGATGAACACAGCTTTAGAAACCCTGAGTTGTGGAGTCCCTATGGTTGCCATCCCCATTACCAATGATCAACCTGGAGTGGCTGCCCGGATTGCTTGGACGGGGGCTGGAGAGCAAGTTCCGCTGTCACAATTGAGCGTTCCACTGCTGAAAAGTGCGATTGAAAAAGTGCTGAACCAACCCCGTTATCGAGAGCAAGCACAGCGCCTTCAACAGGCGATCGCTCAATCTGGAGGCGTGACTCGAGCCGCCGATATTATTGAGCAAGCGGTTTCATCTTTTCAAAGTTCACAGCAGTGACTCCCTTCGACTCGTGAGTCACTGCGGCACGATGTCATGCCCCCTCACCCATAAGCTTCCAAAAAACTTCTGGGAATGGTGTTCGTCTTCTATTTTTTTGCAAGGTAAATCCTTAACTACAAAATGAGTATCAAGGTGTAACCTGAAAGTAATCAATATACTTAGTCTTATGGCACACCCCACCCAACGCCGCCCCGAAAACGTGAGTGGTGATTTCTACGTTGATTCCACTTGCATCGACTGTGATACCTGTCGATGGATGGCTCCAGAAACTTTTTATGAAGCAGGCGCTCAATCTGCGGTTTATCACCAGCCGCGTAGTGAAGCAGAGCGTCTGAGAGCGATGCAGGCATTATTGGCTTGTCCAACTGCATCAATTGGAACCGTCGAAAAGCCGCAAGATGTTAAGCAGGTACATCACAGCTTTCCTATTCCCATTACAGAAACTGTGTATCACTGCGGCTATCACGCCGAAAATTCCTATGGGGCTGCCAGCTATTTTATTCAACGAGCAGACGGTAATGTGTTGGTTGATTCACCTCGCTTTGCACCTCCTTTGGTAAAAAGATTGGAAGAGATGGGCGGCATTCGTTATCTCTATCTGACTCACCGAGATGACGTGGCAGATCATCAAAAATTTCACCAGCACTTTGGTTGCGATCGCATTCTCCACAAAGATGAGATCAACCGTTCCACTCAGAGTGTTGAAATTCAACTATCAGGGATAGATCCAATTCAGCTAAAACCCGATCTGTTGATCATTCCCGTTCCAGGTCATACTAAAGGACACACGGTATTACTCTACAACAACACTATTTTGTTCACGGGAGATCACCTCGCCTGGTCTTCTGACCTCAATCACCTGTATGCGTTTCGGAGAGCCTGTTGGTACTCTTGGACAGAACTTATCCAATCGATGAAGCGGCTAGCCGGTTATTCATTTGAGTGGGTATTGCCAGGACATGGTCGTCGCTTCCATGGCGATCGCCAAACCGTTGCAGAGCAAATGCAAAAATGCTTGGTTTGGATGGAAACTCAGTAGCTCAAGTTCGATCTAAGAATTGAAAGAAATATAGACGTTTATCGATACCTAGCCTGTTGCATGGGAACAGAGAGAGCGATCGCCTTTTATGCTAAAAGGTGGAAGGGCGATCGCATTATCTCAGATCATAAAGACCGAGCAAGGTCAAATAGACGGCTAAACTACACCTTTCGGCACATAGTTAGG
Organism: Timaviella obliquedivisa GSE-PSE-MK23-08B; assembly: GCA_019358855.1. Classification (NCBI taxonomy): domain Bacteria; kingdom Bacillati; phylum Cyanobacteriota; class Cyanophyceae; order Oculatellales; family Oculatellaceae; genus Timaviella; species Timaviella obliquedivisa. Next base: position 245,563 of record JAHHII010000005.1, on the reverse strand, counting down.
AGCAGGTTTGCTGGTAACCTTAGCTGTGACCAGTGTTTTAAATTTCTAGAGGAACAGAATATGAGTTGGCTAAGTAGATTGTTTCCCGGCAGTAAAAAACCCGCCGCAGGTGCGCCTCCAGTAGCAGCAACTCCTAGCCCTACTGCTGCCAGCCCCACTGCTGCCAGTCCTACTGCTGATAGTATTCCTCCTGCTAAAGTTGGTTTAAACGGAGAGTTTGATGAAAGCGGTCTGGCTAAGCGCGTAGCACTAGCGTTTGACGAAGCGGATGGCTTAGATGATATCGAAACCCTCTGGGTTGCTCAACTCAGCGACAAGGTTGTGCTCAAAGGCAAAGTGCCAAGCCAGGCGCTTCTCGATAAAGCGGTTTCTGTGGCTAGTGGTGTACATGGCGCAGAGGGTGTGGATACTAGTGAAGTAACTGTAGGTTAACGCTATTTTGGTAAGGGCAGATCCCAAGCGCTGGATCTGCCTTTCTGTCTTCCTTAGCTCATTGTTTAATGATGCGTTGCAAAATAGAAGGGCGCAAGGATTAATACACAGTTCTTGGTCGAAGCGTCTTCACCCCCAAACACGTGCTAGTAACTTGTTTGGCGGCAATGTTCAACATACTGTCCTTATACTGTCCTTGCTCGTGAGTTGTCCTTAGATATTTCTGCCGAAGAGCATTAACTAATTGAGCCACTAAAGTTGCCATCTGTTAATAAAACAGACAAGATAGCGTAAACTTCTCAAAAGCAAGACCTGGCACCAGGCTTATCGGTAAACGTCGCCACATTGGGCAGTAACAACACACGACCAATGTTTAACGTAGAAATGTTGCCCAAGTCTCCTATTTCAAATAGACCAGTTGCTAAGTTGGAACTATTGTTATCCAACCGTATTCCAGAAAGGGTCGTGTTGGTCAGTGCTACCACACAAACCTTAGCCGTGTTACTAGATAGAGCAACTACTACATCATCAGAATCCGCTTGATTGTTAGACACATTATTGTTGACCAAATCAGTCACTGATGTGGAAATATCATTGGCTTGTAAGCTGATGCCTAGACCACCATTTCCAGAAATAATGTTGTTGCTAATTCCTTGCGAACCATTAGAGCCATCAGTAACATACTCTTGAAACGAGGCATTGTTAGATATGCCTTGAATACCAGCACCCCTGTTGTTCCGAATTGTGTTGCTATCGATCGCAAATTCCTGTGCAGAAGATTCATTTGCATTGATATCAATTCCAGCCCCTCGGTTATTCTCAATGATGTTATTTCGGACAAAGACTTCCTGTGCAGAAGTAGAAGTTCCCCCTGCAATTCCACCCTGGACTTGGATACCCGCACCGCCATTATTACTAATAAAACTTTGATCCAGATACACTTCTTGAGAGGCAGTATTAGCAGCTTGAATCACCACACCTTGGGCACCATTATTCTGAATTTCACCATCCTGGAAGGAAAGCTGTTGGTTTCCAGATCCATTGGCTTGAATGCGTAAGCCTTGTTCACGGGAGTTCGTAATAGTCGTGTTACGAATGCTGATATTTTGCTGAGGATCAATGCTACGGATGCGATCGCCCTCCGAGAGTAATTCCAGACCTACTCGCTGATTCTCTAACCGCTGGCGATTCATCGTCACTTCGATTGCAGCATCAATGCTATTGCGAATGAGAATACCTTGTCCCGAACCTGCTCCTCCTCTAGAGGCAGTTACCGTGTTGTCAAACATCACCACACTGCCCGCAACGTTATCAAGAAAAATGCCTCGCTCACTCGAATTGGTAAGAGTGTTACTCCGCAGTTCTATATCGGTCACGTTGTTAGCAGCAATGCCATTTCCCGTTGCATCCAAAAGCTGAAACCCAGCAAGAGTTGTGCGATTGCCCATTGTTACCAAATCAGCGCTACCGCCTTGAATCCGAGGAAAGTTGCGATCGCCAGATAAAGGCAAGCGAACCAAGATTCCATCCTCGTAGTTTGGCACAGGCGAAAAGGGCAACCGCACTCTGGCTCTAGGAAATCCAGGAAACGGTAACCCTGCCAAGAACTGAGCAGGAGCTTGAGAAAAGACTTGGACGCGATCGGGAATGGTAAAAGCTGGAATCGCTGGATTGCTCCCACGATCAACATAGACAATATCGTTACCATCAGAGCGAGTATTATTGAGCGCAGCTTGAACTGTGCCAAATGGTTTTTCAAATGTACCGTCTCCTCCTACAGAACCCAAGGTAACGTGTTGAAAGCGGTAGGGACGTTCTTCTTCAGGATTTTCTAACGGACGGACATCGCGTTCAACTTGCGTATCTACTTCGCGCTGAGTCTCAATGATAATGCCAGGAGTACGGGCAATGGGTTCACCAAGACGAGCCACGACAGTTTCAGCAGGTTGAACGCGATCGCGACCGCGAATTCCTGGAAATGTGAACGCAGCCGAGAACGAGAAATTAGTACCAAACTTCTCGTCATTTTGTAGTGCTACTCCCAAGTTGACGTTACGATTAGGGTCAGCATCAAGGCGCAGTCGCCAACCGAGTGTGCTATTACTGCCTGCTGCATCATAGAAGTAAACCCCACCATAGCCGCGTAAATCACCTGTTTCCCAGTGGGCTAACCGGGCACCGACTTCTACATCAAAACCACCTAGCGCAGCTTCGTAGCCACTAACCACTTGGCGTGTGCGCTCTCTGCCTAGAACAAATTGATGTTGTTGAAAGCCTCTGACATTTCTGAAGCCACTGTCGAAGCTAGTTTCATCAGTTAGTTCACGCGTGTCGCCAATGGGGAGGTAAGCATTTGCCCGGAAGTCCCAAGTTCTGCCTAAGCTCTCGACTCCTAAACCAATTTGGTTAAAGGAGTTTTCGTCAGTTTGTTGATGATCAAACCCAAGGTAACCACCCCAAATTCGATTTTTGCTGTCATTGTAATAGCGATAGCCTAGGAGAATGTTGCCGCCCACATCGCCACCGTTGTCGAGGAGGAATTCACCCTCTAAAAATGTGATGCGTTGCCCAGCAGTTTGGGCGAGAGGAACGAAGCCTTCGAAACGACTAGTGCCATCAATAGCACCCTGAGAACTGTTGTGTCCGACACCTAGTCTTGCAGGAATGCGAGAAACGTCTGGGGTTTGGGCAAGTACAGTATAGGGAGATGCCGTCAGTATTAATAATATTGCGATGCTTGAAACTTTCATTGAAATTATCCTGCGAATGCTACGAATTCTCTCGCTAATACAGGTTACCTATTTCGTTGGTAAAACCTATCAAGTGCCTAGAAGCCCACAATTTCAGCGAGAAAACTGGAGGCAAAACGAATGGAATCAAAGAAGGGGGGCAGAAGGCAGTTATTTGCCTCCCTTCCGATATTTAGAACTTAAAGTGGCGCGCTTTTAGAGTGTTAGCGTTAACATCTTCGAGCATACCGAGGGTATATTCTTTGCCTTTAAAGCTCACATCAATAAGGGTGTCTTTGCCACTTTGTTGAAGTTCGATATTGCTCATGGAGCCTCTACGATTGAAGATTTTTCGGAGGTCAAAGCGGTCTTTGACGATTTCAAAATCTGTGATGACATCGTTGAATTCTTTCACTGAACGATATCTAAAGATGTCCCGTCCTTGTCCTCCAGTGAGTACATCTTTGCCCAGTCCACCAATCAAAAGGTCGTTGCCCCGGTAGCCTCGAATAATATCATCCCCTTCATCACCATGGAGACGATCGTTTCCGTCACCACCGTTGATAATGTCCTTGCCTTCCCCCCCGTAAATTCTATCCTTACCGCGATCGCCGTTCAGTACATCATCACCGTCGTTTCCTAGTATCAGATCATCACCATCGCCGCCGCTGATGCTGTCATTTCCTGTTCCTCCTTGAATGTCATCATTATCTGTTCCACCGTTAATGGTGTCGTTCCCCTCATCACCGCGTAGAACATCGCGATCGCTACCACCATTAATTAAGTCATTCCCACCCCGACCGTAGATAATATCGCGATCGCTGAAGCCGTTGAGAATATCATCACCATCAGTGCCAATGATAGTATCAGAACCGTTAGTGCCTTTAGGAGGACTGACGGATATCTCCATGAAGTCAGGAGTACCGTTGTTATTACTGTCTTTGAACGGTGGACGATTACCGCCACCAAAACCCGCGCCTTTATCGGCTAGATCAAGGATGCCGTCTCCGTCAGAATCACTTCCATCTACCATCTTGTCGCCGTTGCCATCAAGATAGCCAGATCCGCTTTCAGCAAGGTCGCTTAAACCATCGTTATCACTATCGAGATCTTGGAAGTTGGGCTTTTTATCTCCATCCGTATCAATGGGAGTGTAGTTGAGGACACCACTGTCTGGTGTAGTTTCTAAAGAGTTGGATAGACCATTGCTGCCAAAGTTATTAATTGGGTCAATGACACCATCATTATCTTTGTCGAGGATGGCAATTGTAGCGGTGCTTAATCCGCTTTCTTGAAGGTCGGTAATGCCATCATTATCAGCATCAAGATCCAAAGTGTCTAGAATGCCGTCCCCGTCTGTATCTCGGCTAGGATTACCGTTTTGTTCGATGAGGTCGGGGATGCCATCATTGTCATCATCAAGATCTGAAGAGTCAGAAGAGCGATCGCCGTCAGAGTCAAACAGAATCGTTGTCGTCGCGATACTACTATCTTTCTCACCGTCATTCACTATAACGGTAACGGTACGATTACTTGTATTCTTCGCAACAATGGTGTTCTTATAAGTGATGGAAGCGATCGCCGCTTGATAATCTGCAATGGATGCACTACCTGTAAGCTTCAAAATTCCGGTGAGGGGATCGTAGGCAGAGGCGTTGATTCCCCTAGGTAAAGTCCCGGTGAGGACAAGACCTTCAGAAGCACCATTGAAGCGAGTAGTCAGGGTAACGATAGCAGACTCCATATTAGAGTCGTCTACGTCGGTAATCCTGACATCGGTATCACCAATTTTGGCTAACTGTCCAGGGGTGTAAAGCACTTGGTAGTTAGTGCCTGTGATGCCACTGCTATCATTGCTATCTAAGTCAATGATGGGTGCAAGGTTAGAGGCAACGTTGAAGGTAATTGTGTTCGGAATAGCATCAAACTCGGTGGCAGTATCGCCGCTGTTGTCTTTGACTGAGAAAGTGAAGTTAGCGTAATTGTTGCCGTTGGTGCCTGGCGCGATCGTGAAAACGAGCTTGTCCGCTGCAATCTCAGTAGCACTGATGACTTGCCCAGCCGTAACGTTAGTGCCATTGAGTTGGAACGTGCCGTTAGTGGGAATGGTATCGATACGAATACCGCTGAAGGTGTCATCGTCAGCATCGGCAAAACCGAAGTCATTAATAGTCAGAGGATAGCCAATGCCACCAGTTGCTGAGATAGTCTTATCTTGTCCGGTGGGTGCATCTTTGACAGGTGCGACATTGAAGGTGATCTGGTTGGGAGTAGGGTCGAACTCGGAAGCCGGATCACTGCTGCTGTCTTTGACGGAGAAGGTGAAGTTGGTTGATTCATTGGCGTTAGGGGCTGGAGTAAAGATGAGCTTATCTGCGGCGATATCAGTAGAGTTAATGACTTGACCGATCGTAATAGGTGCGCCATTGAGGGTGAATGTGCCATTGGTAGGTAGCGTGTCGATGCGAACGCCGCTAAGCGTATCGCTAGGATCGACATCACTGAAGCCAAAGTCGGCAGTAGTTAACGGGTAGCCTGTATCTTCAACAATTGAGATGGCTTTATCTTGTCCAGTGGGCGGATCGTTGGTAGGTGAAACGTTGAGGGTGATGGTGTTGGGAACTAGATCAAATTCTGTGACAGGATCACCACTGCTATCCCTAACCGAGAAGGTAAAGGTGTTACTTCCAGTGATATTGGCGGCAGGCGTAAAAATGAGGTTGCCCGCCATGATGTCAGCCGCGCTGATAATATCACTAACCGAAACAGGTGTGCCATTGAGGGTGAATGTGCCGCTGGTGGGTAGAGAGTTAATGCGAACGCCAGAGAGACTATCGCCAAGGTCAAGGTCGCTGAACCCAAAGTCGCTAGTGGTGAAAATGTAGGATGCATCTTCGCCAGTAGGAATGGTCTTATCCTGTCCGGCTGGTGGATCATTAACAGGCGTAACGTTGAAGGAGAGAGTGTTGGGGGCAGTGTCAAATTCTGTCGCTATATCTCCACTACTATCTTTTACTGAGAACGTAAAATTATCATTACTTGTTGAGTTCAGAGCAGATGTAAAAGTTAGATTCCCAGCGATGATGTCTGCGGTAGAAATGACTTGCCCAACCGTGATACCAGTTCCGTTGAGTTTAAGTGTTCCGATGGGTAACGAATCAATGCGAACGCCAGAGAGGGTATCGCCCGGATCAATATCGCTAAAGCCAAAGTCGGCAGTAGTAAGCGGATAGCCTACGTCTTCAACAGCAACGATCGCCTTGTCTTGTCCAGTAGGGGAATCGTTGATGGGAGCAACGTTGAAGATAATGGTGTTGGGCAAAGGATCAAATTCTGTGGCAGAGTCGCCACTGCTGTCTCTAACAGAGAAGGTAAAGGCAGCGTTGTCATTGCCGTTGGAATCTGGTGCGGAGGTGAAGGCAAGTTTCCCGGCGGCGATATCAGCGGCGCTGACGATTTGACCGGGAGCGATCGCAATTCCATCAAGGGTAAATGTACCGCTAGCGGGAGGAGTATCGATGCGAACGCTGGAGAGGAAATCACCTGGATCAACATCACTGAAGCCGAAATCGCTAGTGGTGAAAATATAAGGCGTATCTTCAAAAGAGGCGATCGCATTATCTTGACCGCTCGGTGGATCGTTGGCAGAAGTGACATTAAAGGTCAAGGTATTGGGTGCAGTATCAAACTCATTGACAATATTCCCGCTGCTGTCTTTGACGGAAAAGGTAAAGGCATCATTGCCGCTAGTATTGACCGCAGGTGTAAAGACTAGATTTCCAGCGGCAATGTCTCCAGCGGAGATCACTTGGGCGATCATTACAAGGATACCGTTGAGTTCGAGTGTACCGTTGGGCAAGGTGTCGATGCGAACGCCAGAGAGGGTGTCGCCTGAATCAATGTCGCTGAAGCCAAAGTCGTTAGTCGTCAACAAATAGACTGTATCTTCAACGGTGGAGATAGTTCTGTCTTGTCCAGTGGGCGGATCGTTGTCGGGTAAAACGTTGAGGATAATGGTGTTAGGAACTGAATCAAACTCTGTTGCTGAATCTCCACTATTGTCTCTGACTGAGAAATTGAAGGAATTGTTACCAGTGGCGTTGGCAGCAGGGGTAAAAATAAGCTTACCTGCTGTAATATCGGCAGAGCTAATGATTTGTCCGACAACGACCTCGATACCACTAAATTTGAATGTGCCGCTGGCTGGCTGCGTGTCGATCCGAACGTCAGAGAGGATATCGCCCGTATCGATATCGCTGAAGCCAAAGTCATTAGTGGTGAAAACATAGGGCGTGTCTTCGACGCTGGAGATAGTCTTATCTTGCCCGGTAGGCGGATCGTTAGCTGGAGTGACATTGAAAGTGATTTTATTAGGTGCAATATCAAACTGAGTAGCTCCATCACCACTGCTATCTCTAACGGAGAAATTGAAGTTGCTGTAGTTGCTGCCATTTGCATCTGGCGCAGCAGTAAAGATTAGGTTTCCAGCCGTAATATTAGCCGTGGTAATGATTTGTCCAGCCGTGACTAATGTGCCATTGAGTTTCAGCGTGCCGTTACTAGGAAAGGTGTCAATGCGAACGCCAGAGAGATTATCACCTGTATCAATGTCTGCAAAGCCAAAGTCTGCAACGGTAAGCGCATAGTCCGTATCTTCGATCGCCGTAATGGTCTTGTCTTGTCCCGTCGGTGGATCATTTTTTGCGGTGATGTCAAAAGTGATAGTGTTAGAAGCAGTATCGAACTGAGTAGCTAGATCACCACTGCTATCTTTAACAGAGAAAGTGAAATTAGCATAGTTGTCACCGTTGCCGTTCAGAGCAGTGGTAAATATTAATTTATTAGCGGTGATATCAGCCGTTGCGATGATTTGTCCGGCTGTGACTGGAACGCTGTTAAGTTCGAGTGTGCCATTAGTCGGCAATGAGTCAATGCGAACGCCAGAGAGACTATCACCTGTGTCAATATCTGCAAAGCCAAAGTCTGCAACGGTGAGGATATAGTCTATGTCTTCGATCGCCGTAATGGTCTTGTCTTGTCCCGTCGGTGGATCATTCGTTGGAGTAACATTGAAAGTGATAGTGTTGGGAGCTAAATCAAACTCAGTAGCTGGAAGACCACTACTATCTTTGACGGAGAAGTTGAAGTTATCATAGTTTGCGCCATTGGTATTGGAGACAGCAGCGAAAACCAGATTGCTAGCAATAATGTCAGCTATAGCGATATCTTGTCCAGCAATGACTAATGTACCATTGAGTTTGAGAGTACCGTTGGTGGGTAGCGTGTCAATACGAACACTGCTGAAAGTATCGCCATCAACGTCAGCAAAGCCAAAGTCAGCGATAGCTAAAACATAGTTTGTGTCTTCTAGTGTAGTAATGGTTTTGTCTTGCCCAGTGGGTGCATCATCTACTGGAGTAACGTTAAAAGTGAAGGTATTGGGAGTTGCATCAAACTCCGTAGCTATTATGCCACTATTGTCTCTGACTGCAAAAGTAAAGTTGCCGTAAGGTGCGCCGTTTTCATCAAGATCGGGCACAAATTTGAGCTTGCTACTGTTGATATCAGTTAACGAGACCACGACATTTGCAACCGTGATGTCAACGCCATTCAGTTGCAGTTTTCCATTGCTTGGCAAACTGCTAATTTTTACTGCTGATAAAGTATCAGTTGGATCGGCAGGATTACTGAAACCAAAGTCGATCGCTGCAAACGTATAGCTTGTATCTTCAGCAATAGTCTTTACGTTATCAGCACCGTTAGGTGCATCGTTCACAGATGTGACTGAAGTAGTGAGAGGAATAGTGCCACTGCTATACGGCGTAATTCCACCTGTACCTAAGGCAGTTAGGTCAAGAATGTTTCCAGTCGTAGCTGTGCCAGAGCTATCGATTAACTTGACTGTGAGACCACCGGGAGTGCCATTAAAATCTGCATTTGGGAGAAAGCGGAGTCCAGTTCCTGCTGCAATGACTAAAGCAGCGCTAGGAGTAGGATTGGCGATCGCTACCCAGCTTGTTCCGTTAAAGTATTGCCAAGTTCCCTGTGCTGCTGTGGCAGCATTATCAATAATTGCGACTCCAGCTAAAGTGTTCGCAGTTGAGCCACCCGCAACAGTATCGATAGTATCAGAGAATGTAGGAGTAAATAAGCTTGCGACCGTGGCTCCTGGAGGATTAGTCGCATCTTCATCAATGGTAGCCAATGACGCTATACCAGTGGCGATCGGGGCATCATTAACGGCGGTAATAGTGGTGGTGATGCTAACAGGGTTGTTTGACCACTGGTTTGCATTGCCACGATTAGCGGCAGAGACGTTAGATAGACTGCCTGTTGCTGGAAGCCCACCTGTGCCATCGGAGAGATAGACTCTGAGATTACCAGGTGCGCCATTGAAGTTAGCATTAGGAAGAAACCGAAGATCGGCAGTAGCAGGAAGAACGAGGGCAGACGAGGTGCCAACAGATGTAGGAATATCGATCCAACTGCCGCTTGTGTTGTATTGCCATTTGCCCTGGGCTGCTACAGCATTGTTTGAGTAAATAGCGATGCCTGCCAGGGGTGTGGCGGTTGAGCCTCCGCTTACCGTGTCTTTAATATCACTATATTTGCTGTTGAGCAGGGTAAAAGTATTGATTCCAGCAGGGTTGGTTAGGTCTTCTGCAACCGGAACGACGACGACACTAGCAGAACCCGGAACGACAGGTGCATCATTAATAGGAGTAACGGTGATGTCTACGGTTTTAGTAGTTGTTTTTGCACCGCCTGTCCCAGAGTTGCCCAAATCGTCAACAAGAATTATTAAAGTATCCTTGCTGCCCCCCAAAGTATTATAGTCAGCGTTCCCTTGATACTTGAGGGTATTGAGCGCAGTGTTAATTGCGGACTCTGTGCCTTTGATAGTCACAGTGCTAGTATTATCGGCACCGCTAACAATTGTTAGTCCTGCTAGACTGCCCAACGTTAGTTTATTGCCAATGCCTACACTGAGGCTGACTTGCAAGAGCTTGCCAAAGTCATCTGGGTCATCAACTCTAAGGGAATTGGCAGCAAAAGTGAATTGTATATCTTCAGTTGCGATAACGCTGGTGGGAGCCGTCAAGACAGGGGCATCGTTAACACCACTCACGTTAATGAGAACGGTTTTGATATCGGTTAGTTCACCACCTGTGCCACCGATCGCGGTTCCACCGTTGGCTTGATCTCTGGCGGTTACTTTGAGGGCAACAGTGGCATCCACGTTACTATTTGCAGGTGTGTAAGACAGTCCGTTGAGGGCTGCATTCACCTGGGCTTTAGTTCCTGAAATGGTGACAGACGCAGTATTGTCGTTAATAATCGTAGCGCCTGAGCCTGTCGCAACTTGCACACTGCCGTAAGGTGCAGCGCCATTTAATGCCTCGACTGTAACGGTAAAGGTATCTAGCCCGTTACCGTTAGAACCGAGATCTTTCGCATCATCGATAGAAATGAGATTGGCACCGTTGAAAGTGAGGGGGTTACCGTCTTCGATCGCCAACGTTGAGCTAGGAGCCGCGATCGTAGGCGCATCGTTGACGGGAGTCACTGTAATCGGAATATTTTGAGTGACGCTTTGTGCACCGCCTGTGCCCAAGTTTCCCGCATCGTTGAACACAACGCTGAGGTTGTCGCTACCGTTATATTCAGGGTTACCCTTGTATGAAAGGCTGGCGATCGCGGCGTTAATATTAGCAAGACTTCCAGTTAAAGTGATTGTTCCAGTTCCATTCGCACCCCCACTAATTATGGCTGCACCAGGAGTAAGATTTAGCGTTCCTTGGTTGACAGATAAGGTGACAGTATTATTAGTTGTGCTAAAGGAGTCAACGTCTTGAATGGCGATCGCATTTGCGCCTGTGAAATTGAGGGTTGTATCTTCTGAAACACTAACAGATGCGGGTGTGGTTGGAATAGTCGGTGCATCGTTGACATTAGAAGCATTAATATTAATGGTTTTAGTGACCGTTGTAGGTTGAGGAATGAGCGCATCAGGTCCACCATTATTTCGGTCATCAACAGTGACGACTAGAGAGACAATCCGATCTTCGTCAGCGGGAACTTGGACTTGCAATCCCTCTAAAGCCGCCTGGATATCTGCCTTTTTTCCTTCAAAAACAATCTTGCCGCCCGCGACGCCGTTTGTGCCAGTGGAAACAGTTACACCAGTGGTAGAACCTAGCGTTAAAGTGCTGTTTGTGTAAGTAGCACCCGCTGTTTGCAGATCCAGGGTGACACGGATAATGTCTATTTCGCCGACATCAAGGGCAACGAGGTCGGGATCAGTAAAGGTGATGGCGTTGCTATTAGCGGTACTAAATACGAGAGGAGCCGTAGTGGCAAAAGTCTGAGTAGCAGGAACGGTGAGAGTTGGTGAATCGTTGGTAGGCGTGATAGTAATACCGTAACTACCAGGAACAGGAGGGGCAGCGCCATCGCGAACTTCAAAATTGAAGCTGTCGGTATAGAACTCAGTGCCATCGTGCTTATAGGTAACTCGGTTATTGTCTAAATCGTCTTGGGTGAAGACACTGCCGACAGCTAGAGTTTTACCATTCAGTAGAATGGCTCCGCGAGTCGTTTTACTAGTAATAGCGTACTGTCTTTGAATTGTACTGTTATCGGGGTCAGTATAAACGAGGCGAGGCTCACCGATTAGAGCATTCGATCCTTTGATAGTGCCGGTTCCTGCTTCTGAGACAACCAGGTTGACGACTGGCGTTGATGGCTCAGGCGCATCGTTGATTTTAGCAATCTCAATGTTGATAGTTTGGATAGGACTAAAATTGTTGAGAGCACCAGAATCGTCAAGGGCTTGTACCTTGAAGCTATCGGCAACGTTCTCATCCCCTCCATGAACATATTTCAGCTTGTTACTCGTGAGTTGATTGTTAGTGATAATCAGTGTCCCAAAGTTTGAGGCATCGATCTTCACATAGCCTGAACCTTGATCAACGTAGAGATCGCCATTGACAGGAAGTTCCGTTACTTTGAAGGTGAGAGAATTGGTGGTGGCAAAGCCTTGCCCTATTTTTTCACCAGAGCCATCGATATCACTGAGGTTAAAGTTTGCGGTGGTGATAACCTGTTCTGTATCTTCTGCCAGTGAAACCGTTGTGCCGACGGTAAGGATAGGGTTATCATTTTGGGGAATAACATCTAATTTGAACTTCTGGTTTTTCAGTAGGTTAGTGCCATCGCTGACTGAAAAGGTGACATCAATATCAATAAAGTCTTCACTGCCATCATGCTGAAAAGAGACTTTACCATCATTGATATCTTTCTGAGTGAAGGAGCCATACAAACCGGTAGGACTAGCATTGAGTTTAAAGGCCCCGTTGGTAGGAGATTTCTCAATGCGGTAAACGATCTGTTCTGGAGTATTGTCAGGATCAGTGACTAACAGCATGGCAGAAGTAATTCCGACTGAACCATCTTCTTAATTGTAGGAGAACCAACAGAGGGCTGACCGATGCCAAGATTGTTGGCGATCGTAGGTGCGGTATTTGTGACAACTGTAGGAGCGTTGCTTCCAGTTGCATCAACAATTGCATTGGGAGTAGAAATATCGATAGTAAAAGTGTTCTGAGCAATAACTCCGCCACTGTAAACACCCCCTTCTCGAACAGTGGGAAATTCTGTGATATTGCTGTCCCGCACTTCAAACTTGAAGCTATCAGTGAGATTTTGTCCGGCTGTAGTATTACGGTTGAAAACGTACTTTAGTCGTCCTTGGTTAATATCAGCTTGGGTAAAGGTTGCACCTAGTCCAATCTTGCTACCGTTGAGTTGTAGCGAACCTAATGTAGGATCGACAGCTTGACTGACGGTGTAAGTAAGCTGAGGGATACCCGAATCAGGATCGGTGACATTTAAGTCAGCGTTGGTAATGACAACTTCTCGGGTTAATGTTGTATTGAGGGTTACTCCGGTGTTTGTAGTGAGGGTTGGGTCATCGTTGTTGGGTTTAATACCAAGGATAATAGTTGTAGTTTTTGCTCCGGGTGTTCCTGTGCCGCCGCCATCGTCAAGTACTTCGATGTCAAAGGTGACATTAGGGGGATTGCCGAAGTTTTCGTCGTTGCCAAGGTGGCTGTACGTGAGGTTAGAGAGATCAGCAGAAGAAAAGGTTTGCCCAACCGTTACGGCGACACCATTGAAGTTCAAAGTTCCATGAGATAGATTAACAGGTTGGGAAAGAATTTTGATGGTGTAGTTAGTAGCGGTTTGATCTAAGTCGCTAATGGTGAGGGTGACAGGTTTGTTCGATTCACCTTCAAACAGAATGGCTGATCCAGTTACTGTGGGCAGTTGATTGATTGGCGTAATGGTGATGGGAATAGCTGTGGAACTAATGATGCCGCCTGCTCCATCAGCAACCGTGATGCTAAAGCTATCACTGGTGCCCCCTAAAGCAGTCGTTTGTGTCCCGTCATGAATGTATTTTAGATCGGGGATGCGATCGGAGGAGAAAGAAGATCCGACTGCGAGTTTACCTCCGTCTAGCATGAGGAAGCCTTTGCTAGGAAGGGCTGCAACTTTGACGATGATTTGAGCGGCAATATTATCTACGTCGGCAATGCCAAAGTTGGTGGCAACAAAGGTGGCATTACCCCCTTCTATGACAGTGGCAGTTGAGGGAGCGATCGTGGGGGCATCGTTGACAGGAGTAACAGCGATCGCCACTGTTTTAGTCACTGTTGTAAAGCCGTCGTTGCTAGAAATGCTCAACGTAGTGGTATCGGCATAGTTCAAACTAGGAGTATAGTTCATGCCATTAATAGCAGCATTAACTTGAGAAACGGTTCCTGTAAAAGTAATACTAGTGGCGTTACTTTCGGTAACGATGACTCCAGAACCAGTAGCTAGGGCAATTAGTCCTTCGGTAACACTGACCGTGACAGTTTGTGTATCGCCATCGGTATCGCTAATGGTTACACCTGTGATACCAATGACGGTTTCTTCAGATGTGGAACGGGGTGTGGTGACTGCATCGGTGATGACGGGTGGTGCAAGTACACCTGGGTAGGATTGCAGGACATCTGAAGCGATCGGGTTTTGGCTGTCGATCTGCCCAAGTTGATAGTTGAGTTGCCAGTTACTATCTGAGGCAGTGCGCCCAATTAAGGTTGTGGATGCGGCAATGCTGGCTCTGGTGAGGCGGTGAAGAGTTTGGATGAATTCAATTCCAGAATCGCCGAGGGCAACGTTGCAACTGTAGAGGAGAATTTGCGGATTGTAGGCATGGGCAAACCAAGTCGATAGTTCCCAGCTATGGTAGGCAATGGTGTCGTTATTAAGAGGGGTATTGCCGAGGTAGATGCAGCCGGGAACTCCGTGAGCTACGACAGTAAGAGTCGTGATGGCAGGATGCGATCGCAATACTTGACTAATTTGCATGATTCCGTTCTGATCTGAGTTTAGAACGAGAACTTCTACAGAAGGATGAACTCCATTGGCTAACATTGAGGAGTTTTCAACGCTGGCATCAACGACCAGTAGTTGAGTAGAAGCTTGGAGCGATCGCTCTAAGGACTTAACAGGTGCATGTAAACTGTCATTTAAGCAGATTGATGTAGAGTTAGCCATAGGAAGTCTTGATACTCAGATACAGAAATAAGAGAGGTGAAATGTCTAGTCTTTACAGGGAACTTGGGAAGGAAGATATTGGTTTTGTACTAAGCTATTGTTCCCAAGATAGAATTTTGAAGTGACAAACTTATGACGGTCATGGTTATTCGACACCGTCTTGATTCTTGTCAGATTTCGGTGGTCAAGAACTCTCAGCTTTTCTGACTGCGTCTTGAAGAATTTTAAGATCAGGATGACGCATCAAATGCCCAAAGCATAAGTCATGACTTCATTCCAAGTTCAATCTGGTTCCCCTGCCCTTGCAGGGAAGAGGCAAGAAAAACGTTTTAGTCATTGGCAATATTGCAAAGAATTAGCTGCAATGGAATGAGAGGCAGTGCTCTTGCTGAAACTTCAGCAGAGGTTTCACATTTCTATCTCTATCGCCTCATAATTTTCTGCCTTAGAGGATGTCTGAGAAGTCTAGGTTGCTATCCAATCCGCCCCCTAAATCCCCCAAAATGGGGGGTTGGGGGGCGAGTGTAAGAATCTTTGATACTTCTCAGACATCCTCTTAATAGCTATTGAATTTTTGTCAGAAAAAGTATTAAATGAGCTTTATAGAAAAATTATTTTTGCTGCGATCGCAAGTCTGCTATTAATACATTAATTCGCTCGGCAACATCAGCTTTTGCAGCAGGATCAGCATCATGCAAAAACACATCTAACACAAACCAACGGCACAAGAGAGGATCAACAAAGATTAGCCTGAGAATGAGTTGATTTAAAATCTCCGTTACCAGCGCGTCAGGTAAGCGACGAATTTCATCTCGAACGAACAAGGCACTTTCTAAGTCCCGATCTTCACCTACTTTTGTTACGGCTTGAACGACCGAATCCATCAGTTGGGGTAAATTGTTTCCCAACTGAGCCACTTCATTATTTGCTTCATTGTCTAGCGATTGATCGGACAAGGGACTAGCGTGGTAAAAAGTATAGTAATAGCCAGGGTAGTACACGTAACAGGTATTTGGCATTCGGAGAATCGAGCGCTTATACCAGCTACCCACTAGCAAACTCACAAACTCCTTCAGGCAAGCTTGAGCGTAATAGCTGACTTACTTAAACTGCGCCAACAGTGCTATTTTAACATCTCTCCCTAGACTGAATCATAGAAGATCTATCTTCTATCTAAAGTATGAAGACGCGTCAGTCTTTTGTAGGAAATAATCCCTAAGGGAAAGTATGTTCTTCCTTGAGAAGGTTTTTGCCTTAGAAACTTACTTTTCTTCAGCGTTATCCTTTAACCACCCTCGTTAACAGCCGTCGCAGAATATGACAACCGCTCAAACTTTTGCTGAAACCGATAGTCTAGACCTGAAGCAATTGCTTAAAGTTTTGACTGAAGTGAAGAAAGGAAACTTCTCGGTGCGAATGCCTTTTGATCAGACAGGCATCGCAGGTAAGGTTGCTGACACGCTCAACGACATTATTGACAAGAACGAGCAGATAACGACAGAGCTAGAGCGGATCAGTACGGTGGTGGGGAAAGAGGGCAAAACGAATGAACGAGCTTCGCTGGGCGGAGCAAAGGGTTCTTGGAAGGCTTGTGAAGGGTCGATCAACACGCTAATTGTAGATTTAGTGCAGCCCATGGCAGCAATCACACGCGTGATTCGATCAGTGGCAAATGGCGATCTATCCCAGGCGATCGCGACAGAAATTGAAGGGCGATCGCTGCAAGGGGAATTTCTGCAAACGGCGCAAATTGTCAACACCATGGTGGATCAGCTTCAATCCTTCGCCTCAGAAGTCACACGGGTGGCGCGGGAAGTGGGCACAGAAGGCAAGTTGGGCGTACAGGCAGAAGTGAAAGGCGTTGCCGGAACCTGGAAAGATTTGACCGATAACGTAAACTCAATGGCGGGGAACTTGACAGCGCAAGTGCGGAATATTGCCGAAGTGACAACCGCTGTGGCAAATGGTGATCTATCGAAGAAAATCACGGTAGACGTAAAGGGCGAAATTCTCGACCTGAAAAGCACCATCAATATCATGGTGGATCAGTTGAATTCTTTCGCCTCGGAAGTCACACGGGTGGCGCGGGAAGTGGGCACGGAAGGCAAGTTGGGCGTACAGGCGCAAGTCCCTGGTGTGGCTGGCACCTGGAAGGATTTGACTGATTCTGTGAACTCAATGGCGGGGAATCTGACGGCACAGGTTCGGAACATTGCCGAAGTGACAACCGCTGTAGCAACGGGCGACCTGTCTAAAAAGATTACCGTCGATGTTAAAGGTGAAATTCTGGATCTGAAAAGCACGATCAACACGATGGTGGATCAGTTGAATTCCTTTGCCTCGGAAGTGACGCGGGT
Organism: Timaviella obliquedivisa GSE-PSE-MK23-08B; assembly: GCA_019358855.1. Lineage (NCBI taxonomy): Bacteria > Bacillati > Cyanobacteriota > Cyanophyceae > Oculatellales > Oculatellaceae > Timaviella > Timaviella obliquedivisa. The sequence continues at coordinate 228,438 of JAHHII010000005.1, read as the reverse complement.
GGCGCGGGAAGTAGGCGCAGAAGGCAAACTGGGCGGACAGGCAGAGGTAAAAGGTGTGGCTGGCACCTGGAAGGATTTGACCGATTCTGTGAACTTTATGGCGGGGAATTTGACCGGGCAAGTGCGAAATATTGCGGAAGTGGCAACGGCGATCGCCAATGGTGACCTCTCTCGCAAAATTACAGTCGATGTCAAAGGCGAAATTTTGGAACTGAAAAACACCGTCAATACAATGGTGGATCAGTTGAACTCCTTTGCCTCAGAAGTGACGCGGGTGGCGCGGGAAGTGGGCACGGAAGGCAAGTTGGGTGTACAGGCAGAAGTCCCTGGCGTTGCCGGAACCTGGAAAGACCTGACCGACAACGTGAACCTGATGGCGGGGAATTTGACTGGGCAAGTGCGAAATATTGCGGAAGTGGCAACGGCGATCGCCAATGGTGACCTTTCTCGCAAAATTACGGTCGATGTCAGAGGCGAAATTTTTGAACTAAAAAACACCGTTAATACGATGGTGGATCAGCTCAACTCCTTTGCTTCTGAGGTGACACGGGTGGCGCGAGAAGTGGGGGGTGACGGGAAGCTGGGGGGTCAGGCAGAAGTGCGCGGCGTGGCTGGCACCTGGAAAGATTTGACCGACTCTGTGAACTTTATGGCGGGTAGCTTGACGGCGCAGGTGCGGAATATTGCCGAAGTCACGACGGCAGTGGCAAACGGCGACCTGTCCAAAAAGATCACAGTGGACGTAAAAGGCGAAATCCTTGACCTGAAAAGCACCATCAACATCATGGTGGATCAGTTGAACTCCTTTGCCTCGGAAGTAACGCGGGTGGCGCGCGAGGTCGGCACCGAAGGCAAACTGGGCGTACAAGCCGAAGTACGCGGCGTGGCAGGCACTTGGAAAGATTTGACTGACTCTGTAAACTCCATGGCAGGTAACTTGACGGCACAGGTACGGAACATTGCCGAAGTCACGACGGCGGTGGCAAACGGCGACCTCTCTAAAAAGATTACCGTGGATGTGAAGGGTGAAATTCTAGAGTTGAAAAACACCATCAACACCATGGTGGATCAACTCAGTTCCTTTGCCTCAGAAGTAACGCGGGTGGCGCGCGAAGTCGGAACCGAAGGAAAACTGGGCGTACAAGCGCAAGTTCCGGGCGTGGCTGGCACCTGGAAAGACCTGACCGACAACGTTAACTCAATGGCAGGAAATTTAACTGGACAAGTGCGAAATATTGCCGAAGTGGCAACCGCGATCGCCAACGGTGACCTCTCCAAAAAAATTACAGTGCAAGTCAAAGGTGAAATTTTTGAACTGAAAAACACCATTAACATCATGGTCGATCAACTTAGTTCCTTTGCCTCAGAAGTAACGCGGGTAGCGCGTGAGGTAGGAGCCGAAGGCAAGCTGGGTGTGCAAGCTGACGTACGGGGTGTTGCCGGAACCTGGAAGGATTTAACCGATTCTGTAAACTTCATGGCTGGGAGTTTGACGGCACAGGTGCGGAACATTGCGGCAGTAACAACGGCGGTAGCGAACGGCGACCTCTCCAAGAAGATCACGGTCGATGTTAAGGGCGAAATTTTGGAACTGAAGAACACCGTCAATACCATGGTGGATCAGTTGAATTCCTTTGCCTCAGAAGTGACGCGGGTGGCACGAGAAGTAGGGGCTGAAGGCAAGCTGGGCGTACAAGCCGAAGTGAGCGGCGTGGCTGGCACCTGGAAAGATTTGACCGACTCTGTGAACTTTATGGCGGGTAGCTTGACGGCGCAGGTGCGGAATATTGCCGAAGTCACGACGGCAGTGGCAAACGGCGACCTGTCCAAAAAGATCACAGTGGACGTAAAAGGCGAAATCCTTGACCTGAAAAGCACCATCAACATCATGGTGGATCAGTTGAACTCCTTTGCCTCGGAAGTAACGCGGGTGGCGCGCGAGGTCGGCACCGAAGGCAAACTGGGCGTACAAGCCGAAGTACGCGGCGTGGCAGGCACTTGGAAAGATTTGACTGACTCTGTAAACTCCATGGCGGGTAACTTGACGGCACAGGTACGAAACATTGCCGAAGTCTCCACAGCGATCGCCAACGGCGACTTGTCTAAAAAAATTACCGTGGACGTGCGCGGCGAAATTTTTGAACTGAAAAACACGGTCAACACCATGGTGGATCAACTCAGTTCCTTTGCCTCAGAAGTGACGCGGGTGGCGCGGGAAGTGGGAACTGAGGGTAAGTTGGGGGGACAGGCGCAGGTGATGGGCGTGGCTGGCATCTGGAAAGATCTGACCGATAACGTGAACTCAATGGCGGGCAACCTGACGGCGCAAGTCCGAGGCATCGCTAAAGTCGTGACAGCAGTCGCAAACGGCAACTTGAAGCAAAAGTTGATGCTGGATGCCAAAGGGGAGATTGAAACACTGGCAGACACCATTAACGAGATGATCGACACGCTGGCAACCTTTGCCGACCAGGTCACGACCGTGGCACGAGAAGTGGGCATTGAAGGGAAATTAGGAGGTCAGGCGAAAGTGCCTGGCGCATCGGGAACCTGGCGCGACCTGACCGATAACGTCAACGAACTGGCAGCGAACCTCACGACTCAGGTACGAGCGATCGCTGAGGTAGCAACCGCTGTGACCAAGGGCGATCTGACACGGGTGATTGCCGTTGAAGCGCAGGGCGAGGTCGCCATTCTGAAAGATAACGTCAACCAGATGATTGCCAACCTGCGCGAAACCACTCAGAAAAATATTGAGCAAGACTGGCTCAAAACCAACCTGGCAAAATTCACCCGGATGTTGCAGGGGCAACGCGATCTAGAAACTGTCTCCAAGCTCATCCTGTCCGAACTGGCTCCGTTGGTTTCTGCGCAGCATGGTGTTTTCTACCTGCTAGAAACCAGCGAGATCCAAGCATCGTTCCTAAAATTGCTGAGTACCTACGCCTACCGAGAGCGCAAGAGTCTGGCAAATCGCTTCTATCTTGGTGAAGGACTGGTCGGGCAATGTGCGCTAGAGAAGGAGCGTATTCTCATTACCGAAGTTCCTCAAGACTACATCAAAATTAATTCTGGATTGGGTGAAGCCTCGCCCATGAACGTTGTCGTATTGCCCGTTCTGTTTGAGGGACAAGTGACAGCCGTGATCGAACTAGCTTCCTTCAACCGCTTCAATGAAATTCACCTCACTTTTTTCGACCAACTGACCGAGAGTATTGCGATCGTTCTCAACACGATCGCCGCCAGTATGCGAACCGAGGAACTGCTAAAACAGTCTCAATCTTTGGCAGAAGAAATGCAAGGTCAACAAAGTGAACTCACCGACACAAACCGACGCTTGGAACAACAGGCTCAATCTTTAAAAGCGTCAGAAGATTTGCTCAAGAGTCAGCAGGAGCAACTGCAACAGACTAACGAAGAACTGCAAGAAAAAGCAGAACTATTGGAGCTACAAAACACAGAAGTAGAGCGAAAAAATAGCGAAATTGAACAGGCAAGACTGTCTTTGGAAGACAAAGCTGAACAATTGGCACTCACCTCCAAATATAAGTCTGAGTTTCTGGCAAATATGTCCCATGAACTGCGGACACCCCTTAATAGTTTGCTAATTCTGGCACGACTATTGTCTGATAACACTGAGACTAACCTGACTCAAAAGCAGGTGGAATATTCCCAGACCATTTACTCTGCTGGAAATGACTTGCTAGGGTTAATTAATGATATTCTCGACCTGGCAAAAATCGAATCGGGCACCATTTCTGTCGATGCTGAGCAAATCTTGTTTGCTGATCTGCACGTCCATCTAGAGCGCACGTTCCGTCAAGTTGCGATCGATCGCAAACTCGATTTCTACCTACGTTTCAGCGAACAACTCCCTCAAACCATTTATACCGATATTAAACGGCTGCAACAGGTATTGAAGAACTTACTGGCGAACGCCTTTAAATTCACTGAGCGAGGTCGGGTGCAATTAGACATTGACATAGCAACAACAGGCTGGAGTCCTGAAAAAGCTAGCCTCAATGAGGCAGATTGCGTCATCGCTTTTGCTGTCACTGATACTGGAATTGGTATTGCAGCGGACAAGCAGCAAGTAATTTTTGAAGCCTTTCAACAAGAAGATGGAACGACCAGTCGTCGCTATGGAGGAACAGGCTTGGGTTTGTCGATTAGCCGCGAAATTGCCCAACTGCTGGGCGGTGAGATTCGTTTGGTGAGCGAATTGGGTAAAGGTAGCAGGTTTACGCTCTACTTGCCGCTGACTTATTCTATTGGACAGGGGAGAGAGAGAGGGAACAGTCTGAGCGCTCAGTCGAACGCAAGACGAATGGAGGGAGATCGCCGATCGCTCATGCCAAACAGTTCTACGCCCCAAGCGGGTATCCCATCGATCGCCCTGAGCCCGACAGAGGTTGTCGCCCCAACCGTCCTCCCAAAAATCCAACAAGTCATTCCAGTGACCACCACTCAGGTCGGTACGTTTTCAGCCGATCTGATGCTGGAAGACGATCGCGTCTCTATTCAAGCCAACGATCGAACCCTACTCATTATTGAAGACGACCTCAATTTTGCTCGTATCCTGCTCGATCTGGCACGGCAACATAATTTCAAAGGTTTAGTTGCCACCCGAGGAGATGTGGGGCTACAAATGGCACAAGAATTTCAACCCTCTGCCATCATGCTAGATATCCGGTTGCCTATTCTAGATGGTTGGACAGTGTTGAACTATCTCAAGCAAGATCCTACGACTCGTCATATTCCTGTTCACATCATGACTGTAGAAGATGGGCAAAATCGCAGCTTGCGACAAGGTGCGATCGCCTATTTGCAGAAACCCGTTAGCAGTGAATCTCTCCTCAACGCTCTGGCAAGCATGAAAGAGTTTGTGGAACGGTTGGTGAAAAACCTGTTGGTGGTCGAAGACGACGAACTGCAACGCCAAAGTATCGTTGATTTGATTGGGAATGGCGATATCAGCATTACGGCGGTTGCAACTGCCGCCGAAACCCTAAGCGCTATCCGTTCCCAGCAGTTTGACTGTGTCGTGCTCGATCTGCTGCTGCCCGATGCCAAGGACTTTGAACTACTCGAACAAATCAAACGTGAACCCAACTTAGGTCGCCTGCCAGTCATTGTCTATACAGGCAAAGAGTTAACGGCTCAAGAAGAAGCAGAACTGCGCCGACTGTCTGATACGCTGATCTTGAAAGATGCGCGATCGCCTGAACGCCTGCTCGACGAAACGAGCCTGTTCCTCCATCGAATTCAGGCAAACCTGCCCGATCGCCAACGGTTGATCCTAGAACAACTGCGGCGTAACGACCCGATTTTGGCAGACAAAAAAGTGCTAATTGTAGATGATGACGTTCGCAACATTTTCGCCCTCACCAGCCTGTTAGAGCGCCAGCAAATGCACATTCTCTACGCCGAAAACGGCAGAGATGGCATCAACCTATTACAAGCAAATCCTGATATTGATATTGTATTGATGGATATTATGATGCCCGGCATGGATGGCTACGAAACCATGCAAACGATCCGGCAGATGAGTCAATTTGCTCGCTTACCCATGATTGCTCTCACGGCAAAAGCGATGAAAGGCGATCGGGAAAAGTGTCTAAAGGCAGGCGCAAGCGATTACATCACCAAACCTGTTGAAATGGAACAACTGCTGTCACTGCTACGAGTTTGGCTCTTACAATCTGGTGACTAGGGGCTGAAGCCCTGGGGGACAGTTAAGCCTTCAGCCTCACTTCTCTCTGTTCGACTGACGTTCACATTCTCCACACTTTATTCTCCTTACCATGTCCTCTGAACTCAAAGCCAACATCCTTCTAGTTGACGATCGTGTAGAAAACTTGATCGCCCTGGAAGCCATTTTGTCTAGGTTGGGGCAGAACCTGGTGACAGCCCGATCAGGAGAAGAAGCACTGCGATGTCTGTTGAATCAAGATTTTGCTGTGATTCTGCTAGATGTGCAGATGCCAGGGATGGATGGATTTGAAACCGCTTCCTTAATTCGGCAGCGAGAGCGATCGCAGCAAACACCCATTATCTTTGTCACCGCTTTTAGCACCAACGATCAGTGGCAGATGAAGGGCTATGCCTTAGGAGCAGTGGATTATTTGCTTAAACCCGTCAATCCCGAAATTCTCATTTCCAAAGTCGCGGTATTTGTCGAGTTGTTCAAAAAATCCGAGGAAATCCAGCGACAATCGGCAGAATTAGCGGTGCAGAAGATTGAGATTATCCAGGAGCAGCTAGCTCGTCAACAGGCAGAGTCTGCCAACCAGATGAAAGACGAATTCATGGCGATCGTCTCCCACGAACTGCGAACCCCGCTGAACGCGATCTTAGGCTGGTCAAAACTATTGGTAACAGACAAACTGGATGCGCTCGCAGCTCGTCGTGCTCTCGAAACTATCCATCGCAATGCCCAATCTCAGGCACAACTCGTTGAGGACATTTTAGATGTTGCCCGCCTGACCAGCGGCAAAGTGCAAATTCGTCAGCACCCGATCAATATAGTCAATTTAATTTCAGAAGAACTGGAGTCCATCCGTCCTGCCGCAGACGAAAAAGGCATTCAACTGACCACTGAGCTTACATGCGATCGCTGCATTGTCAACGGCGACATTCAGCGTTTACAGCAAGTTCTTAGAAATTTACTCTCGAATGCCATCAAGTTCACGCCAGAGGGTGGACAGGTCGATGTGAAGTTAAATCAAGTAATGGGCAGGGAGTCAGGGGGAAGCGGGAGACAAACGCCACAACCTACGACGCGGCACCCGTTACCCCTGACTGCATTTGCTCAAATCATTGTAACCGATACCGGAATAGGCATTGACCCAGATTTTTTGCCCCAGATTTTTGAATACTTTCGCCAAGCAGATTCATCCTCCACCCGTTCTCACGATGGGTTAGGACTAGGGCTGGCGATCGTTCGTCAACTCGTTGAGCTTCACGGCGGTAGAATTGACGCTGCTAGTAAGGGCAAGAATAAAGGCACGACCTTCACGATCCTTTTGCCGTTACACACTACAACCTCTCAACCCGACACCTCGTCTCAGAGGTCAACCCCGGAGTTGTTACCCGGCAGCCTGGTACTAGAAGATATTTCCGTTTTGATAGTCGATGACAATTCTGACAATCGGAGCTATTTGGCGACGGTGCTGGAGATCGCTGGGGCTAAGGTAACTGCGGTGGCGAGCGGACAAGAGGGGATGGATTGCTTGCAACACGCTCAGCCCGATGTATTGTTAAGCGACATTGCTATGCCTGACGAAAATGGTTATGAACTCTTGCATCGAGTGCGGACGTTTGAACAAGAACAAGGGGTGAGAACTATTCCGGCGATCGCGCTGACTGCCTATACTAAGCCAGAAGATCGACATCAAGCCCTCTCAGTCGGCTTTCAACAATTCCTCTCCAAACCCATTGATCCAACTCAGTTGATTGAAGCCGTAGCAGAAGCAGTCAGAACAAAAGTCGGAAAACTGCCAGCCCTCTAAACACCCAGAAAAGATTCGACAGAAAAGACTCGACAGTATGATCGATGAACAGGATTGATGAATAACGGGAGGCGATCGCTCTGACACAGAAAGATATCAAAATCAAAGTCTGAAGAATTGGGTTATCTGCCACATCTTAACCCTAATCAATTACCTAATTTTAGCCATCAAAACATAAGAAGCTAACTATCGTATCAGAACAGGGAAAGAACTTTCTGAATTACCTGTGCATTAAAATTTTCAGGGAATCGATGTCGCTCCTGAACATGATCGAGAAAAAAAGTTTTTGGATAATAGGAAAGACTAGACTCTAGTAGATCGATCTTTTGTAGTAATGGTTCAATCTGACAGATTTTATCAGCATGACGAGACTTGATGAGAGTGACCGCATTGCTAAGATGTCGTCCTTCATCTTGCATTACCAGATGTCCTACCCGTGCAAATTCTCTACCATAGGGTTGATAAAATTCCGTGATATCTTTTCGGTAAGAACAGACAGATCCCATCTCGTCAAACATTAAACCCACTAAGATCGTAAATTCATTCTCAACCAGGAATGAAATCGGTTCAATCTCATGTACCCGATCGTAGTTACAATTGTCGATCGCGGCGATCGATAAATCTGACACAAGGTGGTATATCTTTCGTAACGCGTAGTAGTGCCGGAGTTCATCTCTGAGCCAGAACTCAACCATTATCATGAATTCTGTCGAGAATTCAGAACTGCGGCTTAAAAGGTGTTCATAGAGGGACAAACTATCCCCCTCGGAGAAGACATCCCTGCTCAGGAGATCGATAAACCCTGCCTGTGTCGCAGCTTCAACAGTTGGAATCTTGAACTCATCAGGAATAAATTCGTCTACAGTCCAATCGCTGCTCAAAATTGGAACTCCCTTAGCGTCATGAACTTGTAGTTTCATTGCTCATACCCCGTAGACTTATGTAATTAGCAAACTATCGCTCACGATATGAGGAATGATTAAGCAGTGCCGTCCGGTGATGGGGTTTGTATCTCCACGTAAGACTAGACCTGCTGGCGTATCACCCACAATCCACGAGCCGACAACGAAGTGATAGCCAAAGTACTCAGGCAAGGGTTGATATTGCTGAATAATGAACCCCTCGCGCTCATAACCTCTGGCATCGCGGGAGTGAACTGCCCCGGCTATCCCGTCTCCTGTTTCAATGGAAACGCCAACACCTTCCAAACCAGTCAGGGGTTTCTTGACATGCATTTGTACCAGCAACTCGGTTGAGGCGATCGAAATTGTGTCTCTAAAAAAAGTAGGCAGCAAGAATTGACCATAGACGGGGTGGTTGTGAAATAATTCCCACATCCAGACCATGGCTCCTTTATTGCTCAAAATTTGTTTCCACAAGGGTTCCAAAATTTTGACATCACCCGAAAGTAACCGTGCCGCCAGAGCTTTATCAGCGTTGAAAGATTGGGCTGCAAGCTGTAGATCCAGCCAATCGACAATTTTCCATAACCGAAAAATGCGATTGTTAAACTGATCGACAAAAAATCCGTCCTCATCAACTCCTAGTTGTTGCCGCAGTCCGACAAGTTGGGTAAAAAAGCGATCGCCCCCCAACTCTTGGTTAATAATTTCAACCAACTGCCCTGCCATTTCCGTATCTTCTGGAAAGTTTTCATCGATCAACAAGCTGAGTCCAAAGTTCTTTAAGTCGTATTGGCGACTCAGAATCCGAAACTGACCTGCAACCTCGTCCCAGAAGCTGTTGCATTGATCCGCATCTTCAGGGAGCGATCGTATTTTTCCAGTCGATCGTCTCATATCCTCGAACCAAAGCCACTGATAGACTGTCTCTGCACCCAATAGCGGGGTTTCGCCATTGATCTCCAAGAGGCTGATTCGTCCCTGCTCTGTGACTGCCAGATCAAAGCGGGTGTAAAGGGACAGATCTTCTTCTGGGTCAACGCGATCCCAGGAGACTTGAATCACCTCCCAAAAAGCTGGTGGAATAGCAAGTTTTTTCAACCGATCCTCTAATCCATTGGCAGAAAAAAACCAGTCTAAAAACTCTCGACACATGTCCCACAGGGCTGTGGTCGCGTCCCAGAGCTTAGTCTCCTCTTCACGCGAGAACATAACGCCAAAGGGACGAGGCAGCGCCTCCACCCAGTAGCATTGTTTGATGTCTGTTAACGGCTGGCATTGGTAGGCATTGTTCAATATGTGTTGTTGCCAGTTGTGTCGTTGCGGAACTAAAAATGGATACATACCTATGACCCCAGTCAAGTGGGCTGAAAGTCGACAATTTGCCTAGAGAATTACCCTAAAAAACCGTAGGAATCATTTACCTCCGGCACCCCTAGGGGCTGTGGAGCGAACAGAATTCCCAAAGTTGCCTCTTCCTTTGATGGTGCCTTGAGCCGCGTGACCTTTGGGGCGGGTCGGGATGGTGGTACTGCGAGAAAAATATCGAGACTCTAACGGTACGCCTGTCTGCGGAGATGCAATCTGGATTCTAGCCGGAGTCACAATCCCGGCAGTGGAGCGGTAAACGGGTTGCACCGGATAGACCGTGTAGCGAGTAGTACCCACATAAATACTGTTTAAATTAGAGCCATTACCAACGTCATCTACGAAATAGAAGCCGCCGAAATCGGGTCGCCATCCAAGTGCCCCGATGCTGAGGTCAAACACTTGTGAGCAAATGCCTGCTGTATCCTCTTGGCATTCTGCCTGCGAGCGATAGACCGGAGCAACCCGTTCATATTCCTGGAATGCATATTGGAATTGAGCCTGGCATTGTTCCTGAGACATAGCATTCTGACGGGCGATCGCGTCTATGATGCATTGTTGCTCAGAAGCATAGTAGCGCACATTCTGATACGGATTAAGGAGGTCGTAGGCAAGATAGCCTAAACCGCCAACAACGAGTACACCCGATGCAATCAGGAGGTAACGGATTGTTGTACTGCGATTGTTATCTTGAGTCATAGCAAATCTGCGATGTTAACGTCTCTCCTCCTTAAAATCAGCAGTCTAGGTCAGCAAACACGGTTAGCAGAACATCTTGCCTGCAAACCTTCTTAGCGCCATTTGCCGATGCTGAACTATGCCTGCACTACCATCGTCTACTAGGTTTTCTAACCTCTAAAATCTTAAGCTCTTCAGAGAAATTTGCTCAAGATTATCGACCAAGGTATAGGAGACATTGCTACAATCTGGGCGGTGTTTCAGTAAAGCAGCAGTGACATTCTAGAGGAGAAGAGGTTGCCACAAATTTATACCATGTTGAGATAATCGGTTTCACGCTTAGTAGAGAAACCCTGATCGTTCTCAAAGAAATTAGCTCAACCCAATCTTAAGAGTCGATCGCTACTGCCTAATTCCTAAAAAGGAACAACTGATGGCGATCGACAAACTCAGTTTCTCAAAATCTGTCACAGAATAGATGACTTGGGGTTACCCCTTAATATTGGGCAATGCCGACTTATGCGCTGGTTTCGTTTGGCGGTTGGTCAAGTAGTTAACTGTAAGTAGAGTTAGACCGATTAATGCAAACGAAAAAATAGTGGTTAGAGTTCCTAACGCGTATAAGGCAGGAGACGTGACATTAGTTGTCATTCCAAAGATTTCTAGAGGAAGAGTATTAGTATCACCGGATGCTAGAGAAGTGCGCGTGAACTCATCGTATGACAGCGTAAAACTTAGCAATGCCACACCTAAAACACTAGAAGCAATCAGAGGAAAAACAATCTGCCAAAATGTGGTGACATCGTTAGCGCCCAAGTCACGGGAGGCTTCCTCGTAAGCTGGGTTAAATCGTCCAAAAATTCCTAGCATAATCAAGAAAGCAAACGGAATTGTCCAGGTCAGATGCGCTCCCAAAGCTGAGGTGTACCAAGCATTTTGTAGACCTGCCAAGTTGAATACCACTGCAATTCCTAAGGAAATTAAAATGCTAGGAACGATCAGGCTGGAAATGGTGAGGTAAAAAATCAGACTGGCTCCTCTAAATCGGCTACGAAATGCCATGCCTGACATGACGCTAAAGATGCCGGTCAGTGCCATGACTATCAACCCTAACCAAAGCGATCGCCAGAAAGAATCGACAAAGTTGCCAACCCGTTGTTCCTCAAATACAGACTGCATCCATGTAAAGCCAAACCCTTTCATTGGAAAAGTCAAATTGCCTTCAGGACCCTGCAAGGACAGGATAAAAATAGCAGACATGGGGCCGTAGAGAAATAAGACAAACAGTCCAAAGAACGCTGCCAATAAATAATAAGATAATGGGCGTTTTTTCTTTTCCATAACTCTCCTACAGTTCTTTACGAATATCAACCACGCGCAAAATAGCAGAAACCAGAATCAGCGTAATGATCAGCAGGATGACTGCGTTCGCCGCAGCCAGGGGATATTGCAAACTACCAATCTGGTTTTTAATCAAATTTCCGACTGAGGCAACCTGTCCACCGCCCATCAGTCGTACGGTGGCGAACTCTCCCATGACTAGAGTGATGATAAAAATGGTGCCGATCGCAATTCCTGAAGCTGATAATGGCAGGATAATTTCCTTCTGAATTTGAAAGGGCGAAGCCCCTGCATCTTCTGCTGCCGAAACCAGCGATCGATCAATTCGCATCATGCTGTTAAAAATGGGTGCCACCATGAATAGAGCATAAAGATGCACCATTGCCAAAATCACCGAAAAGTCAGAGAAAAGAAACTTTTCAATGGGTTGATCGATCAGGTTTAATCCCATCAAGGCTTGGTTCAGCAACCCTTCCCGACCCAAGAATGGAATCCAGGAAATCATCCGAATAATATTAGATGTCAAAAATGGAACCGTGCAAACCAGAAAGAGAATCGTCTGCCACTTTGAATTTTTAATGTGAAACGAAAGAAAATAAGCAACGGGATAACTAATCAGCAAACAAAGGAGCCAAACAATTGCCGTAAACTTAAACGTGTTGAGATAAGTTGCAACTGTCACCTTCGATGTAAAAACCGTGATGTAATTTGCTAGCGTAAAGCCAGGAACCATGGAATAGCCGTTAAAGTTCCAGAAGCTCACAATGATGATGGCTGCGATTGGTAAAACCAAAAACAGTAGTAGAACGATTGTCTGGGGTGATACCAGCAGGTAAGGCTGAAGTCCTTTCCAGCTAAACGGCTTAGTTCGACTAGAACGGGCTGGCTGGAGGGGCGTTGGGATGTTGGGAGTGGCTGTCATGGTATTTAGCTTGGCTGTGGAGATTAAATTAAAAGGCGAACTTTGTGATCAGATTAATGAAGATCTTCAGTCCAATCACTCAATTCGCCTTCAAAGGTTAGACGTTCATAACATCGTTATAAATTGAAATCTCAACCGTTAAGACCTTCTTTAAGATCTAAGAGATCTAAGAGGTCTAAGCTGCCACAAATTCGTTCCACTTCTGAACCAGATAGGTTTGCTCTTGCATCACCGAGTTCCAGCAAACAATGTTGGCGAAGCGTTCCTTAAACGAGCCACCATCGCGCACGGCACCCTTCGATTCAATCTTCTTGCCAAACGGATCAATAATATCTGTCGCTGCTGCTTTGCCTTCATACCAGAAATCCCACTCTTCTGGCTTCATGAAATTACGAGCAGTTTCTGGTGCAGCGCTGTAATAACCTTGACGAGCCAAGAATCCACCCATCCACCCATCCAACATCCAGTTGAGGTACTCGTAGGCAGCATCTAGACCAACACCTTCTAGATTTCTAGAAACTCCAATGCCTCCTCCCCAACCGCGATATCCTTCCTTAAGGGGCGCATAAATGCAGTTAATTCCTCGAGCTTTGACGGCAGTGACCGCAGGCGACCACATGGATTGCAGCGCTACTTCCCCAGATGACATTAAGTTAACGGACTCATCAAAGTTTTTCCAAAATGCTCGGAACTGCCCATCTTTCTTGAGCTTAATCAGCATATCGGTCACTTTATCGAGTTCTGCCTTAGTCATGTTGCCCTTGTCGCCAAAGGTCATCATGCCTGCTGCCTCTAGGATCATTGCAGCATCCATAATCCCGATCGATGGGATATCTAACAGTGCAGTTTTGCCTTTGAATTGTGGATCAAGCATTTCTGCCCAAGATTCAATTTTCTTGCCCGTTAAATCAGGTCGATAGCCCAACGTGTCGGCATTATATTGAAACGGAATTAACGTTGCCCAGTCTGTCGGAGTGGCTGAAAACTCTTTGGAATCTTTGTCTTTAACGTACATTACTCTGAAGGGAGCCGTACCTTGAGAATCATTAACCTTTGCACCGTCGTCAAACTTACCTGTAGTGAAATAGGGAACGATTTTGTCCCAGTTTTTGATTTTTCTGATATCGATCGGTTGCAGGTTTCCTGATGGATACACCAGGGGCAAACTGAAATATTCTCCATCAAAAATGTCGTACTGCTTAGGCTGAGTAATGGCAATCTGGTTATTCTCTTCAGTGCCCAGTGCCCGCAGTTGAATCTTGAAGCCCAAATCTTTCTCAGCTTGGGCTTTAATCTCTTTACTTTGAGCGGCTCCGGTGCCGATAAACCGCAGCGTAACATCTTTGTAAGAATTGGTGATTACTCCTGGCGCACCTCCACTTGAGGCTTCCTTCTTGGAGCTACAGCTCACCGCCGCAACCATTGCTCCAGCAGCAAGTCCGGTTCTGATCACTTGACGACGACTAATCTTTGACATGGGTATTTAAGCTCACAAAATACAATAGGGATAGCACAAAGGTCTACGAAGCGAATTTGCGTAGCGATTCATTCGAGGTTGGAAGAAATCTATAGATTGGGTGGCTAGTAAGGAAGAAAAACGCAATCATCTTTTGACCAACTGAGGACAACTAGCTGTCCTTCGCGGAAGGAATTACGATTCCAATCATCTGTACGAGCTTTATAGAGCAGTTCTTGTCCGGTTGCTTCTGCCATTAGCGAAACTCGCGTTACGTATCCAGTCATTTCTATGGCGGTGATTCGGGCGACAACCTGGTTCCCTGCAAGGGTTGATTCGGCGGCAACGTCTGGGTTGTAAGCCTCAACATGGAGTAAGTCAGGACGAACCGAACATCCTGCCTCTGTCCCAACTGGGCTGGAGTAGCCTCGGCAGTAAAGATTACCAAAACCCTCTATTTCTAACTGCACAACATCCAATTCAGCATCACTGATCACGTTTTTCACTTTACCCGTGAAAATATTATTGTCGCCCATGAACTTGGCAACAAACTGAGAACCTGGACGATTGTATAATTCGTCTGGAGTGGCAACTTGGTCAAGGCGACCGTGGGTCATGACAACTACCATGTCAGAGAGGGAGAAGGCTTCTTCTACATGGTGTGTGACTTGAATAAACGTTAAGCCAAATTGCTTTTGAATTTTGCGGAGTTCAGTTCGCATTCGTACCCGCAGGTTTTCATCCAATGCACTGAGAGGTTCGTCTAGCATGAGCACTTGGGGACGAGTGACGAGTGCGCGTGCTAAAGCAATTCGCTGTTGCTGTCCGCCGCTAAGCTGGGTTGGTTTGCGATCGCTTGTGTGGCTCAGACCAATCATTTCCAAGATCTCTCCCACACGGGCACGACGTTCTATTTCTGGTACATTTTGCATTTTCAAACCAAACTCAATGTTTTCCC
The DNA here is from genome assembly GCA_019358855.1 of Timaviella obliquedivisa GSE-PSE-MK23-08B. NCBI lineage: Bacteria > Bacillati > Cyanobacteriota > Cyanophyceae > Oculatellales > Oculatellaceae > Timaviella > Timaviella obliquedivisa. The sequence goes on along the minus strand of JAHHII010000005.1, from coordinate 213,302 downwards.
AAATCGTTTTGTGGGGAAATAGAGCATAGCTTTGAAACATCATCGAAGTGCTGCGTTTGGCGGCTGGCAAATCATTGACACGCTTATCACCAATTAGAACATCGCCGCTTGTAATATCTTCGTGTCCTGCAATCATTCTGAGCACAGTCGTTTTACCGCAACCGCTTGGGCCCAAAAGACAACAATATTTGCCAGCCGGAATGTCAAGCGTAATGTTTTCAACCGCTATCACGGAACCATACTTTTTAGTGACCGATCGCAGCGCCACCCCAGCAGCGGCTTGTGCCAAAGCTTGCTGAATATTGGCAGGAGAGGATGGGACAGGTCTGTTTACTTCAACCGTTTTTCTTCCGGTATCAATGGTCATGATTGCTCCTTCATAAGAAGAATAAATATTTGAACCTGATTAACTGAGTGAAAATCTTTGAATGAATGCTGCAAAATAGCTGAAGAAACGCCTCTCGGTCTACCAAAGAATTTTCTGCGCGCTTATCAACGCCCTCCTGGATAACTTCTCGTCAAATTGAATAGTCCAGTAATAGATCTAAAAGAACTCTGAAACTGGCATGTTTGATACAATCTAAGAGAACCAAATTGTAGACGATAATTGTATACAACTTTTGTACACGCCTTCTCAGTTCAAAAAAGTGTTTCTGGATACAAATTTCACGATTTCAATCAGGAGCTTAGAGAACATTCAGGCTCAAAGAACAATCAGAGCCGCATCAGGTTCAATCAGGTCTTTGTAAAAGCTTTTTTAGCGATTAACTTTTTCAGCGATGAAGCGGTCTACCCAAAATAGAAACTATGAATCGAGAGGCTTAAGAACAGGACGAGCACAATTTGTCATTTTTGGCGGCTAATATAGCTATGAGAGACGAGAGTATGTCATTATCTTTCTCTCATTCATCTCGCGATCGCCCTAACTCCCTGCTGAAAGTCAATTTATTTATGCCCGCTGCACCATCGCCCACTCCATCCAACAAGCCCACTGAGGATGTCATCTACACAGAGCTTTACAACTCCATCCTAGAGCGCAGGCTGCCGCCAAAAACGAAGCTGGGTGAAAGCCTCTTGGCTGAGTATTATGGGGTCAGCCGGACAATCATTCGGCAGGTGCTGCAACGGTTAGCGCACGATCGCCTGGTAAAGCTAGAACCTAACCGAGGTGCGTTTGTCTCTAGCCTTTCGCTGGAAGAGTCAAAGCAACTTTACGAGGCATGGCGGCTCACCGAAGCGGCGATCGTTCGGGAAGTTACCCAAACTATTACCCGTAAACAAATAGCAGCCCTGAAAAAACTAGTTGCAGAAGAACGGCAAGCCTGCGAAGCGCAAGATATTCCTCGATTGACGCTGCTATCGGCTCATTTCCACATACAACTTGCCGATTTGTGTCGGAATAGATTTCTGGGCAAGTTCTTAAGAGAGTTAGTCCCTCAAGCTTCACTGGCATTTTTTTACGAAGTCAGGAGTATGCCTATTTGTACCAAAGACGAGCATAGCGAAATTTTAGAATGCATTGCATCTGGCAATGAGGAAGCGGCTGTTGCAGCAGCAATGCGTCATTTAGATGGAATTGAGAAAGCCTTAAATTCTCGTGCCTCGCTAAAAAAACCAACCAGTTTGACTGATTTACTAAATACTCGGATTCCCTCAAGCTCTTAAAAAAAGCAGACATCTACTACTTATTCTTTGCTAAAAGATGCCTGCCACCACCGTTTGTAGTCTCTGCTACCTAACGAGTACCAGTGTCGACTAGGCTGGCTTTATACGTCACCCACGCACCAAAGTTAGAAATATTAGGCCAGTTGTATTGCTCAACCAACTCACGGGGATACAAAAAGGCTGTCAACACTTCGCCATCTTCCAAGGCAACATCGCTAGGATACATATCGGGCGGTTCGTTGGAAGCGAGTTCATTAAACTCTTCTAGGGTTAATTCGTAGACTTCACCAGGAATGGAAATGCCGCCCTCAGCCACTTCATAAATGGCTGGATGCCAACCGTCATGGGCAGCATGAAGGCGATAAATCGGACGAGTTCGCGCAACTCGAATAAATTGAGCATTTCCAAGGTTACTGTGATCCGGCTGTCCTCGGAGGGCAGAACCGCAAATAAAGATACGCTTGGTAACGGTTAGCCCACTGGAAAGTTCATCTTGCACTATACTCTGGGTCATAATTTGACTTCCTCTTGAATTGTATACAAAGTTTGTATACTATAACTTGATACCTAAACAGATACAAAAATTCAAGCCCTCTCTATCTAAGAGGATGTCTGAGAAGTCTAGGTTGCTATCCAATCCGCCCCCTAAATCCCCCATTTTGGGGGACTTTGAAGAAGGAGTGGCTCGGAAGTTCCCCAAAATGGGGGATTTAGGGGGCGAGTGTAAGAATCTTTGATACTTCTCAGACATCCTCTAAGACATGCCCAGTGCGCGTGGGCTTGTGCATCAGCAAAAAGTGCGTTATGAGATGCCCTAAGTCATTATGAAAATTAAAGTTATTAATCCAAATACAACGATCAGCATGACTGAAAAGATCGATGCTGTTGCCAGGTCAGTTGCCAGCCCTGGAGTTGAAATTATTACCTGCAATCCGGAGTCAGGCCCTGCCGTAATTGAGGGGCATTATGATGAAGCCCTAGGGACTGTTGGAATGTTGGATGAAATTCGGAAAGGGGAGATAGAAGGAATAGATGGATATGTTATTGCTTGCTTCGGTGATCCAGGGCTGCTGGCAGCAAGGGAACTAGCACAAGGCCCTGTGCTAGGAATTGCCGAAGCGGCGATGCATGCTGCCAGTTTCATTTCAACCGGGTTTTCCATTGTCACAACCTTAGGACGAACCCGGGTGATTGCTCAACGCTTGGTTAATCACTATGGGATGACGCAGTTTTGTCACAAGGTTCGGGCGATCGACTTGCCTGTGCTGAGTCTAGAAAGTTCGTGTGCGAGAACTGCTATTTTACAAGAGTGTCGTCTGGCGCTAGAAGAAGATCATTGTGGCGCAATTATCTTGGGCTGTGGGGGCATGGCGGATTTGTCGGCTCAACTGAGTCAGGAATTAGGAATTCCAGTCATTGAGGGGGTTAGTGTGGCGGTTAAATTTGTGGAAGCTCTGGTGAGTTTAGGGTTAAACACTAGCAAGGTGGGCGACTTGGCATATCCAACGTCCAAATCTTATTTAGGCAAAGTTTTTTAAGGCAAAGTTTTTTAACGATAATTGGGCGATCGAATGATTAATAAACCCAAAACTTGAGACTTGTTTAAATTAGCTCACCCTAAACTTAGAGACACCATCCGTCATCAGTTACGCTAAGGACTTCGATTTTTATCAATCGAATGAACTCGTAATCATATGCTTTGATCGCAGTTTTGATGCGGGCAACGTTTAAGAAATAATGCGTCATAAAATATTTAAATCTCTTAAGTAGCATCCCCTTGAACTATTGATTAACACCCGAATTACCGATATTTAACAACGGCAAGCAATTTTAAACGTGTCAGTAACGTATCGGCAAAGCGATCGCCCCACACTGCCTATTACCAGGGCGATACCGTCAGGATTTCTCTCTCGGTGCGTTGCCGACTAAACTACTCAAAACCGTTTTTATCTAGAAGAATAAAAACGGAGAAATCTCTTTATTTGCCTTGCACAATATCTTAACTTCCACTTAATCCCTATTAACCTTTACTCCAATTTGCCGAAACAGCAGTAATATTTTTGGGTGTTCCCGAATGACAATATGATCCCGAAGAGATTCAAATAAACCTTCCAGCCGCTCAACGATCGCCTCAGGGCATCTTTGACTAACGCCTATTTCTGACGTTGGTTAGTAGCGTAATGAAGGTAGAACGTCTTGAGTCTAGGAATTTTCGCCTGCAAAGATTTTTAGAAGACAGACAGAGTGAAATTCATCTCTTCGCCGACCAACATCAGCATTTTGTCAAGCAATCATTGAGACGCAGTTAAAACTTTTCACGAGGAAGATTTTGCATGGGAACCTGTGATCTGGGTCAAGAACCTCTAGCGGTTCATCAGTACTTTGAAGCTCAAGTCGCTCATACGGCTGATGCGATCGCCCTAGAGTTTGCCGATCAGCAACTGACGTATCAAACCCTAAATGAGCGATCGAATCAGTTGGCTCACTATCTGCAAGCCTTAAAGCTGCAACCTAATAGCCGAATTGGACTGTGTCTTGAGCGATCGCCAGAGATGATTGTGGCTCTACTGGCAATTCTTAAAATAGGTGCGGCTTACGTTCCTCTAGATGCGTCTTATCCATCTGAGCGCCTGGCTTACATGCTAGAGAACGCTCAGGTTTCTGTTTTACTGACGCAAAGCCAGCTAGTTAAGACCTTACCGACTCAGGACAGGCAGGTCATTTGTGTTGATGCAGATAGAGAGGCGATCGCCGCCCACAGTAGCCAAAATTTGGACGTTGAAGTCACGCCCAATCAACTGGCTTACGTGATCTATACATCGGGTTCAACGGGTCAACCCAAAGGTGTAATGATGCCCCACCGAGCATTAGTAAACCTAATTGCCTGGCAGCGGCAAGACTCGACGGTACACACAGGGCGATCGCTGCAATTTTCGCCCATTAGCTTTGATGTTTCGTTTCAAGAAATTTTCTCGACCCTTGCCGCTGGCGGAACGCTGGTACTGATTCCAGACGAAACCAGACGCGACCCCCAAAGCTTACTCAAGTTCTTAGATGACGCTGCGATTGAACGATTATTTTTGCCCTTTATCGCCTTACAGCAGTTGGCTGAAGTTGCCAAAGTTAAGAGTATTGTCCCTAAACATTTATGCGAAGTCATTACAGCGGGTGAGGCGCTGCGAATCACCGATGCGATCGCCCATTGGTTTACCGCGCTCACTCACTGCACCTTATCGAATCAGTATGGCCCTTCCGAAAGTCATGTGGTGACAGCTTATACCCTCACAGGACATCCCAAAACCTGGAGTCTGCTGCCCGCCATTGGTAAGCCCATTCCTAACACACAAATCTATCTATTAGACGAACAGCTTCAGCCAGTGCCTTCTGGCGCCCCAGGAGAAGTGTATATTGGCGGCGTTTGTCTGGCGCAAGGGTATCTCAACCGCCCTGATCTCACGAGCGATCGCTTCATTACCAATCCTCATACCGCCAATCCTCATACCACTGATCAAGAAACGCGACTTTATAAAACTGGAGACTTAGCCCGTTACCTACCCGACGGCAATCTTGAGTATTTGGGTCGAATTGACCAGCAGGTTAAGATTCGGGGATTTCGCATTGAGCCAGGTGAAATTGAATCAGTGCTAGAGCAGCATCCCGACATTCGCGAAGCTGTAGTTGCTGCCAGGGAAGACGTGCCAGGAGATAAGCGGCTGGTCGCTTATATTGTTACTGCTGATAATGATAGTGCTGATAATGATGGTGCGGCTGATAATAGTGCGGCTGATAATAGTGCCGATAATGTCCGCAATCTGGCTCAAACTCTTACCGCAAAAGAACTGCGTCAGTTTCTCAAATCTCGGCTACCCGAGTACATGGTGCCTAGTCGCTTTGTCTACGTCGATCGCTTTCCCCTCACTCCTAGCGGCAAAGTCGATCGCCTCTCGCTTTTGAAAGATCATCCCGTCGTACCTGTTCCTAGTCAGAGGCTGGGTGCAGAAATTGCATCGCCCCAAACCGATACTGAAGTGCTGCTCACCCAAATTTGGGGCGATGTCTTAGGTCTGGAAGCGATCGGCATTGATGACAATTTTCTAGAGTTAGGAGGTCACTCGCTACTGGCGGTTCAAGTTCTCTCTCGAATTCACGATGCTCTTCAGGTTGAGCTACCACTACGGCATTTATTTGAAGCGCCTACCATTCGTAGCCTGGCTCAGGTTGTGGAGGCAGCCCATCAGGACACAACCCCATCACCCCGCGTTTTGCTGAAACCCCTCGATCGCAACGGTCACTTACCCCTGGCTTCGGTGCAAGAGCCGCTGTGGTTTTTAGATCAATTGGTGCCCCATCATCCGTTCTATAGCGTTCCAGAGGCGTTTCGGCTGACGGGTCAGATCAATGTAGCAGCATTGGAGCAAAGTTTACAGGAAATTGTCAAACGCCATGAAGTACTGCGATCGACGTTTGAAATTGCAGAAGGGAAGCCCGTTCAAGTCGTCCATTTAGCTCCCAATCTGCGTTTGCTTAGAGTTGTCGATTTAAGAGATTCAGATCCTGATCAAAGAGAATCAGAGGCTTGGCAGTGGATCAACAAGGAAGCTAAAATTCCCTTTAACTTAGCAAAAGATCTTCTTCTTCGAGCGACGCTGTATCGCTTGGAAGACAGCGAATCGATTCTTTTCTTAAATCAGCACCACATTATTTGCGATGGTTGGTCGATTAGCATTCTTCTGCAAGAACTCTCTTTGCTATACGCCACGTTTGCCGCAGGGCACGATTCTCCCCTACCAGCACTCAGCGTTCAGTATGCCGATTTTGCAGTTTGGCAGCGGCAGTGGCTCCGCGACGAGGTGCGATCGCAACAGCTTAATTACTGGAAACAGCAGCTGGGCGGCGATCTACCGATCCTACAGCTACCCAGCGATCGCCTGCGTCCTCACGTTCTGACCTATCAAGGAGCACGTCACTTTCTGTCGCTGCCCAGTGCCTTAACTCAGAAGCTAAAAGACTTGAGCCGACAGGAAGGGGCTACCCTATTTATGACTCTGTTAGCAGCATTTCAAGCCCTGCTCGCGCGCTATAGTGGGCAAACCGATATTAGGGTCGGTTCACTGGTGGCAAACCGCCATCGCTCTGAACTGGAAACAATGCTGGGCTTCTTTGCCAACACTTTGGTTTTGCGAACCGATGTATCAGGGGCACCTAATTTTCGAGAACTGCTGCATCGGGTGCAGGCAGTAACACTAGCAGCCTATTCCAATCAGGACGTACCTTTTGAAGAAGTGGTGCAGGCTCTCCAGCCCGATCGCACCCTCACCCAAAATCCGCTCTTTCAAGTTCTATTTAATTTACAAAATACGCCGACTTCTGGCTGGACAGCGCCTCTCGCCCTCACCCGCCTCGATCTTGATAACCAGACAGCGAAGTTTGACTTGTTTTTAGAACTTGCCGAAACCCCTGAGGGACTTAAGGGCTACTTTGAGTACAGCACCGATTTGTTTGACGCGACGACGATCGCCCGCATGGCTGAGCATTTCCACAACTTGCTAGCCGGGGTAATTGCCAATGCCGATCAGCGACTGGCGCGTATTGGCATTCTTTCCGCTGCCGAGCGACAGCAGATTGAAGCGTGGAATGACACTGCCACAGAGATTCCGCTACTGGGAGTGCATCAGCTATTTGAGGCACAGGCAGAACGAACTCCCCACGCGATCGCCGTGCAGTACGCAGAACAACAGTTGACTTACCAGGCGCTAAATCAGCAAGCCAATCAACTGGCGCATCATCTACAAGCAATCGGAGTGAAACCCGACACCCTGGTGGGACTCTGCCTGACGCGATCGCTCGATCTTGTCGTGGGGCTGCTGGGCATTCTCAAAGCAGGTAGGGCTTATGTGCCTCTTGATCCGGCTTACCCTCAAGCCCGTATCGCTTTTATGCTAGAAGACTCTCAGGTTGCAGTGTTGGTAACAGAGCGATCGCTGCTAAAAACATTGCCCCCAACTGCCGCACAGATAGTTTGTCTAGATGACAACTGCGATAGAGCAACTAATGAAAGTTCTAACGATCGCAGTTCTGACAATTGCAGTTTTGACAATCCCATTAGCCAAATCACTGCCGAGCATCTGGCTTACACCATTTATACTTCTGGTTCTACAGGCAAACCTAAAGGAGTGCAAATCTCCCATCGTGCCCTGACAAACTTGCTGCATTCCATGGGTCAGGAGCCAGGATTAACGGCACAGGATATTTTGCTATCGGTCACGACGATTTGCTTCGATATTGCTGCTCTAGAAATTTATTTGCCGCTAGTTGTCGGAGCTTGCGTCGTTATAGCAAGCCGTGAGGCGACGATGGACGCTAGACAGCTTGCTGATTTAATTGAACAGTCTGGCACCACTGTCATGCAAGCCACTCCGGCAACCTGGCGGTTGTTATTGGCAGCAGGATGGCAGGGAAATTCACGGCTTAAGATTCTGTGTGGCGGTGAGGCACTTCCTCGCGAACTGGCAGATCAGCTTTTGGTCAGAAGTCAGTCTCTCTGGAACATGTATGGGCCGACCGAAACTACGATCTGGTCTGCGGTTCACCAGGTACAGCCTGGAGACAAGCCTGTGCCTTTGGGTAGGGCGATCGCCAACACCCAACTCTATCTGTTAAATCCTCATCACCCAGAAACAGGCGCGATCGAACCTGTGCCAATTGGTGTGCCAGGTGAGATTTGTATCGGAGGGCTGGGTTTAGCGAGGGGATATCTCAATCGTGATGAGCTAACGCAAGAGCGGTTCATTCCCAATCCATTGCGATCATTCTTGCCTCCCTCAAGCCTAAGGAATCTTGAATCCGTTTACAAAACTGGAGATCTTGCCCGTTATCTGCCAGATGGCAGCATCGAGTACATGGGTCGGGTTGATCATCAGGTTAAAATTCGCGGTTTCCGAATTGAATTAGGAGATATTGAATCCACCATTTGTCAACATTCAGCCGTTCGGGAAACTGTGGTGCTTGCCCGTGAAGATACCCCTGGCGACTCACGTTTAGTGGCTTACGTCGTGATGCGATCGCCCGACACTCAGTCTCTACCTTACCAACAGCAGACCCAACAGTGGCAAAAAATTTGGGATGCTGCCTATAGCCAGTCTTTTTCAGGTCAGGATGCTACCTTCAATATTTCTGGCTGGAACAACAGCTACACGCGCTCTTTGACTGCCGCCGAGGAGATGCAAGAGTGGGTTGACCACACCGTAACGAGAATTCTATCTCTGCATCCACAGCGGGTTTTAGAGATCGGCTGTGGGACAGGACTCCTGCTATTCCGCATTGCGCCTCACTGTGAGCATTACTTGGGAATTGACCCCTCAGAAACAGCAATAAAACATATTAGAGAGCATCTAATACTCAATGAACAATGGTTTCATGTGCAGTTGGATAACCGAGCCGCAGATACTCTTGATCACTTGAAAATTAACGCTTTTGATACGGTTATTATTAACTCTGTTGTTCAGTATTTTCCCTCCATTGAGTATCTAGTGAAAGTTCTGGAGCAAACCCTAAAGCAGTTAAATCCAGGAGGTTCTATCTTTATTGGCGATGTTCGCAGCTTGCCGCTACTACAAGCGTTTCATACCTCTATACAACTTTATCAAGCGGCTGATGACTTAGCGATCGCCGACCTCCAAGAGCGCATTCGAGAGCGGGTTGCTCACGAAAGTGAACTGCTTATCGATCCAACCTTTTTTACAGATCTAAAACAGCGTCTTCCGGCAATCGATCGAGTCGAAATTCAGCTTAAGCGAGGTCACTGTCACAACGAACTTACCCGGTTTCGGTACGATGTTATTCTGCACATTGGCACGCAGTCTACTTCAACGCCCTCGCCCAATATCTTATCTCATGAACATATCTTACCTGATTGGCAATGGCAGCCAGACTTCACCGTTTCTGCCATTCATCAACTGCTAGAAACGAAGCAACCCAGTTGTTTTAGGCTATCTCATATTCCTAACTCGCGGCTCTCAACAGAGATAGCAGCCCTACAACAATTAAAAGACAATTCTCAGTTAGACACCGTAGGAATGCTTCGTCAAGCTTTGCAAAATTTGCCCATTGCAGCAGGGATTGACCCAGAGGACTGGTGGCAGCTAGAGCAGAATTCGCCCTACCGCGTCTCTATCACTTGGGCAGCCAATCAGAACGATGGCAGCTATGATGTAGAATTTCAGAATACAGAATTTCAGAGGTCTTGTAGCGATCGCGCCCTTGAAGTGCAGCCGCCTTCCGCCGAGAGCCTACAGCCCAATTTGCAGTCATGGCAGCACTATGCAAACACGCCTTTTCAGGGAACCCATCACTTTATTCCAGAGTTACAGACACTGGTACGAGCAGCATTGCCCGACTACATGATGCCCTCAGCCTTTGTAGTATTAGATGCCCTGCCACTTACCCCCAACGGCAAAGTCGATCGCCAAGCATTGCCTGCCCCTAGCCGAGAGCGCTCCGTTTCGCATACCTTCATTGCCCCTCGGACTCCTATTGAAAAGCAGTTAAACGAGATTTGGGCTGAGATTCTGGGAATTGCTCAAGTAGGCATTGAAGATAACTTTTTTGAATTGGGTGGGCACTCTCTGCTAATTGCTCAAATGGTTGCTCAGGTACAGTCCGCTTTTAATGTAGAGCTTTCGCTATTCAATGTTTTTAACACTCCTACCATTCAAAGTTTGGCAACGGTAATTGGCGATCGCCAATCGGGTCACGCTGCAAACCAAGCTCATGCAGCCCTTGACCTGAGGGCAGAGGCAGTCTTAGATCCCACTATTTTCCCTAAGGGAACGTTAGAGAAACCTGCTCACCCACCTGCCAATGTCTTGTTAACAGGTGCAACCGGATTTTTGGGAGCGTTCCTGCTGCATGAATTGTTAGAGCAAACTCAAGCAACCGTCCACTGTTTGGTGAGAGCCGCTACCATTGAAGCAGGAGCGCAGAGGCTCCAGCGTAATCTAGCTAGCTACTCCCTCTGGCAGCCGGATCAAGCTTCCAGAATTATTCCGGTTTTGGGAGATCTATCGCTGCCGCTGTTAGGATTATCGGCTGAGCAGTTTCGTGCTTTAGCCGCTACCCTCGACAGCATTTATCACAGCGGCGGCTTTGTGAACTTTATCTACCCCTACTCAGCCCTGAAAGCAGTTAATGTCCTAAGCAGTGAAGAAATATTGAGATTGGCGGCTCAAGTGAAGGTGAAGCCTGTCCATTTTGTTTCAACTCTCGGCGTGTTCTCTCCGATCGCCTATCAAAATGGGCAAATTATTCGACAGGAGCAACCAGAACCTTCAGAAGGATTATATGGCTATACTCAAAGCAAATGGGTTGCCGAGAAACTATTGGCGATCGCCCAAACCCGCGGCATTCCGAGTACTGTTTACCGTCCTGCTTGGATTGAAGGACACAGCCAAACAGGAATTTGTAATTCCAGCGACTTCTTCCGCAGCTTAATTAAAGGATGTATTCAGATGGGAATTGCTCCAAATTGGCGGATGCCCGTAGATCTCACACCCATTGACTATATCAGTCAGGCGATCGTTCATCTTTCCTTGCAAAACACTGCTTCAGAGAAAGCGTTCAACTTCTCCAATCCCCATACTATTTCATGGCATCAATTGGTAAATTGGATGAATAAATTTGGCTATTCTATTCAAGAAATTCCCTATGAACAGTGGATTGCAGAAATCAAAGAGCACATTCAGCATCAACCAGAAAATGCCCTGCATCCGTTCTCAACATTCTTGTTTGAGAAAGTAACCGGGCAGCAAATGACCATACCCGAAATCTATTTTCAAACCCACTCAATTCAGTTTGACTGTCAACCTCTTGTCGATGAACTGGCAAGCTTATCAGCCCCTTATCCAGCCATAGACGATATTCTTCTCACAACGTACTTCCAGCAGTTTATCCACAGCGGATTTTTAGCTCCACCACTTGCGTAATACCTTGGCGTATCTCATAAAAAGTACAGTCTAGAGCAGTAACAGTTTCTCTTTGTTTGACTGGTTAAGTCGGCAATACAGCAGATAGACCTCTCCCCCAACCCCTTTCCTTCAGGAAAGGGGCTTTGATTTAGATTCATACTTTCATTCAGTAACACCATTTTGAGATTGTCGGTTTTACCATTGAAAAGTTCTCAGGTTGGGGAGTTGCGTGAAAATAAAACACCAGTGAAATGCATTGACTTTTCAGCCCCCTAAATCCCCCATTCTGGGGGACTTCCGAACCTTTCAAAGTTCCCCAGAATGGGGGATTTAGGGGGCAGTTCGGGGCGTTATTTAATTGCAACTCCCTTGATTGAAGTCAACCCAATTGCCATTGCTAGGACTCCAATGCCCTTGTACTTCAATATGCTGTTTTAAGCGATCGCCCCTAAGCCTGTACCAACGTCGATTATGGAACTATGGGTGTTGAAACATGCTCATGGGCAATTAACCACTGGTCGCCCACTCGCTCCCAAATCAAAGTATTTCGCCCACTCCCGCTAATGGATGAGCCATTTTTGAGCGTTCCTAAACTATCGAAAGTTGAAACTACCCAAACAACATTGCCATTGCGATAAACCAAGAAGCGATCGCCCAGTGTCACTGTAAGTTTAGAATAATTGCTCATGATTGTTGTCAATTCGCGTTTGTAATCCTCCCAGCCTTGAAACCCTTTAGCAGGGGGACTTATATCAAAGCCAAACACTCGACCATTCTGCTGATAAAACTTCTCTACCCGTGCAATAGTCCAAGGTTTATCAGTTGGAGTACTCCAGGCAGCGTAGTAATCCACTAACAACTGACGGAACTCTTCTGTTTCTTGAGCAGAAACGGTTAGATTAAGCTGAGGTTGAGCCTCAGCACGACTCAATGGATCGAGATTGGAGAAAGCGATCGCACCTGTAAACAGGATAACTAGCACAAGTGCCAACCGTAACAATTTTCGCAACATACGAATTTTTCCTTGTTTTGTACTTTGAGTTCAGAATAGAATTGAGAAGTTAGTCGAGAGTAGTAATAGCAGCCTGTGCCATATCTTCCAAAAGTAGGATACCTGTTTTGAACCTATAAGTCCGTGGTTATCTAAAAGTTGACCAGAGCAAGCAGCGAAGCGTAGTAACGCTAATGCACTCGACTCATTAAGAATTGCTCGATTGATGAAGAGATAATCGGCAACAAGTAGTGGACAATGTTAGCCCCTAGTTAGCCCACAGTTAGCCTATAGCTAGCCCACAGAATTATTTGTTAGGAAATAACTCAAATATTTGCTGACAACCAGCCTCTTATTAAACTGCTGACCTAGCCCGTTGTTGGAGAGGAATCCAAATAATGAACTCACTTCCTTTACCGGGCGTTGAGAAGCACTCTAATTTGCCACCATGTCTTTCTGTAATAATTTGGTAGCTAATGGACATTCCCATTCCGGTGCCTTTTCCGATCGATTTAGTTGTAAAAAAGGGATCAAATATTCGTGACTGAACCTCTTTAGGAATCCCAACTCCGTTATCAACGATCGCCATTTCTACCCATGCAGTCTCTACAATCGACGTGCGAATTGTAATTCGATTAGGATGCTCTTTAATCTTCTGATAGGTGCAATTAGCATTGCTCTCTTCGATCGCATCAATAGCGTTCACCAAAATATTCATAAATACTTGGTTAAGCTGTCCAGGATAACATTCTACAAGGGGTAGGGCAGCGTAATCCTTAACGATTTCAATTTCTGGTCGTTCGGATCTAGCTTTGAGGCGATGTTGCAAAATCATTAGGGTGCTGTCAATCCCTTCATGAATATCAGCTGCCTTAAATTCAGCTTCATCCATACGGGAGAAGCTTCGCAACGACAGCACAATTTGGCGAATGCGATCGGTTCCTAGCTTCATAGAAGCCAACATTTTCGGTAGGTCTTTCTGCAAAAACTCTAGGTCGATATCCTCAGCCGCCACTTGAATTTCAGGAGCAGGATTAAGATCATACTGCTGCTGTAACTGCACAAATCCTAATAAACTCTCAATGTACTCCTGGACATAGATTAGGTTACCGTGAATAAAGTTGACCGGATTATTAATCTCGTGGGCAACTCCTGCAACAAGCTGTCCCAAACTCGACATTTTTTCGCTCTGAATCACTTGAGATTGAGTCCGCTGTAATTCCTCCAGTGTGTTTTTAAGTTCGGCTGTGCGTTCTTCTACTCGGTCTTCCAATTCTTCGTTACTTTTCTCTAATGCAGCAAACGAGCCGCGCATTTGACCTGCCATGTGGTTAAAGGAGTGGGACAGCGTGTTGAATTCTTGAATATCGCTCGTCTCTACCATCTGATCTAAGTTGCCAGACGCTATTGACTCGCTTGCCCTATTTAGGCGAAGAATTGGACGCGCAATCCAACGAGATGTAAACACACCAATAAGCGAGGAAACCACTAATGCACTGAAACAAAGTGCGATTGTGGTATGCGTATTGGCATTAATCTGTGCCATGAATGTGGTTTCTGGCACACTTACGACTACAAGCCAGTCTAAGCCATACTGATCTCGCCAAGGTACAACATTAACGAAATTTCTTTCATCCTGCACTTTAAGCTGAAAGTCGGTATCTTGAGCAATGGATTGAAGCCCCTTAGACGCTTGAAGATGTTTGGCGATCGTCTGAATCGTGGGATTAGAACTGTTGGTTGCCCTCAATCGCTGAACTTTCTCGCTACTGATTGTAAAGGGCTTCTCTATGCTAGAGTTAGCGATCAGGGTACCATCCCGCTCTACAACAAAGATCTCTCCAGCCTGACTAATATTCAAATTCCGTAAGAAATTACTAAGTTTTAGCAGGTGGATATCGACTGCAATCATTCCTAACAATTGGTTTTGCGAATTATAGATAGGACGACTGGCAGAGGCAGCAATGTAAGGCCCCGTTGGAAGATTTGAAGTCTGAATCTTTGCCCAAATCGGTTTACCCGCAGCAATAGGCTCGGTATACCAGGGTTCACTAAAATTGTCCCAATCCCAGGTGGCATTAATTTGAGTGCGATTACCTTGTGTATCTGTAGCGTAGTTGGTATTGGTTTTAGAGGGTTCAGTTGTCCAATCATCAATAGTAATAGTCTTACCGTCGTAACGGGCTGCTGCAATTCCTCCCCCTGTCGATAAGCCAATGCCAATATAGGTTAAGTCATACGCCTGAATCTGATCCCAGAAATACTTGCCAACTAGTTCCCGATCGCGTACCTCTAGAATTCCACGACGGATAGCATCTGCATTAATTTGGTTGAGGGCTTGAGGAATTGTAAGATAAGATTTCAGGTGTTCATTAACAACGTCACTTGTGCGATCCATCAACTGCTCTGCCAAGTCATTAACCGCTCTCTGTCCATTCTTAAAGGACAAATAACCGACTAAACCAACAGCTGCAAAAATTTGGAGAACGAAGGGAACAACGAGAACAAACTGTAAGGGAAATGCCCTACGTTTGCAGGGGCGATGAGTTTTCATTGCAGAAAAGAAAAAATCTACTAATTACTGAATGTAGGATGCCCATAATGGGTAGATATTAACTTCCTAAGCACTACTGAATTCGCAATGTTATACATATTACAACTACTTTTAAGTGAGTCGGTAGAACGACTTAAGTCAAACAAAGATAGACCATTCTGAACAGCTGTTGAATCTAGACAGCATCTTACATTTATTTGAGTTTAGCCACTTAGAAGCATCTTCAAACTCTAGCATTTGCTTTAGAGGATGTCTGAGAAGTATCAAAGATTCTTACACTCGCCCCCCAACCCCCCATTCTGAGGGACTTCCGAACCAGTCCTCCTTCAAAGTCCCTCAGAATGGGGGATTTAGGGGGCGGATCGGATAGCAATCTAGACTTCTCAGACAACCTCTTATAGCTATGGTTGAGCCTGATTATCTTGCAGCACCCGGACGTTGGGTTGCGATCGTCCTCACAACCTGCTCAGACAGCCTCAAAACTGTCAGTTCAATCGCACTAGATAAATTACTAACTAAATTCCCAAGACTAATCTCGGCTCGTCCAACGCCCCACAAGTCAGTGTAAACAACTACCCGTAACGAAGAATAATTTGTGTTACTGCCTCTACCACACCACTTGAAACCTGTCATTTCCAGTGGAAATTTAAGCATTGCCGAAGCTTAAGCAGAAGGAACCTGTTCAATTTGAGTCATAGCGTCAATGACCAATCTACCTTCTTGAGCGTCTAATTGGCGCACCTGGAAAGACATACCTGGAATATCTAGATTTCGCAGATCTAATGAAGCTGTAAGTTGCTTAAAGATAGCAAGCACTAGTTCTAGAGTTAAACCTTTTCCTTCAGCCGCTAAAATTTCCAAAGAGATCTGCTGCCCATTTTCTTGAATTTGAGGAATGGCAGTTGCTGAAAGTTTTTTTACTTCACCTTGCTCTTTTAACAAAAAGTCAGCACTGATCACAAACTTGTTCTCACCAGGCAGCATTATAGTCGCTTTCTGAATATCAACGGTTACAGGATGCCCTTCCATACTCATTGTCAAGCCCTGCAACTTTTCTTGAATAAAATCTGAGCTAAAAGCACGATTAATATCTGCCTCAGTTAAAACAATTCTAGCTTCGGCATCTGTTGAGTGATTAAGTTCAATGTTGCCAAAGATTGCGCTGAGCGGATTAATCGCAACCTCATCTGTGCTAACTTCTAGCGTCTCAAGTCGCAAATCTTGCTTGATGACTAGCCCCTTAGCCGAGATGTTAATAGAATCCAATTTCCCTTGAACAAGTTTTCCAGGATCAGTCCGAATATCTACTTCAATATCTCCTACTTCGTCCAACTGACTCGCAAGACCTACTTCTACCACTTTACTGAGTGCCTTCTCTCCTAAATCAGAGCCTGAATCAGAATTACCCAATACCATATTTCACCTCTTAGAGTTCTGACCACTTAATAAAGAAATTAAGCAGCAACTTAACCTGCTCTTTCAGTGTCGTCAGAGATGGATTAAAGTTTAATCCATCCAGAGAGATAGAAAAGTTTTTAAGCAAGCCTTACGGCATTAATGCAGGTAGGAAACCAAAATTAATTGCTCAATTATTAGAGCAGATTATAGCAGCGCTATCACGTGCAAACGCTGAAGGTGATGGTTGGTTTGACAGAAGATAGAGATTTCTAGTAGGCATGAACGCGCCTCAAACCAATTAGAAGGAGCCTCTTAATTACTGTGCAAAGCGTTCTTTTAGAAAACCAACCAGTAGCCGAATTTTAGTCGATAAATGGCGATTCACTGGATACAGAATATCAACAGAAAGTTCAGCGGGACGATAACTGGGTAGCACAATTTGCAACGCCCCCTTCTGGAGGGAATGTTCCACAATAAACCGAGGTAAAAGAGTAATTCCCAATCCCCGGATCGCAGCTTCTCTCAGCACTTCACCATTATTCGAGCACAACATGCCTTGAACAATCACAGTATGGTCGCCCTCTGCTCCTGTCAACGTCCACCGATTCTCGATCGCCATTTGTCCGTAATGTAAGCAGGAATGGTTACGCAGTTCTGTGGGATGGGTTAAGGTTGCATGGGTTTCTAAATAGGTTGGAGAAGCACACAACACCCGTTGAGCAGGAGCTAAAGGCTGCACCAATAAAGTGGCATTTGGTTGCGGTTCGGCAATGCGAATCGTCACGTCAAAGCCTTCTTCTATAGGGTCTACGAAGCGATCGTTGAGTGTGAGTTGCACCTGGAGGTCAGGATATTGCACTAAGAATTCAGCTAAAGCCGGAGCAAGGTACATTGTGCCAAAAGTCATAGGAGCATTAACCCGTAATTTACCTTTAGGTTCGACCTGAAGCTGCATGACCGATCGCTCTGCTTCTTCCAAGCTAGACAAAATTTCCACACAATGATTGTAAAAAGCTAACCCGGTTTCAGTAGGATTGACCACCCGCGTACTGCGATATAACAGTTGCACACCCAGTTCGTTCTCCAGTGCAATCACAAGCTTATTCACTGCCGATCGCGACTGTCCCATATGACGGGCGGCGGCAGCAAAACCGCCGGAAACAACCACTTGAGTAAAGGCACGCATCTGTTCAAACTTATCCATGACAGCGATCGCTCATTCGATATTGGATGTTGCTGACTTGAACAATATCTTGCACATTTATCTTGCACATTTTAGGTAAATTACACGTTTCTAAAACCCTGGGTATGGGATGGCATGTGTCTAGCATTGTATCTAATCGAGAGACAGTATGCACATAAAAAAGAATATTGTCTTTCATTTAGATTCAATGCATAATCAGAGTGTTCCTAAAACAAGTCACTTACTGAAAAAAGGAGGAACCTAAAATGATTACAATTCGACCTGCTCAAGCTCGGGGCACAGCTAACTTTGGTTGGCTTGATAGCCACCATACCTTTTCTTTTGGTCAATATCACGACTCTAACCACATGGGTTTTGCTGATTTGCGCGTCATTAACGAAGACAAAGTGATTGCAGGGCAAGGGTTTCCAACCCATGGACATCAAGATATGGAAATCATTTCTTATGTTCTTGAAGGCGCATTAGAGCACAAAGATAGCATTGGCACTGGGTCGGTGATTCGTCCTGGAGATATACAGCGGATGTCTGCGGGCACTGGAATTCGACATAGCGAATATAACGCCTCTAAAACTGAACCTGTGCATTTCCTACAAATCTGGATTTTGCCTGAGGATAAAGGGATTGAGCCAGGGTATGAGCAAAAAAACTTTGCGATCGCTGAAAAACAAGGCAAGTTGAGGCTTGTGGGTTCTCGTGATGGGCGTGATGGATCGATAACCATTCACCAAAATGTCGATTTCTATGCTGCCACTTTGTCAGAAGGTGAAACTGTGGATTATGCATTTGCTCCCGGACGAGTGGCTTGGTTGCAGGTGGCACGCGGAACTCTGCAACTCAATGACCAAGTTCTGACGGCTGGCGATGGAGCGGCGATCGCTCAAGAATCAATGATTACCTTGCACTCAGCCCAAGATGCCGAAGTGCTGCTGTTTGACATGGCTGCTTAACCCAACCCGAGAGGATTTACCCAATTTAATCCTCTCGGATATATAAGCTCGATCAGTTTTTTGGCTCTAAGAGGATGTTTGAGAAGTATCAAGGATTCTTACACTCGCCCCCCAACCCCCCATTCTGGGGGACTTCCGCACCAGTCCTTCTTCAAAGTCCCCCAGAATGGGGGATTTAGGGGGCGGATCGGATAACAATCTAGACTTCTCAGACATCCTTTAAAGGAGCGATCGCCCTGCACTAGGCATAAAGCAGGAACTTCTATAACTTTGCTATAAGGACAGGATCTCCTACATGGTTCTGTGGCATTGCTGCATCTTCAACGGTAACAGCAACGTTCACGACTAAATCTTTCGATCGGTAAACTTCTGGTACAGTAATAGTCTGAGAAGTGTTCCCCCGATCATCTACTTGGAAAACTTTTGTAAGAATAGCTGCCTTGCTATCTTTTGTAAAAGGAGCTTCTGGTTTGAGCACCGTCCACAGCACGTAAGTTTTTCCAGATGGTAAAAGCGGCAAACTCTGAACAGTCAAACTAGCCTTTAAAGTATTTGGATTCACAATGATGGTAGCGGCAGCAGCCTTCGATTGTGTGCCTTGCAGCACGTAAGTTAGCCTCTTTAGCTCAGGCTGAGAAGGTTGGGGAACTGGCTGAGTGGCTTGCAGAGTGCTCCAAAGACGGTAATTATTAATGCCTAATATTACAATTGCGGCCGCTGCCGCTACACCGATCGCTTTATTCCAATCAAACGATCGAGTCGAAAAGCTAAGAGCAGGCTGAGCTACAGGTTGAGCCTTACCTTGAAGAACAAGTGTGCGCAGATGATCTGGGGGTTGCACTTCTGTTGGGTTGTAAGAAAACTCTAATGTTTGCTGCATCTCTGCCAAGTCAGTCGCGATCGCCGGATCTTTTGCCAACAGTTGCTCAAATTCTGCCGCCTCTTCTGCATCGAGGTTGCCCAAAATATATCCTGCAATGAGAAGCTGTATGTGTTCTGAAGACATTGACCGAATCATGGCGAAAATAGCTCTAATCTAATTCAAGTGTAGTTTTTCAGGGTTTGCCGCAGTTTAAGCAGCCCCCGACGCGATCGCGACTTCACCGTTCCTAGAGGTAGACTCAGGCGATCGGCGATCGCAGATTGACTCAGCCCCTCGTAATAAGCCAATCGCAGAATTTGTTGTTCTTGTTCAGTTAGCTGAGCTAGTGCAGCCTGAACTTCTTGAGATTGTTCAGCATAGAATATTTGCTCAAAAGGAGAACTCGTTGTCATTTCGTGGCTTTTGTTGACGCGCCACCGTTCTAAAAATGTGGCTGCGGTATTGCGGGAACGAAGGCGATCGCGAGAGCGGGAGCGGGTCAAAATAGCAAGAAAAGTTCTAAGCGAACCGCGACTTGGTTCATAGGCAGTTGATTTAGACAGGTTCATAAAAATATCTTGGGTTAAGTCTTCTGCTTCTTGAGAGTGGCTCAAGACTTTGAGCGCTAAACTATAAACCAATCCAGCGTGGCGATCGTAAAGAATGCCAAGGGCAGCAGCATGACCTGCCTTTAAAGCAAGGTATACCTCTGCATCTGTCTGGTTCAGTAAAGATTCCCGGCTGTAACCAGATTGTTCAGGATGCATGATGCATGTTCGGAAAATGTGCTTGACCAAAACTACATGACCCTAAATAAACTGTGAACAGTAACCTTGAGTATTAGAACTCTAAACCTTTCAGTATTAGCCTAATGTCTGCGTTCTTACTGTGTATTTGAGGATCACTATAGGAACTTTTGTTGAAAGAAATTATTTCAACTTCTAGAGATCTTAGATCAAAGTGTGAACAGAATTCACCTTTTCTCAACGCAGAAGTCAGCAAAGCAGTTCGCAGATATTTACATCATTGACTTTAGCAAGCTAATTAAAAGGATAAAAGCAGAATACTCTTGCCAATTAGCCACGACTCAAGCGCCAACATAACTTTAGTACGTTCACCACTGCTGATTGGATGCGTCTAGAGTCTCGATCGCTATTTTCTACAGGTTAAGAGAATGCCCCGATCGCGGCGTTGTTGAATTGTAAGATGAAAGTCTGATTTCCATGCCCTCCTAGGGAAGAGGCTAAAGGATGTCTGAGAAGCATCAAAGATTCTTACACTCGCCCCCCAACCCCCCATTCTGGGGCAGGACTTCCGAACTAATGATCCTTCAAAGTCCCCCAGGATGGGGGATTTAGGGGGCGGATCGGATAGCAATCTAGACTTCTCAGACATCCTCTAAGGGTTAAAGCAAGTTGCTAATCTAAATTTCAAGTTGCTAATCTAAATTATTGACCCACCTTCCAGATCTTAACAGTCTGATCTTTACCAGCACTGACAAGCGTCTGACCATCAGCACCGAAGGCAAGCGAGAGCACCCAATCAGCATTTCCAGAGAGAGTACGTAGCAGTTGCCCAGTTTTCAAGTCCCAGAGTTTGATAGTTCGATCCGTGCTGCCGCTTGCAATGATTTGAGCAGTTGGGCTAATTGCAACAGACACCACCCGATCTAAGTGACCTGAGAGGGTATGCAGCCGTTGCCCGGTTTGCAAATCCCAAACTTTAACCGTTTTATCCCAGCTACCACTCACTAAAGTTTGTCCATCTGAACTAATTGCGATCGCTCTGACGGCTTCAGAATGACTGTCAGACAAAGTACGCAGCAGTTCTCTAGTCTGTAGATTCCAAATTTTAATATCCCTATCGTAGGCACCACTCACCAGGGTTTTTCCATCTGGGCTAATGCCAACCGACCAAACTGAATCGCCAGGCTCTGGCAGGGCAAGCAGTTCACCCGTTTGTAAATTCCAAGTTTTAATATCCCCATCGTAGGCACCGCTCACCAGGGTTTTTCCATCTGGGCTAATGCTAATCGACCAGATTGCGCCCCTGTGCCCTGAGAGAGTGCGCAACAGTTGCCCAGTTTGTAAATTCCAAATTTTAATGGTGGTGTCACTACTGCCACTTGCCAAAAGCGAGCCATCTCGGCTGATGGCGATCGATCTAACGGCATCAGCATGTCCAGATAAGGTACGCAGGAGCGTCCCAGTTTTTGGATTCCAGATTTTAATGGTTCTATCGAAGCTACCGCTGGCAAGCAAGTCTTCTGAAGGACTCATGGCGATCGTCCAAACTGCACCCGAATGCCCCACTAAGGAGCGAACGATAGACGACCCCGAGTTTTGAACTGGCGCTGGCTGCTTGATAGGTTGAGCAGGTTGCAGTTCTTGTCTAGTCAGTTGCGAAACCGACTCAGTAGCAGACTGAAACGAGTAGAGTCCTAACAATAAGGCAGCTACACCAGCAGCAGCCAGCACAGCCTTATATGAAAACAAATCAGATTCATCAAGCAACTCAGCCGAATCGGGCAAAGTTTTACCAGCAGAATTCTTAGAAGACGATGTAATTGTTCGTAGGGCTGTGTACAGAGTTGAACCAGCAGTTTTGAAACCCGTAGATAAGTTGTTACAGGTGGACATTGCAGTTTTAAAGTAGGTACTTACCGTCAACGCTTTCTCTACGGGCTGCCAACTTGCAGAAGAGTGACCAACTCTGGCTGCTTCAGGAACAAACTGCTGTAAAGCCAGGCTCAGATCCTTAACCGATGAAAATCGCTGGTGAGGTGCTTTGTGTAGACACCGCCTCACAACTGCTTCAAGCTCAGGAGATAGGTGTTTGCATCCTCTCTGCTGACGTAGCGGCACAAGTCTTTGAGAGACGTGCGCAACAGCCCAAGTTCCACCGCTGATATGGTGGACAGTGGCTCCAAAGCCGAAAGGGTCTGTTCCACTCAACATCTCGTAAAGAATGAGCCCTAAGCTATAGATATCTGCCCGCTCATCTAAATCTTTGCCGACTTCAAACTGTTCAGGAGCAGCATAACGGTATGTGCCCAGAAACATAGATGTGGCATTGAGTCTGAATTGATCGCTCTGAATCTTAGCAATACCAAAGTCCAGAATCTTGACCAGTTCTCCTAGCGCCATCGGCACTAGAAAGATATTCTCTGGCTTAAGGTCACGATGAACAACCGTCACACGCTCACTTGAAGTTGCACCCGGACGGCACAGGTTAAACCCGTGGTGTGCAAGATGTAAGCCCGTGCAAACTTGCAGGATGATCCGAACGGCGCGATCGACAGACAATTTTTTCTCTTGCTTGAGCAGTTGGCACAGGTTCTGCCCCTGTAAGTACTCCATTACATAAAATGGGTAGCCCTCGGCAGTAACACCGTAATCGCTAACTTGAACAATGTGATCGCTCTTAAGAGCAGCACACAGTGCGACCTCTTGCTCAAAGCGCTCTTTAAACTCTCCCTGTATCAGCTTTTCGTGGAGTAGCTTCAAGGCAACTGGCTGTTGCAATAGCGTGTCGGTTGCCAGAAAAACATCTGCCATACCGCCGCTTCCTAGCCGCCTGTCAAGACGATAACGATCGCGCTCACCTAGCGATCGCCCTAGCCAATAGTCTGGTGATTGAGACGACATCTTCCAAACTCCATTACATCATCCTAAACAAATTGGGAACAGTAGCCTTAGATCCAAAAAATCAAACTTTAGGCTTTCTAGTATCAATCCAATGCCAGTAATATTACTGTGTCTTTATAAAATCGTTATAGAAATTGTTGCTGAAGGGCTGGCGGGGAAGCTGCTTTAGAGAGCTTAAATCAAAGCGTAAGCAGTACTCGTGTTTATGGGTGCAGAACGTCAGCAGAATAGTTCGCAAACCTTATTCCATTGTCTGGAGCGGGTTAGCTTAAGGAACAAGAGCATGACTCTTCCTCCTAATCACCTAAGACTTGAACGAACTCGAACAAAATTAGTACGCTCGTGAGCGCTAATTGGATGTGCTTTTTATGGCTTAAACCCCTTTTTAGCAGGTTAGGAGTAGGGCAGCTTCATTATTGATAAAGAAAATGGGCGTTGCTAAATAAAAGTATGCGTCGATTCAAAGCCCCTCTCCTGAAGGAGAGGGGTTGGGGAGAGGTCTATGTTGCTACGTTGCCGACTACCTAACTCCTAACTCGTTTCCTGCTCTCGCAGGAAACCAGATTTTCATACTTTCATTCAGTAACGCCAACTTCTTGATGCCGACAAGCAAAATGGTGCAGCGTAGCATTGGGAATGGGTAGAAACCACGATCGGGTTACGACTTCCGCCCCGACATTACCAGCGATCGCGTCCGATTAACTAGCTGCCCAATTCCGATATCCCGCTTGAAAATGCTGTGGAGCAGAATGTAGAAGCAAGGAATGATAAACAACGTTAGTAAAGTTGCCAGAGTTAAACCGGAGAACACCACAATCCCTAAGGGCTGTAAAAATTCTGAACCTTCGCCAATGCCTAGCGCCAGAGGAAACAGCCCTAAGACAGTGGTAATAGTCGTCATCAAAATAGGGCGCAAGCGTTGAGGAGCAGCTTTCATAATCGCAGCAGCACGATCGAGTCTCTCTTCCTCTCGAATTTGGTTTGCCGTCTCCACCATGATGATGGCATTGTTAACGACGATCCCAACTAGCAGCACTGCACCAACAACAACAGTAATACCGATCGCGGTTTGTGTCACGAACAACCCAAAGATACCCCCCGCTAACGCTAACGGAACGGTCAAGATAATGACCAAGGGATCAACCAGAGAGTTATACTGCACTGCCATGACAACAAAGACTAAGAAAGCTGCCAAGCTACCTAACCCAACCAAAGCACCTTGAAGCTCTTTGTTTGTTTGCCCAGCATAGCTGGGCAAAACCGTCACGCCATCCGGCAAATCTAGCGTGGCGACAATTTGCTGCACTTCCTCCAGCGCAGCGCCCAAACTAGCCCCTTTGTTGAGGTTGCCTGCAATCAGAAAAACAGAACGCTGGTTAATCCGCTGAATCTCGCCAGGAGCTTGCCCGTCTTCAATTTTTGCAACGTCACTTAACCGCACCAGCGCACCATTATCGACAAATAGCGGGAGTTGCGCCAACTGTGAGGGTTGTTTGAGCAACGCTTGATTGAGCTGTACTCGCACATCCACCAGACGCTCATTGCGCTGTAATTGAGTAGGCACAGAGCCTTCGATCGCCGTTTGAATGGTGCTACCGATCGCCTGAGTTGTTAAGCCAAGAGCATTGGCGCGCTCCCAGTCAGGACGAATTTGCACTTCAGGTTGGCGATCGTCTGCATCCGGACGAAACGCAGAGAGGGTCACCTGTTCATCTAGCGCTGCTAGTACTTGCCGACCTGCCTGCCGTAACCCTTCCGTGTCTTCTCCCTGAAGCACCACGTCTACTTCAGCGCCCCGTAAAGGTGAGTTGTTCAAAGTTAACCCACGCACTGAACCTGCCGAAACCCGTACCCGAATACCTGCAAGGTTAAGCTGGTTCATTTCTTGCGTTACTCTTTCCCTAAAGTCCACAACATCGCTACCTGCTTTCAGCGTCACACTGCCTGAACTGCGCGATGGGTTCGCCGACACCGAACTGCCAAACAGCGAACCGCCTGCTGTAGTGAAAACATAATCTGTCTCCGGCTGTCTTAAAAGCACATCGTCAACCGCTGCCATCACGCGCCGATTGGTTTCCAGCGAGGTACCAGGCGGAAACTGGACATTAACATTCGCCTGCCCGGTACTGATGCGCGGTAAAATTTCTTGCGGAATCTGACCTGCCATCATGACACCGCTGCCGCCTAAAATAACGAACGTCGTCACAACGACGATCGCCGGACGACGGATCAACTTTGCCAGCGTATTGCCATACGATCGGGTGGCACCGTCCAACCGTTGGTTAAACGCCCGTAGAAACCACAGCCGATGGAGACCGCTCGACCACTCAATCGCAAAGAGTCGAGCCGCCAACATTGGCACAACGGTCAGAGCGACAACGAGTGAAGCGACAACCGCAAAGCAAATTGTCAAAATGAGTTCGTTAAACAGCAACGAGATGAAGCCGCCTACAAGAATAAAGGGTACTACCGCGACTAGGTTAGTAGCGGTCGAAGCCACAAGTGACGATTCAACCTCACGACTACTTTCCTCAACGGTTGCGATTAGGGTACGAGCGTAAGTGTTGTGTCCTTTACCGTTGTGACTCCCGTTACCGTTGTGATTACCGTTGCTGTTGTGATTGCCGTTATTGTTGTTACCATCAAGGCTGTGATTCTCCGCAAGAGTGGCTTGGCGATCGAGCTTGAGCATTTCTACTCTTCTGCTGACGTTTTCGAGAATTACAATTGAGGTGTCAACGGCTTGTCCGACAGTGATTGCCAAGCCACCCAAGCTAAAAATGTTGAGCGAGAAGCCAGAGAACTTCATGGCGATCGCCGCCGCCAATATACACAGCGGAATCGTCAGCGCAATAATGAACGTCTGCCGAAGTGATCCTAAAAAGATGAAGACGGCGATCGCTGCCAGCACAGAACCAGATAGACCCGATGTGATCACATTTGCCAGTGAATTGCGGATAAACTTCGACTCATCCAATGTAGGTGTAATGATCATGTCGGCTGGAATCAGCCCCGATTGACGCAACTCTTCTAAGCGTTGCTTGACCCCATCCACTACCGATACTGTATTGGCATCGGGCTGCTTCTGCACGCTAAGTTTGACTGCTTTCTGCCGATTCAGGTTGACCAGTACTCGCTCGTCTTCAGTGCCATCAATTACATCAGCAAAATCACGCAGATACACCTGTTGAGGTGAAGAATTTTGAGTACTGAGGGTTGAGTTTTGAGTTGAATTAGTCTGCTCACTAAGGGTTGATTGCGAAGCGCTACTTCCGCTTCCTCCTACTGCAAAGGATAAATTTTGAATCTCGTCTGCATCCTGGAAGCGTCCCACTGCCCGCGTTAAGGGTTCTGAATAATCGCCCCGAATGCGTCCACCAGAGACATCTTGATTGCGCTGCTCCAACTCATCCAGCACATCAGTTAGCCCAATGCCTAGAGCTTGCAGACGATTTAGGTCAATGTTGACGCGAACTTCCTCCTGTACGCCGCCCGAAACATCCGCTGACGCAACGCCCGCCACGATGTTGAGTTCACGAGATAATTCTTCATCAGCAAACACGCGTAAGTCAACATCGCGCAACGAAGGCGACGTGAGCGCCATTTCATAAACGGGTAGCTGCGACGGGTCTGCTTTAAACAGGCGGGGTTCTTCGATCGTGTCGGGGAGTCGGCCACGGTTACGGTTAAATGCTGCCGTCGCATCATTGAGCGCCTGCTCTACGTTGCTGCCAGGATTGAAGTATAGATCTAAGCTGACTTGTCCTTCTCGCGTTTGCGAATAAACTTGAACTACTCCATCGGTCGTAGAGAGGGCTTCTTCCAAAGGTCGGGTAATTTCATCGATCGCGACTTCTGGCGAAATCCCTGGGGCATCTAGGCGCACCCCAATGCGAGGATAGGTCACAGAAGGTAACAGATCGACAGGCAGTTGACTCATGAAAAAGACCCCGACAATCATGACGGTTAGAGTCAGCATCAATGTCCCGATGTGCTGTCGGATCGAAAGCGTACTCAGGCTGAAACCAGACGAGGAAGGGTTTTGCATGATGGCTAAATGCAGTAAGGATAAAGGGCAGAGAATAAGGATGTGCTAGGCGTTACAGTGGGCTAGGCGTTCTGGTGTGCTAGGCGTTACAGTGTGCTAGGCGTTACAGTGGGCTAGGCGTGATTGCTAGGCATTGGAAGACAAAGCGCAAATAAGATTTTATTAATTTGACAAAATACTCAAACGCACCGAGTCACCGTCTTTGAGTGGCTTACTGGTGCGCGATACGAATCGTTCTCCTGAATTTAGACCCGAGAGAATTTGGACTTTACCATCAAGTTGTTCACCGAGCGCTACTGATCGAGCGGTCACTTTTGCCTGTTCACCCTCACCTGTCACAACAAACAGCGTCCCTTCTGTGTTTTTAGGTTGTGCTTCAGCCCTTGCTTGATTATTGGCTGAATTGCTAGATTGTGCTCCTGTACTTGCCCCTGACTGTCTGGCATTTGTCCGATCGTCCTGCAAAGCTGCAAGCGGTACAACTACCCGATCGAGACTAGTTTGCGTGAAGCTGACTCGGGCAAGTAATCCGCTACCAACTTTACCCGTTGGGTTAGGAATCGTCACTTCAACCGGAACCAGGCGGGAGGTTGGATTGGCAGCCGGTGAAACTCGCGTTATTCTGCCTGCAAACTGCTGATTGGGAAAAGCATCCAGCCGCACTTTAGCAGTTCTGCCCACCTCAACATTTGCCAAATCAAGTTCCGAAACTTGTACCGTCACCTTGGCTTGACTGAAGTCTCCGATCCTCACTACCTCATCGCCCACTTGAAGTAAATTGCCCTGCTCAGTCGATCGCGTGAGGACTGCGCCGCCAATGGGAGCCGTCAATACTGCATACGATCGCTGCTCTTGCCGCTGAGCAATAACTGCTTGCTGAGCCGCAATTCGACCGTTTGCAGCCACGATCGCTTGCTCCTGGCTACGAACTTTTTCTTGCGACGACTGCAAAATTTGTGCAGCCGTTTTTGCTTCTGTGCGGGCTTGCTCTGCTTGCTGCTGAGCGATGGCACCGTCTCTCGCTAGCTTGGTAAAACGGGCTGCATCGGATTCGGCTTGCTGAAGTTGAAGACGAGCCTGTTCCACCTGCGTTTCCGCATCACTGACTTGTGCTTGAAGTTGGCTAATTTCTGAACGCCGCGATGCTAATTCTGCCTCTGCTTCAGTTGTCGCCGCATCTAAGAGAGAATCATCAATTTGAGCCAACGTTTGCCCCCGCTGCACGCGATCGCCCACGTCCACATTTAGCTGTCGTAGCTGACCTTCTGCTTGGGCACGAAGCGCAACTTCTTGTAGAGGCTGAGTGCTACCTGTATACTCTCGGGCTGATTCTAGAGGTGCTGTAGCCGCGATCGCCACATCAACAGCCGCTGTCTCTTGACCCTGAGCCGAGCCAGGGGGACGAGTTTGGGCATCAGCCGCCCCTTTAGGCAAAAAGCCACAGCCTGAAAGCGTGACCACAGAGGTAGTTAGCATTCCCCAGCGCAATAGCCAAGCTAGACTCGATGGCTCGGTCGCCCGCAAGGACTTAAACCGCAAAGAGGCGAGTAATGGAACATGAGAAACCATAAGAGTCTGGTGCAGTATGCAAAGTGGATAACGGCAAGAAGAGAGAGGTTACAAATTCATATCCCATAACTGTAACTAACTGTAACAATTATTTCGCGATCGGAAAATCTACAGAGCAAACTATCTGCCAAAAATCTTTTACAACAAATGTTAACCGATCGCTACATAGGGTACTGAGAGCTAGTCTCTGTCCATAACTGAAAGCTCCAGGAAAGTCTCTGCCTCACAGTAGTCAATGCAGCCTACTGGGTGACTCAATCGCCCTTATACTTCGTATAGAACATTATTAAAACCTAGTTAACAAGGTTAATAAACAGAAATGGCGATCGCTTATACATAACTTTAGACAGATTTTGTGTAAACAGAAGACCTCCCAATCGGAAGAAACTTTAGAACTGTTATCGGAAAAAATATGTCTATAGACAGATCGATTTCTCTAATCAGTTAGATTCTCTATGGACTTAGAAATAGTTGCCTTAGGAGCTTATGCAACAGCCAAGCTGGATCTCTACTTTGCTTGCTTTGGATCTCTACTTTGCTTGCTTTGGATCTCTACTTTGCTTGCTAATGCTAGAGGGTTTAACCATAGTCTAGTAAAACGTAGTAAAAAGCCTTTCTTATCCCTCCTCAAAATCTATCTTAGAGCATAATCCTTAAGTCACTTTTCCTCTTATAACAAGGTGAGGTCGAAAAAATATAGGTGACAATGATTTTAGGCAAGACAGAGCCAAAGCAAGACCAGGAAGATATCTTTATCTTTCCAACTTCATTTGCGCAACAGCGATTGTGGTTTATTGAACAATTGTCTAAAGACTCTCTGTATGTTATTCCGCTTATATTTCGACTTACAGGTCTGCTAAAGCGATCGCAGCTTAATCAAAGTATTCAGGCGATCGTTCATCGTCATGAAGTCCTCCGAACAACCTTTAATGTTATGGAAGGACAGTTAGTTCAAGTAGTTGCTCATCAATCACTCTTGCCAGTGGGATGGACTGACTTACGAACATTAGCCGTTAGTTCTCGTGAAGATACTGCGCTTAGACAAATTTGGCAGGAGATTCAGCGACCTTTTCACCTAGACAAAGAACTGCTGTTTCGAGTCCACTTATGGCAACTCCATGACACTGAACACCTCTTACTAATGACCCTACATCATATTGTCTTTGATGAATGGTCAAGCGGTGTCTTAATCCGAGAATTGAGTGAACTCTATGCAGCAGCAGTTGAAAACAGAGCGGCTGTGTTACCAGAATTACCAGTTCAATACGCCGACTTTGCTTACTGGCAGCGAGAATGGTTGCAGGGAGAAGTACTAAACTCTCAAATACGTTATTGGAAACAGCAGTTAAAGGACGTTCCTGTTTTAGAGTTGCCTGGTGCTATATCTCGTTCACTAGCGTATTCTTCAGAACAAGGACATCGCGGTGCTAGCCAATTGTTAGAGATGCCGCAGCAACTACTAGATGCCCTGGAAGCATTAAGCCAGCAAGCTGGCGTGACGCTGTTTATGACCCTGCTAGCGGCATTTCAGACGTTACTGCATCGTTACACTGGACAGACAGACATGGCGATCGGCTCTCCTATTGCTAACCGTCATCGCAGTGAGCTAGAGGGGCTAATTGGGTTTTTGGTCAATAGCCTGGTATTGCGGACTAACTTAGCAGGCGATCCCACCTTTCGCGAGTTGTTAGACCGGGTTCGGGATGTCACTTTGGCGGCGTATGCTCACCAAGACCTGCCCTTTGAAAAGCTGGTAGAAGAATTACAACCGATTCGTAGCTTGGGTCAAAATCCGCTATTTCAGGTTGTTTTCGCATTGCAAAATACACCGATGGAGCAACTGATATTACCCGGATTAGTTCTAAATCCAGTAGAGTTGCAGACCAAGACTGCGCGTTTTGCTCTAGAAATCTATCTGTGGAAATGCACAGATAACTTTAGGAATCTGTGGGGAAAAGGCTGGCAGCAATCGGACGGACTACGCGGCGTGATGGTTTATAACACTGAGGTTTTTGACCCCGCAACGATCGCTTCTGTGGGGCATCATTTTCAGGTATTGCTAGAAGAAATTGTGGTAAATCCCAATAGTCATCTTTCTGCCCTACCCTTGTTAACGTCTAGAGAACAACAGGCATTGTTACAGCAGTGGCAGGGTAGTTCGGTTGTTGATTCTGCAACCAGTTGTATTCATCAACAATTTGAAGCACAGGTTAAGCAAACCCCCACGGCGATCGCGGTTAAGTTTGGCGATCAACAATTTACCTATCAGTCACTAAATCAGGGCAGTAACCAACTGGCACGGTATTTGCAACGGCTAGGAGCTTACTCTAATAAGCCTATCGGAATTTACCTAGAGCGAAGTGTGGAAGCGATCGCGGCAATGTTAGCGGTTGTTAAAGCAGGTGGTGCTTATGTTTTTCTTGATTTTAGCTATCCTCCGGAACGACTCCAGTTTATAGTGAAAGATGCTGAAATTACAGTGATTTTAACGCAAGTAGATTGGATAAATTCACTTCAAACTGATCAAGCAAGGCTCATCTGTTTAGAACAA
The DNA here is from genome assembly GCA_019358855.1 of Timaviella obliquedivisa GSE-PSE-MK23-08B. Taxonomy (NCBI): domain Bacteria; kingdom Bacillati; phylum Cyanobacteriota; class Cyanophyceae; order Oculatellales; family Oculatellaceae; genus Timaviella; species Timaviella obliquedivisa. The sequence continues at coordinate 181,904 of JAHHII010000005.1, read as the reverse complement.
GAATGGGATGCGATCGCTCAAGAATCGGACGAGAATCTACCTCCTGCTTGTACGCCTGAGCAATTAGCATATATTATGTATACCTCTGGCTCAACTGGAACGCCTAAAGGAGTTATGGTGCCGCATCGAGCCGTAACTCGACTGGTGTGTGAAACCAACTATGTCCAGATAGAACCTGGTGATCGGGTGGCACAGGTCGCGACCCTTGCTTTTGATGCAGCAACCTTTGAAATTTGGGGTGCGTTACTTAATGGCGCACAATTGATTGGAGTCGAGCGAGAAACTACGCTTTCGCCTCCTGATTTTGTTGCAGAATTACAGCAGCAGCAAATTAGTATATTATTTCTCACAACGGCGTTATTTAATCAAACGGTAAGTCAAGTTCCCAGTGCCTTTCAATCCCTTAAATATCTCTTGTTTGGGGGCGAGATTGTGAGTGTTGATCGGGTGCGATCGGTGCTTCACCAAGGTAAACCGCAACATCTCATTCATGTGTATGGGCCAACTGAAAATACAACGTTTTCTACCTGGTATGAAGTAGAACAGGTTCCACAGAACGCTACAACCATTCCGATCGGTCAAGCAATTACCAATACCCAAGTTTATCTGCTAGATGAAAATCTGCATCCGGTTCCCGCAGGGGTCAAAGGCGAAATTTATTTAGGTGGTGCTGGACTCGCTCAGGGATATTTAAATCGTCCTCAATTAACAGCAGAACGGTTTGTTCATACCCAATTTTCATTACTCTATAGGACAGGCGATCGCGCGCTTTACCGTTCTGATGACAATCTTGAGTTTTTAGGACGAACAGACCATCAAATTAAAATTCGAGGATTTCGGGTAGAACTGGGTGAGGTCGAGAGGGTTCTCACTCAACATCCCAGGGTACAAACAGCAGTGGTAATTGTAAGAGAGTTAGATGACGATCGCCAGTTGCTTGCCTACGTTGTACCCAAAGCTTCAGAAATACTAACAGAGCGTGATCTACAATCATTTCTCAAAGCAAAACTACCTGTCTACATGATGCCGACTGCATTTGTTGTAATGGATACTCTTCCTCTTACTGCCAATGGCAAAATAGATCAGAAAGCGTTGCCACATCCTCACCTCATTGTGCCTCATGTGCCCCAGGAAAAAGGTTTAGCAACTCCAACAACTTCGCTAGAATCCTCCCTAACTGAACTCTGGACTCAACTCCTGGGACGCAAACAAGTAGGCGTTCACGATAGTTTTTTTGATATGGGTGGACACTCTCTGTTGGCAACTCAACTGGTTTCCCGTATCCGCGATCGCTTTCAGGTAGAATTGCCGCTGCGCAGTTTATTTGAAACTCCCACGATCGCAGAACTAGCATTAAAGATTGAGGCTTTAAAGTGGAAAATTCAGCCAGATAGAAATCTTCAAGAAAAATTGGGTTCGCAACGACGGGAAGAAATAGAGCTATGACAAACTGGACGATCGCTGAATTAATTTCTCACCTTAAAAGCCTGGATGTACAGGTATTTATTGAGAGCGATTTCAATCCCTTTGACGAGATGCGCTTGCGCTGTACTGCCCCAGAAGGAACTCTAACCCCTGCTTTGCGACAAGAATTAGCCGAGCGCAAAGCCGAAATCATCTTCTATCTAAACCAACAGCGATCGCAATCGATTCAGCCTTCTATAACGAATCAGCCTGCTACTCAGGGAATGCTGTTTCCCCTGTCTTTCGCTCAGCAGCGATTATGGTTTTTATATCAACTCACACCCAACAATCCGTTTTATAATGTGCCTGCCGCCATTCGCTTAACAGGAACGCTAAATAGAACTGCGTTAGAGCGATCGTTTTATGAAATTGTGAATCGTCATGCTGCCCTTAGGACAACGTTTACAATACTTGATGGACAGCCTGTTCAGGTAGTTTCACCCGACACTAAATTTGAGTTATCGGTTGTCAATTTACAAACGGTTACTGCAAGCGATCGAGAACGCATCAGTCAACAACTCGCAACGACTGAAGCCCAGCATCCGTTCAATTTAACTACCGATTCTCTCTTACGAGTAACGCTGCTACAGTTTACTCCCATTGAGGCAGTTCTGTTGCTGACCCTGCATCATATTGTTGCTGATGGTTGGTCATTAGGAGTTTTAATTCGAGAGCTATCTTTTTTCTACACAGCATTTGTTGAAGGACGCATCCCTATATTACCACCCTTGCCCATTCAATATAGCGATTTTACCTGCTGGCAGCGCAATGAAATGCAGGGAGATATTTTAGAAAAACAACTGATTTATTGGCGCAGCAAGTTACAAGATTTACAAGTACTACATCTACCCAGCGATCGCCCTCATCCATTAGTTCAGACCTATCGAGGTGCAACCTATCCATTACAGTTTTCTCCTACGCTAACTCAGGCGTTAGAAGCGTTTAGTCAGCAGTCAGGAGTCTCCTTGTTTATGACTCTATTGGCAGCCTTTCAAACATTGCTATATCGCTACACAGGACAGGAAGATATTGCGATCGGTTCCCCAATTGCTAATCGTCATCGCAGCGAATTAGAAGGGCTAATTGGATTTTTTGTGAATAGCCTAGTGATGCGATCGAATCTATCGGGCAATCCTAACTTTCGTACGTTTTTGGAACAGGTGCGGGAAACGACCTTAGAAGCTTATGAACATCAAGACTTACCGTTTGAGAAATTAGTAGAAGAACTCGATCCCGATCGCGATCTCAGTCGCAATCCTTTATTTCAAGTTGCTTTTGCACTGCAAAATGCTCCGATGCAGCCGCTAGAATTACCAGGGTTGATGTTGGAACCCGCACCTTTGAGATCAGGCAGCATTCGATTTGATCTAGAGGTTCACCTGTGGGAATCGGCTCATGGACTGCGGAGCTTATGGCAATCTCCGGAAGGTTTAAGCGGCTTCATTTCCTATAGCACAGACTTGTTCGATCGCGACAGAATTAGCCGTTTAGCCGGACATTTTCAAACCTTACTAGAAGGTATTGTTTCTGATCCCGATGCGTCATTGTCAGACTTGCCTCTACTCACCGCTACAGAGCATCAACAGGTTTTTGTTGAATGGAATCAGACTGATTCGGAACAAACCAATGACCATTGTTTTCATCACATTTTTGAAGCACAGGTGGAACATGACCCAAAAGCGATCGCCCTCATATCGGAACATAGATCGCTTACCTACGGAGAACTGAATCAACACGCTAACGATCTAGCACAAATCCCGATCCAGATGGGAGTTCAGGCAGATACCCTCGTGGGGCTATGTGTCGATCGGTCTGCGGATATGGTAATTGGAATCTTAGGAATCCTTAAAGCTGGAGGAGCTTATGTGCCGATCGACCCTAGTTATCCCAGCGATCGGCTTCACTTTATGCTGACTGATACCCAGGTTTCAATTCTGCTGACGCAATCTTGGTTAGTCAAATCTTTACCTGAATCGCAAGCGACAACAGTTTGTTTAGATCAGCCCTTACCGCTAAACTTAGGACTTGATAAGGGAGTTTCTTCAACCCCCGAGCATCTAGCTTATGTGATCTACACTTCTGGTTCGACAGGCATACCCAAAGGAGTTCTTGCACAGCACAAGGGTTTGTGTAACGTGGTTGAAGCACAGCGGCAAGTCTTTCATTTGTCTCGCAGCAGTCGGATCCTTCAATTCAGTTCTCTAAGTTTTGATGCCTCTATTTTTGAAATTGCCTTAGCATTAGGTTCTGGTGGCACGTTATATCTTCCTCCTAAGCCTGCCCAGATGCCAGGAATAGCATTGGTGCAATTTTTAGAAGACAACGCCATTACCCATGCTTTGCTGACTCCAGCAGTCCTGGCTGTCTTACCGTCTGCGGAACTCCCTGCCCTGCAAGTACTGATTACGGGTGGAGAAGCTTGCTCTAGTCAAGTGGTCGATCGCTGGGCAGTAAATCGTCACTTTTTCAATGCCTACGGTCCGACAGAGACAACCATCTGGGCAACCATTGCGAAACTTTATCCAGGCGATCATCCTCTCAAAATTGGTCGTCCTATTCTTAACACCCAGATCTATATTCTAGATACCCATTTGAATCCCGTTCCGATAGGCATTCCAGGGGAGTTATACATCGGTGGTGCAGGACTTGCTCGCGGCTATCTCAATCGTCCAGGATTGACGGCAGAACGGTTTATTACAACTAAGCGATTAGCGCTCTACAAGACTAGCGATCGCGCCCTCTTTCAAGCGGATGGAACGATCGAGTTTTTGGGACGAGTTGATAACCAAATTAAACTTCGAGGTTTCCGGGTTGAATTAGGCGAAATTGAAGCGACATTACAACACCATCCTGCCATTCAAGATGCGGTAGTAGTTGCCTCTGGGGAATCTAGTGAAACCCGTCTGAGCGCTTACTTCAGCCTCGACCGCCAACATTTTCAACAAACCCAGTTACGATCGCTTCAAACTCAACACATTCAACACTGGCAAACCCTCTATAATCAAACCTATCAATCTTTTATCCCCAATCCTCAATTCAATATCACGGGCTGGAACAGCAGCTATACGGGCAACCCGATTCCCCTAGAACAAATGCAAGAGTGGGTCAGCGATCGCGTTCAGCAAATTCTTGCGCTTCAACCTAAACGGGTGCTAGAAATTGGCTGCGGTTCTGGGTTACTACTCTTTCAAATTGCGTCTCATTGCGATGAGTATTGGGGCACAGATTTTTCTGAGGCTGCTTTGGAGTCTATTCAGCAGCAATTAGAGTCACTTAATCTTTCTCAAGTTAAATTATTTCACCGGATGGCAACTGATTTTGAGGGCATTGTTCCTGAGGACATGGAAACAGCAGCGTTTGATGTAGTCATTTTGAACTCAGTCGTGCAGTATTTTCCAAGCCAGGATTACTTGATGCAGGTGATAGAAGGAGCAATAAAGACAGTGGCTCCGGGTGGCGTTTTGTTTCTTGGCGATGTGCGAAGTCTACCTTTATTAAGGGCTTTTCATACCTGGGTGCAATTCTGTCAAGCAGATGCCAGTGTGGAACGAAATCAACTGCGGCAACAGGTAGAACGATCGCTGTTTGAAGAATCGGAACTGGCGATCGATCCAGCTTTCTTCCATGCCCTGCGCCATAAATTTCCCCAAATTCGACAGGTGCAGATCCGGCTTTCACGCGGGCATAGTCAAAATGAAATGACACAGTTTCGCTACAATGTTTTACTGCACATAGAAGATCAATTAACAAGCATTAATCAACCTGGATCAAGCTCATCCGACTTAATTCAAAAACATAGCTGGAAACTTAATCCAATTACTGTCGAAACCGTTAAAAAGAATCTGCTTGCAACTGAACCCGAAATATTGATAATTACTAGCGTCACCAATAGTCGGGTCAATAACGCTGTTAAAGCTGCAACTTGGTTATTGAATGGCAATGCTCCAAAAACCGTTGGACGAATGCGAGATAGATTAGAGAATGACGTTGAAATGGCGATCGCTCCTCAAGAGTGGTGGGATTTAGAAACAGTGTTACCCTACGCTGTAGAAATTACTTGGTCAACTCAAACCAATGCAGGCAACGCTTATACAGGCGACGCTTATACAGGCGACTATGATGTGTTGTTGATCCGGCATGGCGTTGATGCATCTGCTGCTTTGTCAGTTCAGCAACTCTGTCTAGATGGGAATCATTACACGAACGAGCCATTGCTTTCTCAATTTGCTCGTCAACTCGTTCCCGCACTGGGTCAACACTTAGGGAAAACCTTACCCAGCTACATGATACCTTCCGATTTTTTACCGTTAGAAAATCTTCCCTTAACTGTCAGTGGCAAAGTCGATCGCCGCATACTTTCGTCATTTAAGCAGAGTTTAGCTCACTCACCCAGTCTAGCGATCGCACCTTCAACCCTAACAGAATTAACACTTACTGATATCTGGAAAGAACTCTTACAGATCAAGCAAGTGAACATGAATGATAACTTTTTTGAGATGGGTGGACATTCCTTACTGGCGACACAGATGACCTCTCGTGTACGAGATGCTTTTGGACTAGAACTTCCTCTGAAGAATGTGTTTGAAGCTCCCACGATCGCCCAACTATCGCCCCTCATTGATACCCTACGCAACACGCCCTTAACCTTGCAAGCTCCCCCACTTGTTTCACTTGATCGATCGGTTTACCGCCACAAACGATCGACATTATCCACCAGTAATCCTCAAGTTATTCAAGATCTGTCTGCTCCAAAATCACTAGCCAACGCTCAGATTGTTGCCTCCAATGAATTGGGCACAGGCTCTAGGTCGCCCCTGGTACCCTTAACTTTGGGCGGAAATAAGCAGCCTTTTTTCTGTGTGCATCCCATGTTTGGCGTTGTGTTTCCCTATTTAGAACTAGCGCAACATTTGGGCAACGATCGCAGTTTCTACGGACTCCAACCCTTAGGGCTAGATGGCAAATCCAAACCCCTAAACCGAATTGAAGCGATCGCCGCCTACTATATTCAAGCTATTCAAATTCTCCAGTCCCAGGGGCCCTACTTTCTGGGAGGTTGGTCGTTTGGTGGACTGGTCGCCTTCGAGATGGCGCAACAGCTTATCCACGCAGGACAAGAAATTGCCCTGCTAGCAATTCTCGATACTCCGGCTCCTACTCACCTCCAACCTTCGCTCTATCAAACTCTGAAGTATCTCTTGGGAACTGCCCTCTGGTCTACACTGCCGTTTTTGCTAGATTATGGGGCGATCGCAACGAATCGATTTCACGCCTGGAAGCCCTGGCTCTCTCGCTGGCAGTGGTCGGCGATTGTGCGCCAACTCCCCGAAGAATCACAATTACAGCTACTAGATGAATCCGCGATCGCACCCTTGCTGCAAATTGTGTATGCCAATAGCCAAGCAGCCTATCGATACATACCACAGAAGTACTCTGAGCGTATTACCTTGTTCAAAGCGATGGAAGGCTCTGACTTCACGGGGCAAAACTCAACTTTAGGTTGGAATACATTAGCAACTAATATCCAGTTACATCACGTACCAGGAAACCATCTCTCTTTATTAAAACAACCTCATGTTCAAACTTTGGCACAGCAGATTCGACCATACCTCTTGTAAGATACTCTTGTTCTAACCTTAGAGAGTTTTCTACATTAACTATCTAAAGGACGATGAGTTTCCCGTATGGCTCTCGCTATATTTGCATAACATATTTCACCTGATGGACTCACCTCAATCGAAACTTTGTACTCAAAAAGTATTCAAGATTCTGCTCAATTCTCAAAGTCCTCTAGCTCAAGCCCAAAGGCAGGAAATACCAGCATGAATATCTTTAGTGCAGCCCGATCGATCGCCAGAAATGTTACTCAGTATGCTGTTCGGTGGATTAGTGGAACGGCAAGTGGAACAGGACAAGTACTGGGACATTTAGCAAATATACCCGGATTAAACAATCCATTTGTGCGAAGAGTCGCTAGTGTGTTGAGGTTAGATTGGCTGCTTGGCATCACGAATCGAGTTGATGTTGAAAAAGTTAAAACGAATGTTCAAACACTACGGCAGCAGCATCCTAATGAATCACCTAGCCAAATCGTACATCGATTAATGGTGAAAAAAGCCGTTGATGCTGGAAAAATTGGATTCATGAGTAGTTTGATTCCGGGGCTAGCTGTGGCACTTTTAGCGATCGACCTAGCTGCCACGACTGCTCTCCAAACAGAACTCGTCTACGAAATTGCGGCAACTTATGGCTTAGATTTAGATGATCCAGCGCGTAAAGGCGAGGTATTAGCCATTTTTGGATTGTCGTTAGGCGGCAGTAATGCAGTCAAGGCAGGACTGGGCTTTTTAAGAAATGTGCCCCTTGCCGGAACCTTGATTGGGGCTAGCACAAATGCAACAATACTTTATGCTGTAGGGTATGCAGCCAGCCGCTTTTATGAAGCTAAGCTCGATAGTGCTGGTGCCGAACCTACGACTGAAGCACTACACCAAATTCAGGAGGAAAGTGAGCAGTATTTAAACACTGCGATCGCTCAAGAAATGGTAATGGATCAAATTCTGGCGCACATGATTTTGGCGAGCTATCCTAACAAAACTTGGGAAAACATTTTACCTGAACTAAAGACAATCCAGTTTGAACCCAACTCTCTCAAAAATATTCAAGCAAATCTGCGATCGCCTCAGCCCTTAGATACCCTATTGCAGCAGCTAGATTGTGATTTTGCCGTACCGTTATTTGCTCAATGCCAACAGCTTGCTCAAAGCAATCGGCTGATTTCTATAGAAGAGAATAAGATCCTAGAGGCGATCGCGAGCAAGTGCAAAACAGAGTTGCTTTAAGTACCTTTCCAGGCTCAATACTTGCCTATTATCTTGCCAATTAGGACGGGTATCAGGCTAGAACCAGGGTTTATAAGGTAAGAGCGCATTTCTAAAAAAAGAAATGAATACGATCTTTGACCAGATAATTCATATGCTCAGAATTTCCCATAGAAGAATAATTTACCTTAGATTTCCTTAGAAAATCTAGCGTTGATGAATAGAGAGATCACTTAATGTGAAACAGGAAAATTTAAATAAGTTCTACAAATCTGAAATTAATCGCACTTTCCTCAATATCGATCGCAACACAGTATCTTCTCTAGAAACGATATCGATTTTACCCTCCATACCTACTTGAATCTGGCAACGGCGATCGCCCTGGCTTAACATCAAATATTCCGGTTCTAGGGTAACTTCATAATAGGGTGAAGACACAGCGCCCTCTGAAGCTTTGGGCGGCGCGATCGCATCAGGGGAAACTGATTTAACAACGCCCGATAACGTACCATAGTCGGGATAAGGGCAGGCAGAAATACGAAGTTGAGCAGTTTGACCGATAATGATTTTACTAATGTCTTGGGCGGCTACCAGGGCTTTAATGACTAATCGTGCATTACTAGGAACAATTTGGGCGATTTCCTCGCCGGGTTGCATTGTCTGCCCAGCGTTGCGCAAGGTTAATTTAGCGATCGTGCCATTAGTAGTGGCAGTAATGGTGGCTTTGCTGAGATCATGATGGACTTGGTTCAGTTCTTGCCGATCTAGCTCTAGCTGATTTTCAATTTGAATTTTTTGCTGAGTTAGCGCTTGTTGTTCTTTGGTTAAAGCTGCTAGGGTTGCCTCACCCATGGCGTGCTCTTGAGCAACTTTCTCGGTCGCCGCTATCACCTCGGCTGAAGTCGGATTGAGCATTGCCTCAGCCTGTCGCAGCTTGGATTCTGCTGCCACGACTTCTTGCGCCTGCTGCTGCGCCGCTAGCTCTGCTTCTTCTAACCGATCGCGATCGAGTGCTCCTACCGCAGCAAGAGGACGATAGCGCTGTAATTTTACTTGAACTGCGGTGGATGCAGCAGAAGTGGCTTGCAGAGAGGCTTTTGCTTGTGTCACTTCAGCGCTAGAAATGATCTGCTGGTCTTGATACTCTCGTAGCCGTTGGCTATGTTCAGCTTGAGAAGAGGCGATAGCGTGCTCACGGCGATCGGTTTCTGCGGTCATTTGGCTGTCTATCGCACGGACTTGCGCCTGTATCTGCAAAAGTTGGAGTCTTGCCTGCCCAATACTATTTTGAAGCTGCGCTTTTTTCGTTTGCAGCTGCGAGTTGTCAATTCTGGCAATGACTTCACCTTGCTGCACGGTCTGGTTTTCGCGAACTTGCACTTGCACTACAGTTCCTGCGGTTGCGGCTTGCACAAGACTTAGTTCACCCGTCGGACGAATGATAGCGGGTGCTTTGACGGTAACTCGGTATTGTGCAACAGAAGCGATCGCCACTGCAACTCCGATCGTGCCTAGAATAAATAGTCCACCAAACTTTACCCAAGCAGCCAGCGGTGGCAAAAAATCTTGGGTTTGTAACAAAGGTAAATCCCCTGATTCAGAGTTATTAAGCATGAAATCTCCATTAAAGTTAAGAATGAGCAGTCTTGAGGGCAAAGCCATTCACTGACGCTGTAACAGGGTTGAAAAACTTGAGGTGAACGCCAGGTTGTTGAGATAATTCTGTTGGAGTTCCTTGAATGCTTATCTGTCCGCGATCGAGCATGACAATCCAATCGGCTCGTTGAATTACGTTAGGACGATGGCTAATTAGAATCGTTGTTTTACCTTGGCGATGCGACAAAATTCGGTCTAACACTTCTGTTTCGCTAGCTGGATCGAGTGCGCCAGTGGATTCATCCATGATTAGCACAGGTGGATTAGGGAGAATGGCTCTGGCGATCGCCAATCGTTGCCGCTGCCCGCCAGAAAGGTTTGCACCAAATTCTCCGAGTACAGTTTGATATTTATCAGGTAACTGGCTGATAAACTCGTCTGCTCCCACAATTTCACAGGCTTTAACAATTTGCTCAAACGTAACGTGTGGATCGCTAAAGCGGAAATTATCAATGATCGATCGGCTCCAGAAATGCGGTTCTTGAGGTACCAATACCACCTGTTGCCGCAGACAATCTAACGATAAATCTTGCTGATTGTAAATGCCATAGCGAATGTTTCCTGAATCAAGGGAATATAATCCTGACAACAGTTTAACTAACGTGCTTTTACCACAGCCAGACTTGCCGATTAACGCCGTTGTTTGTCCACCCGGAATTTTGAGCGAGAACTGATTCAGTAGCTCGACTCGTCCAGAATGATGAAAGCTTAGATCAGAACAAAGAATATTTGCATCTACTGGGATTTCTGCCCAAGGCTTTTTAGCATCCTGCTCATCTTCGGGTGTGGCATCAATGACTTCATTAAGACGCTGGATCACGATCTGAGCCGTGATGAATTCATTGGCTAAGCCAACTGCCGAGGCTAAAAATCCGAAGAAGTTGCCGCTCAAGCCGTTATAAGCCAGAAGCTGACCAATACTCAAGGTATGATTAATAACCAAGTAACTACCAAACCACAGCAGCAATATACTCGCAAATGTTGAGAGAATGTCGGTAATCGTGCCGCTATATAGCTCCAGTTTCATCATGCCCCAGCCAAGGTTGGCGAGACGACCAAAATTGGTTTGATATTCCTGCCAAGCCTGCGGTGTCGCGTGGCTCGTTTTGAGGATCTGCATCCCTCGAAAAGTTTCTACCAAAAAACCCTGGTTCTCGGTTCCTAGCATAATCAGACTACGGGTTTTCTGGCGCAGCATTGGCAGAAATAGCAAATTAACCAATGTTACGAACACAAAGACGACCAGTGAAGCTAACGTTAAAATTCCGCTGTAGAACAGCATGAATCCTAGAGAAACGACTGCGATAAAGAATTGGCTGGGTAACCCTAAGGCAATTTGTGAGACTAAGGCATGAATTTCATCGACATCAGAAATTCGGCTAACCACTTCACCGCTGCGTCGTCCTTCAAAATAAGTCAGGGGCAAGTGGAGGAGCTTACGTCCATATTCTAAAATCAAGCCAAACTGCAAGCGTTGACTAAAATAACCAATTAGATGCGACTGAATTAACCCGATCGCACTCCTCACTAATGTCATCACAATCACACCGATCGCCACTACGCCTAATAATTGCGTATCTCCTCGCACTAACACATCATCGGTCAGAAGCTGCATCATTAACGGTGAAGCCAGCGACAGCAGCCCGATCGCCACATTCAGAACGATCGCTTGAACTAAAATCCAGCGATAGGGCAACACTCGCTGCAAAAATCGACCAAAGCCACCCACCTGATCTTCTGGCTGTTGCTCAAAGCGGCTTTCGTCTGGCAGTAGCAGCAGCATAATTCCATTATTCCATCCAATGAGTAGCTCCTGCCGAGTCAGATGCCGGATGCCAATGCTAGGATCGGACACAATATATTTGTTGCCGCGTTTTCCGTATAGCACAACCCAGTGACATCCCTTCCAGTGAATCACAGCAGGCAAGGGAATTTCATGGAGTCGATCGATCATTTGCGGTGTTGCTTTGACATGGCGAACGTTAAACCCTAGAAGTTCTGCACCCCGACTCAAACCTAGCAGCGTTGTACCGTGCGACACGGTTCCTACTGCTTCGCGAATCCGAGCGATGGCAAAGGTTCGTCCGTAGTACTTGGCAACGGTTGCAATGCAGGCAGCACCGCAGTCTTCTTCGCTATGTTGCAAGATAGTTGGATAACGCATAAGGGTAAATAAAAGGATTAATCAGGGGCTAGTAAAGATGACTTTTGAACGCCAGTCGTCTTTCTCTTTACCTTCAGATAGGAAAGTTTGTTGTGATCGATCACGGATCGATCACAACAGAATAGTTATTAATCTGTCAAAAAATTGACATGACTGAATTGGAAGTATGAGCGCTGCTGAATGAAAGTATGAACCTAAATTAAAGCCCCTTTCCTTTAGGAGAGGGGTTGGGGAGAGGTCTGTTTAGCTGCGTAGCCAATTTGACCTAACCCCTAACTCCCTCCCTTGTAGGGAAGGGGAACTAGATTTTCGTACTTCCATTCAGCAACGCTAAAGAATTTAACTGCGTGGTACCCCACAATTAAAAATCAGCAGAACAGAAAATCAACAGAGCACTAGAACGGTGCTGTGAATGTTACTTCATAGCGAGAACCGTTCCCTGAGATAGTGCGCTTCTGCGAATTGCCGTTGATACCAGAGACAACGAAGCTACCTAGAGAAGCATTGTTATTGCTCTTGTCGCGCAGACGAACTGTAACCTTAGCACCTGAACCGCCAGCTTGACTAAAGTTAGCAACACTACCTTTACGCATAGTCTTCGTTGCACCAAAGCTGGTATCGGTACCATTGAACGTGGCAAATACTCGGTCAGAACCACCACCTGCTTCTAAGCAGCGCAGTTGCAGAAGCTGAACGCGCAGACCGCCTTCAACGATCGCCGCTTGTTCAGGCAATACTTCTGTAAAAAGTTGTTCATCGATCGCATTGAGTTGATTAGAATGTGTCATGATTTTTCTCCAATTAAGTGATAGGATAAGAGGGTTAATGTGTACAGCCTTGGGATATCTTTGTGACTGATCTGGTATTGCAGTTCGATCGCTGGATATCTTGCTGATGACCTCACCTGATCACAATGTATTTGACTCATGCAGTTCTGACAGTAGGAAAAAGTCAGAAAAAGACGGAGAAGAATAGACATACCCAAAAGAATATTTACGAGAAGCAATAATTTAACGTGCTATTCGCTATTGTTTATCTAGATGTAATCAAGAACTCCGCAGTGATCTAGGCAATGCAGTGCTAGGCGCGATCGCGGTCTACTCAGCCTCTTCGAATTTTCAAACCGTTCTAGGACAATCTTGGCATCTTCAATCTAGCGGCGATTGGATTACTGGCACGTTGACAAATCCCAATAATATATCTGTTCCGTCTGCGCCTAATTATTTCTTTGCAGATAGTTATATCTTTCCAGGTGTACGATCGCTCTTTTCTTCTGATATGAATGCTGGTACAACTCTGCAAGGAACCCTAATCTTCAATAAGCTTCGAGTTCGACTTCAAGGTTCATCAGGCAGTTCTCGTATCTTTGTTATTGATGTTGCAGCGCGACGGATTTAAGTTTGACAGTTATGCGCTCAACGGAGCTATAAACGAGGTAAAATATGGTGCTGCGCAACTAGCGTCAGTAAGATAGCAAAAGCTAGAATGACTTCTTAAACATCTGTATTCTGTATCCCCTAACCCCGTGAACCCATCTCTTCCAGAAGATCTTCAGCAATCGATTCAGCAAAGCTTGCAAGATATTGCCTTACAAATGGGAAAATCGCTGGATCAGAGCGTAGCAGAACGATTATATCAAGATGCTCATGATCTACTTAATCACATTTTGTATGAACCACTTACCTTAGCGCGGGTAGCAGGAACATTGCTAGTGTACGAGGTACAAGACACAGAAGCGAAAGAAATGGAGTGGTTCAAATCTCAAGTGCAGCAATGCTCGGATGATGAAGCGGTTGAAGAGTTAATTGAATCAATGCATCGCACTGATGTCCTGTAGGCTAGGGGCGCAAAAAAATCGTTAACGATCTACAGAGTTGGGTTCGATTACTCACACATTTTAGTTTGACTGCAATATAGCAGATTGCTGATGATAATAGTTCTGGCATTGCTGAATGAAAGGATGAATCTGCTTAGAACCCCTTTTGTAAGATGGCAGAGGAGTCGGAGTTTTATACTGTTATTGACCAACGCTGCCATTAAAAATTAAAAGTTCTCAGCGATCGTACAGTCAGAAAAAGTCGTGAAAAGTCTGCCACGAATCTCCGACTTTTCACGACTTTTTCTGACTAGGAAAAAACAGAAAGCCGTGTAAGTTAGTGCTTATTGCAAGAGCAATCTAAATCTTTAGAACTTACGGAGAAAATCAAATGGCTACTGTAAAAAACAAAGGCACAAAAGCTGCGGATATCTGGAATGGTACGCCGGGCAACGACACCTTTTCAGCAGGTGCTGGTGATGATGTCTGCATTGCAGGTGCGGGTAACGATAAAATTGATTGTGGTGCGGGCAATGATGAAGCAGATGGCGGCAAAGGTAATGACATCATTGATGGTGGCAGCGGCGGCGATACGATTGTAGGCGGTGCTGGTGCCGATAAACTTTCGGGCGGCATAGGGGATGATGATATCTCTGGGGGTGCTGGCAATGACAAAATTTATGGGGGTGCTGGCGACGACACTTTAAATGGAGGTTCGGGTAGAGATAAAATTTACGGTGAAGCAGGCGATGATAACGTTAGTGGTGGATCTGGAAATGATTATCTTGATGGTGGAGATGGAAACGACTTTGTGATTGGAGGAACAGGCAACGATCGCATGATTGGAGGCTTAGGAGACGACACACTCGTTTGGAATGAGGGTGAAGGCAATGATGTCATGAGTGGGAATGAAGGTCGGGATACAATTGAGATAAATGGTTCGCCTGCTCGAGGAGATAACTTTGTTTTGGGTAAGAACTCTACTGGGAAAACTTTTTTTGAGCGAGTTGGATTAGATGGACAAGCTATTGGTCAATTTAACCTTGTTGTAGATACGGCTGAAGTGTTTGATGTCAGCGGTGAGGGTGGCAACGATACATTTGTAGTGAATGATTTAATGGGGACAGGAGTAGAGGTTATTCAGTTTGATGGAGGTGCAGGCAACGACGTTCTAGATGCTAGAGCCAGCAATACCCGAGTTGTGGTTAATGGTGGCGAAGGTAATGATATTCTGACGGGCGGCACAGGCAAAATTGTGGTGTCACCCACAAGTACATTAGGCGATACCTTAACCGGTGGAGCAGGTCAAGATAAATTCCAATTCTTAGTTGATCCATTCTCAGGCGGTAATCCAGGGCAAAACCTCAATCAACCGGATGTGGTTACTGACTTTGAGTTCAGCACTGATCAACTCGTGTTTAGCAAACAGCAGTTTGGAATTAACCAGTTTAATTTCCAAAAAGGGCAGGTTGGCAACTTACAGGATGGTAACTTGTTAATTCTGGAAGGTCAGTTTGCGGCTGCGGGTGCGGCTGCGCAAGCGATCGCCGCCAATAATAATATCAAGGCGGACAAGGGTATATTTGTCTACTTCAACAGCACTTTAGGTATTAGTCGAGCCGTTTTTTCGCAAGACTTAAGCGATGGGGGTGCCTTCAGCGTTCAGGCGAACCTGACGAACCTTAATGCGGCAGCGCAACAGGCAAACTTTACAGCGGCAGATTTTGCTCTAGCTTAATAAGCCGTAATCAACTCAATTCAGACAAAAATTATCAAAAGGAGACTCTGATGCCTATGGAAGCCAATAAGGCGATCGTGCGTCGTTTTTACGAAGAAGTGTTCAATCGACGTAATGTTGAATTGATTGACGAACTCGTAAAAACTGAGTTCATTAACCATGATCCGACACCTGTCGCGGCTAGAGATCGGGAATCAATGAAACAGTTCATCAAGACGCTAACGATCGCATTTCCTGACCATCATCACCAAATTCAAGATCTGATTGCAGAAGGCGATAAAGTGGTAATGTGTTGTACTCTCACAGGCACCCATCAAGGAATTTTTCCAGGGTTTCTAGAAATATCGCCAACTGGCAAATCAATTTGTCAGCCGCAGATTCATATTTTACGAGTGCAAGATCATCAAATCTCAGAACATTTTGTCGTTCGAGATGATATGACTATCATGCAACAGCTTGGCATTATTTCTGAGCCAGAGCCGCTGCATCTTATGTCTGCCCATAAAGTCTGATTCAAAGCTCCTTCCTAGGAAGGAGCTTTGAGGTATCTAGATATGCACCATTGAGTAGTCAGCCAGGTCTGTGCAACTTTTCCAAAATCTTCAATCTTGAGTAGCTATGCAGATATACTAGATTGATCTCCTAATCAACCTAGAACCATGCCCCTAGAAGAAGCACTAACACTACTGGAGACTTTATTACAGCAACAATATTTTAACGATCTTCAGGAACAGATTTTTCGTCATTGTTGGAATGGCGAAACCTATGCTGCGATGTCGGAAAGCATGGGGTATGACGAAGGCTATATCAAAGATCTAGGGGCAAAAATGTGGCAATTACTCTCTGAAGCCTTGGGGCAAAAAGTGAGTAAAAGTAATATTCACACTGTCGTAGAACGATATCGGCGCGCTGCTTCGCAGATACCGCAAGGGTCGCACCCCATCTCTCTAGCAGAGCCACCGCTGCCATCGCCTACATCCTCTTCTCCCGCTCCTACACCACACCAGACTCTAATCGACTGGGGAGAAGCGATCGATGTCTCTAGCTTCTATGGACGCACTGATGAACTGGAACTGCTACAACGCTGGATTTTACAGGATCAGTGTCGTTCGATATCTCTGCTAGGAATTGGTGGCATTGGTAAGACCTCGTTGTCGGTTCGCCTTACTGAAGAAATTGGGGCGGCAGCAACCCCGGTTAAGATGATAATATGGCGGACACTGCGAAATGCGCCGAGGATTGAGAGCCTGCTTGCTGATTTAATTCGCGTGTTGTCGGGCGATCGCGTCCAGGAAAATGACTTACCGCCAGATGTAGCAGGTCGAATTGCGCGCTTAATGGAATATCTACGAACGCAGCGGTGTTTGGTAGTACTTGACAACGTAGAAACAATTCTCCAGGGTGGCAAATATTCAGGAGATTACCAGAGTGAATATGAGGACTATCGTGAATTGTTTAGACGGATTGCTCAAACTCCTCATCAAAGCTGCCTCGTTTTAACGAGCCGCGAGAACCCAAAAGAATTAACGGTTTTGGAAGGAGAAAATTTACCTGTGCGATCGCTCCGGTTAAGCGGCTTGACTGGAAACGATAGCAAAGCGATTCTGCAAACTAAAGGGCACTTTGTAGGCACATCGGTCGATTGGCAAGCCTTGAGTGATCACTATGGAGGTAATCCTCTAGCCCTTAAAATTGTTGCTACCACTATTCAAGAATTATTTGAGGGCAACATCACCGAGTTTCTGGCACAAGGGACGATCATTTTTGATGATATTCGGACTTTATTGCAACAACAGTTTGATCGCCTTTCTAAATTAGAGCAGGACATTATGTATTGGCTGGCGATCGCCCGTGAACCCCTTGCCTTTACTGACTTACAAGCTGATCTGGTAACAGCAATTCCTAAAGCTAAGCTGATGGATGCAATGAGTTCGTTGAGACGGCGATCGTTAACTGAGAGGAACATTGATACCTATACCCAGCAACCTGTCGTCATGGAATATGTGACGGATCGGTTGATTGAACAGGTTGAGCAGGAGTTAAGAACATCGGAACTACACGGATTATTTCAGTCCCATGCTCTTTTAAAGGCAACGACCAAGGATTACATCCGCAGTCAACAGATACGTATGATTGTAGAACCTCTGCTAGAAAGACTAAAGACAGAATGGCGAGGGGCTGCAACACAACAGAAATTAACGGAGCGATTAACAGCGATCCAGATTGAGATAGAGAATACTCCTGGCTATGCTGGAGGAAACTTACTTAATCTCTTTCGACAACTGGGAATAGATTTGACGGGCTATGATTTTTCTAGGCTGTCTCTTTGGCAAGCTTATCTTCAAGATACCAAGCTTAAACATGTCAATGTTACAGCAGCAGATTTATCGCGATCGGTGTTTGCTCAAACCTTAGGTAATATTTTAGCAGTGGCATTTAGCCCAAGTGGAGAATGGTTTGCAACTAGCGATGGAGATGGTGAAATTCATCTTTGGCGAACTCAGGATGGAACACAAGTTTTCGTAGGGCGTGAACATACTGCCTGGGTCAAGTCTATCGCTTTTAGTCCTAATAGCCAAACGTTTATCAGCAGTGGCGAAGACCGGGTGATTCGCGCTTGGGACGTGAGCAGTGGTCAATGTTATCAGGACTTTCGGGGGCATAGCAACTGGGTTTGGGCGGTGGCGTTTAGTCCCTTAGGTAACGTGGTGGGCAGTGTCAGCGAAGACCGCACTGTTCGGTTATGGGATGCAGAAACAGGGGATTGCTTGCAGGTGTTAACGGGTCACCAAGGAGGAGTCTGCGCGATCGCTTTTCATCCCCATTTACCTCTGTTGGCAACAGGAGGAGAAGATCAAACAGTACGGTTTTGGGATTTGGAGAACGGTGATTGCTCTGCGATTTTGGAAGGACATCAACAGCGAATTCGTACCCTGGCATTTAGCCCCGATGGTGCCCTGCTAGCGAGTAGTGGTGATGATGGCAAGGTACGGATTTGGGACGGCGGTACGGGAGCTTTGATCCAAAGTTTTGAGGGCGATCGCCGCCTTT
The DNA here is from genome assembly GCA_019358855.1 of Timaviella obliquedivisa GSE-PSE-MK23-08B. Lineage (NCBI taxonomy): Bacteria > Bacillati > Cyanobacteriota > Cyanophyceae > Oculatellales > Oculatellaceae > Timaviella > Timaviella obliquedivisa. The sequence goes on along the minus strand of JAHHII010000005.1, from coordinate 163,194 downwards.
GGTCGGTGGCATTTCACCCTATGGAATCCTCATCTGAAACGTCCTCCAGCTACTGCTTAGCCACGGCAGGCGATGATCAGTTAATCCGCCTTTGGCATCCATTAACGGGAGAATGTCTTAGTACATACCCAGGACACACGAGCAAAGTCTGGTCAGTGGCATTTAGCCCCGATGGACGCATGTTAGCGAGCGGCAGCGATGATCAGACCATTAAGCTTTGGGACATTGAAACTGGACGCTGTATTAAAACTTTTCAAGGCTATAAAAATCTGGTTTGGTCAGTGGCATTCAGCCCAGCAGGTAATCAAATTGCCAGTGCTAGCGAAGATGGCATTGTGCGCCTATGGCAGGTGCCACAGGCAATTTCATCTCAAGCGATCTTATCTCAAGCGATCGCCTCTACTCAGACCCGTTCTCAGTCCATTGCTTGCCAAGAAATGATTGGGCATGAAGGGCGAGCTTGGTCAGTGGCATTTAGTCCGGTTGGGCAGTTAATGGCAAGCGGTGGCGATGATCAAACCATTCGCCTTTGGAACGTTAATACGGGGCGCTGTTTAAAGGTATTACAAGAGCGATCGGGACAAGTACGTCGGGTCTTGTTTAGTCCTCAAGGAAATCTCTTAGCCACTAACAGCAATGATAATACGGTCAAACTTTGGGATGTCACATCCCTCTACCCTCAGCCGCTGGGTGAGAAATTGAGTGAGCAGCGATCGTCATCCTCCGTCTCTCGACTACGAACGCTGCAAGGACACCATCAGCGGGTGTACGGAATCGCCTTCAGTCCCGACGGACAGCAGCTGATCACGGGCAGCGAAGATCAGACAGTTCGCCTTTGGGAAACTTCAACGGGCGAATGCCTGCGGGTGTTATCAGGGCACGATCGCTTTGTTCTCACTGTTGCATACTTAACTGGTAAAAAATTGGGTAAAGAGTCATCACAAAATTTAATCGCAAGCGGCAGCGATGACCAAACCATTCGTCTCTGGAATGCGTTCACAGGTGAATGCTTACAGGTGTTAACAGGACATACCGGTTGGGTTCAAACTCTTGCCTTTAGCCCTGATGGAGTTTGGCTTGCCAGTGGCAGCACTGATATGACCATTAAACTTTGGGATTTGCCGACCGGAACCTGTTTGCAAACCTTGCAAGGGCACGGAAAAGGGGTGGAGTCCATCAGCTTTAGCCCTGATGGACAAACGCTAGTCAGCGGTAGCGCCGATGAAACGATTAAACTTTGGGACTTACCCACCGGAAATTGTTTGCAAACCTGGCGTGCCGATCGCCCCTATGAGGGCTTAAATATTACAGGTGTTACCGGACTCACAGAGGCACAAAAAGCGGCACTAAAGTCTCTCGGTGCCTTTGAGGAAGATGACTGAGGAGTTCTCATAATATAAGTCGAGTTAATCATTCAGGCGATCGATCCTGCCCCACAATGACGCAAAATGCAGCCATCATTAACGTGATCCAGGCGATCGCTATACCATTGACAGGCGACAAAAAACTTGGTGATAACCAACCAATGAATAGACTTGTGGCAGCAGCACCGCCACCAAAAAATAGACCTATCCCCAACCCTGTCAAATGGGGAGGAATTAATCCTAATGTCCACGGTAAGGTGCTATTGATTAAAAGGCTGAGGGCAATCCCTAGCCCGATCGCCAGCAGCATCGCCATGCCTGCGCTCTGAATTAATCCCATAAAGCCAAATCCAATGGCAGCAGCGATGATGCCCAAGAGCAAGGTCACTGAATTTCCCTTATGCACAGCAAACCGTCCAGCCGGAAAAGCGGCGATCGCCATTGTGATGAACAGAATCCCTACAAAGATTGGCGGTGTTACACCCGGAACTTGAGCTTTCAAAACTTTGGGCAGCAATTCAACCGCCAACCTTAGGCTGAGAGCCGTCGTTAATCCTAACCCAAAGATTGCCCCTAAATTAATGGGTGAAGCCTGAAGTGACGAACTAGCTTGATTAGCTTGATTGCCATTAAAGGGATCACTGTTCTCAAAGGTGACTGGAAATTGTTCTTGTTTCTGTAACCACAAAACGCTAAGCAAGAGCAAAATTGCACCCAAAGCAAATGCAGGCATTGCGCCTATACTTTTTACCCAGTCATTAGCAAAGGGTGTAGCACTGCCTGCTAGTCCTGCTGCAAAGGTTAATACACTTGCCGCTTGGGGTAATCGTAGGGCAGGCGCGTAGCGACGTAATAACGCTAAAGCCGGACTGCGAAAAAGAGTTGTCGCGATCGCCCAACTGACTAACGCAGCTAGCATTAGCCAATTCATTCCACCCAGAGGAACTTGTGCCAAGAGGGGAATTGCGACAAATAGCAGAACCGATAGAACAGCGCCAAAAAGAATGAGTGAGAACCGTGTGCCCTTTAAGCGATGAAGTCGATCGGAAAATAAACCTGCTAGGGGTTCAAGGGCGATCGCAATCAGGGCTTCTATTAATAAAAGCGTGGGGGCGATCGTGGGAACGAATCCTGCTTGTGTTAAAAGCCCCGGCAAATGCACTCGATAAATCATCCAACTCACGGTAAAAAGACCAGAGACAGAAGCCAAGGCGCATAGAGAGAACCAAAGCGTGGGACGCTGCGCGTAAGTTTCAATTGAAGTGGTTGTCATAGTTAAAAAGGGAACAAGAGGTTTTCGATTTGATCATGCTTTTCACAGTAGTATCCAGCTTATCGTCAGTCTATTCAAGAGTTCGCCTGTAAAATTGACAGAACTCATGACTTTATCTGACATTTGCCAAGTTTGTCTGAAAACACCTGACTTTATCTGACTTTTACAGCCAGACATCTCCAATCAGTTGACGTAAATTGACCCTAGCGGAAACATCTCGGTTTAAGAAATTTAGAGAATTGTTTCAATCCGCATTCAGGGTTTATCAGACATCTGTAGTTATTACAAAGTTATTGCAGGTTAACTAAATTACTCATTCAGTTCAACCTGAATAAAAGAGGAGCGCAGCATTCATGTTTTCAAAAATTTCCGAACGGACGATGCATCTCACTCGCTGGGGATTTACCCTAGGGTGGATACTATTGATTGTCTCTCTGTTTTACGATCCCATCTCGGCTCAATGGACTGCACCAGGGCAGCTATTTGCAACCAATGCCCCCAATAACTGTGCATTATTTCAAGGACAATGTCTGCCCTTATCCCCTTACCCCATGGGTGCAAGAATTTTTTGGGGAATGGTTTTACCGCTGGTCATCGTTACCCTATTAGTGTTTGGTCATGAGGCATGGCGACGGATTTGCCCACTGTCTTTTCTATCTCAAATTCCGCGATCGCTAGGAGTACAGCGGCAGTCTATTATTGATGAAGATTCCTGGTTAGCTCGCAATGCGTTAACCGTTCAATTTTCCTTACTATTCTTAGGCTTAAATCTACGTCTTTTGCTAGCAAACTCCGATCGCCTTCTGTTAGGTATTTTTCTGTCCCTAACCATTCTTGCTGCCATTACCATTGGTTTTCTCTTTGCTGGTAAAACCTGGTGTAATTATTTTTGCCCGATGGCTCCGGTACAGATGGTTTACAGTGAACCTAGCGGATTATTTGGCAGCAAAGCCCATACCGCCCCACCCAAAACCATTACCCAATCAATGTGTCGCACGGTTGGGAAAGAGGGACAGGAGAAAAGTGCTTGCGTTGCTTGTAAAGTAGGCTGTATTGATATTGATGCAGAAGGCGCCCATTGGGAAAATATCCGTCAGCCCGATCGCAAGCTGCTTTATTATGCCTATGTTGGCTTAGTAATTGGGTTCTATACGTACTTCGGCTTATATTCTGGTAATTGGAGTTTTCTAAAGGCTGGGATGTGGAATGAAACGAGTCAGCTTTCAACGCTCTTGGCTCCCGGATTCTTTATTGCAGGACAGGCGATCGCCATTCCCAAACTCATTGCAGTTCCCCTCACGCTGACTCTTTTTTCCGGTGCCACCTATGCGATCGGGCTATGGGCAGAGAAAACTTATAAGCGGTACAACAAGCGGTTACGTCGTCCCCTAAGTGCAGATCTGGTGCAGAGCCAGGCGTTTGCGATCGCTACATTTCTTGCGTTCAACCTCTTGTTCTTCATGGGCATTCAACCCACGTTAGGTTACTTTCCGATAGTCGTTCAAAACTTAATCAGTTGGGCAGCGATTGTTTTGAGCAGTTTGTGGTTAGTTAAAACCTGGAAGCGAAGCGCACAGCGCTACACCCGCGAACGGGATGCGAACTTACTGCGCCGACAGTTAGGCAAATTGGAAATAGATTTATCACAGTTTTTAGAAGGGCGATCGCTTGAAGATCTCAAGCCAGACGAACTCTATACCCTGGCAAAAGTCTTACCCAGTTTTACCCAAGAGTATCGTCAGCAAGTCTATCTGGGCGCATTGCGAGAATCCATAGAAAAACGCAGTGTCTTACCCGCCAACAGCCTTCATCTATTTCAAGCACTCCGTCAAAATCTAGGCATTACAGACGAAGCCCATACCCATCTTCTCGAAAAACTTCAGATTGAAGAGCCCCAGATCTTTCCAGCCAAACCGCCCGATCAAGCTAACTCACCCACGGTCATGTGGAGCTTTAGCAAGGCAGATAGCGACCCAGATGGATCTGCCAATACAACCATAGTTCGCCCTCGACAAAAGAACGACTAATCCCTCAACCTATTTATTCCCTCATGCTCAAAATTAAAGTTTTCAATTACCAAACTGGCGGGTTTCAAGAAATTAGCCTTGCCCCCGAGAACAAACCTACACAAGAATGCTTAATTGGACGTACCGCCGACTGTGATGTAATTTTAGAAAGTCCTGATGTGAGCCGGAGTCATGCAAAAATTCAGGGACAAAAAGGTGCCTATGCCTTCACAGATTTGGGCAGCGCCAACGGTTCCTCGCTGAATAGTCAGGACGTTAAAGCCAATCAAAGTTACTCACTTAAGGTCAGCGACCTGCTGCGGATTGCAGATTTTGTATTGTTCATTGAAGCTATTGAAGTCTTAACATCTAGCAGTGAAACTTCGGTGTTAATAAAGCAGACGGGAGGAAATGAATGGGTTCAAGGCGATCTGACTGTTCGGTGTGTTCGCATTACCGATGAAACCGCAGATGTCAAAACTTTTACCTTTATGGCAGATTTACCCGTTCGGTTTAGCCATAAACCCGGTCAGTTTGTCACTTTAGATCTCGATATCAATGGAGAATCTGTTCTGCGTTCCTATTCCATTTCATCATCTCCCTCCCGTTCCCAGACATTAGAAATTACCGTCAAGCGAGTTCTTCCCTCGCCTGATATGCCGCAGGCACCCGCTGGACTAGTCTCTAACTGGTTGCATGATCATCTCAAAGTGGGTGATGCCATTAAGCTGAGCGAGCCGTTAGGCAAGTTTACCTGTGCTCCTACGCCGCCAGCTAAACTACTGCTGATTTCGGCGGGAAGTGGAATTACACCGATGATGTCTATGTCTCGCTGGATTGCAGATTTGGTGATTCCGACTGACATTATTTTTTACCACTGTGCCCGATCGCCCCAAGACATCATTTTCCGCCAAGAATTAGAAATGATGTCAGCCCGCTTACCCAATTTTAACCTGGTCATTTCCACCACGCGATCGCCCCTAGGTCAACCTTGGTACGGCTTAACGGGAAGGCTAACAGCCTCAGTTTTGCAGAGCATTGCCCCAGACTTTCAGGAGCGCACCGTTTATGTGTGTGGTCCCAATGGTTTCATGCAAGCCACAAAAGATCTGATGGCGGGGTTAAATTTTCCGATGCAGAACTATTACGAAGAAAGTTTTGGCGCACCCAAAAAACCTGTCGTAGTCAAAGCAGCAATCCCTGAAGCAATTCCTGTTGCCTCAAACGGACATTCCTCTCAGCCGCTCGTCGTTTTTGCAAAATCGAACAAAGAAATTTTGGGTGATGGCTCAGAATCTATCTTAGAACTCGCAGAGCAGGAAGGGGTGAAAATTCGGAGTAACTGTCGGCAAGGCGTGTGTGGAGCTTGCAAAAAACGCAAGTTAGAAGGCGAAGTGAAATATGACAGCGAACCGGATGCCCTTGAACCCGAAGATCAGGCAGCAGGGTACGTGTTGACCTGTGTGGCTTGTCCAGTCGGACGAGTGGTTATTGAAGCTTAAATCCAAAACGCCAATTTACCTGTACTAAAGATCAAAGCAATCACCTGACCTTTCCCAAGGAGCAAATCATGGCAAACCATGACGAAGAGCAAACCCGCGCCTCAGAGAATGAAACGATCGCAGTCACAAAAGCAACAAATCGCCAACTGGCAGTCTTTGGCTACGCAGCCCTGGGTCTGGCAGCAGCAGCAACATCATTTGTGATGCTCCCTAAAGTTTTAAGCGGACAAAATTTACAATTACCAATGGGCACAGCAGCAAATTCTCAGCCCTGCGAACTCAACATTGCAGTTCAAAATCCTGACCCGAATCAACCCTTCAATGCCAAAATTGCTCTACCTCGCTGCTCCGCAGGGGCAGGCTGGGAACAGGCAAAGCTCAATACTTTGTTTGGACGTTTAGGCGCAACTTGGTGGGTTGCTCCTGCTTCAGATGGTCACTTATTAGCCACAGTCAGCGGTAATGCCGTGATTGTCTGGGATTTGCGAACTCAAGAAATTGTGCATACGTTGAAAGGTCATAAAGATGTGATCCATGCGATCGCCCTAAGCCCCGATAGCCAAGTTTTAGCAACGGGCAGCGCTGATAAATCTATTAAGCTTTGGAATTTACAAAGCGGGGAATTACTGCAAACTCTAGAGGGACATAAAGGCGTGCTGTGGTCAGTCGCTTTTTCTCCAGACGGGCAATTATTAGCTAGTGGCGGCGGCGATAATACGCTGAGACTTTGGGACTTAAAAACGGGCACACTCACCCAATCTTTGGCAGGGCACAGAGATCGGATTTTCCCCGTAGCGTTTAGTCCTGATGGAAAAACTGTTGCCAGTGGCGGTAAGGATAAAGTGATTAAACTCTGGGATGTGCAGACTGGCAAAGAGCTAAAAACATTCATTGGACATACTAACGCGGTCAGGGCGCTCGCGTTTGATCCGACGGGGACGCGCATTGCCAGCGGGGGCTGGGATAGTACTGTCCGGCTGTGGGATGTGGCAACGGGGCAAGAGTTGCACTCTTTTACAGGACATAAAGATCGACTAGTTTCTGTGGCGATTAGCCCAGATGGTAAGATTTTAGCCAGTGGAGCGATCGACAATACGGTACGGCTGTGGAATTTAGAACAGCAAGTTCCGTTAGCAACCTTATCTGGCTATCCGGATTGGGTTTTATCTGTTGCATTTAGCCAAGATGGCAACACGCTGATTACTGGAGGACGAGACGGCACGATCGCCATTTGGTCTAAGGCGGTCAAGAAATAAGGGACGGCATCGCTGCTAATAAAACAAAATAGGTGACAAGGTAATCGCTATGAGTCAGCATTCTTTCTCGAATCCCTCGTCCATGTGGCTCGGTCGCTTTGTCGGTGACGGTAACCGTTATCGTTTAGATGAACTGCTGGGCGGCGGCGGTATGGGCAATGTTTTTCTGGCAATGGATACTCGCCTGGGTAAGCCCGTCGCCCTCAAGCTGTTAAAAGAATCGTTGGCGATCGCGAACGACACCGATTTTCGAGAACGTTTTGAAAAGGAATGCTCCATTTGTGCCGCTCTCAAAAGCCCCCACATTGTTCAAGTGACTGACTACGGCGTAACTTCCGAAGGATACCCGTTCTACGTCATGGAATATTTGCAAGGGCAAACCTTGGGAGATGTAATGGTATCTGAACAACGTCTGCCGATCGCGCGTACCTGTAATATCATGAGTCAGGTCTGTGATGGGTTGCGTCTTGCCCATACTGGAGTAACGTTTTGGGATACTAAGACCGGAATGAGTGAACAAATCAAAATTGTTCACCGAGATTTAAAGCCCGCCAACATCTTTTTAGTGCCTACAGCGCTGGGCGAACTCGCGAAAGTGATTGACTTTGGAATCGCTAAAATTCATTTTTTGCAAAACGAATATGCTAGCACCACAGGCATGTTTTTAGGAACCTGTCACTACGCGCCGCCCGAACAATTTAACGTGACAAGTGAAGTTGACGAACGAGCAGATATTTATAGCCTTGGCATGATGCTATACGAAATGCTGTCTGGGGTTGATCCCTTTGGGTTTGACTTCAAAAATAATCGAGTCAGTAACGATAACTGGCTGACTGCCCATGCCAGTAAAATCCCTCTACCCTTGCGATCGCAGCCTGGTAGCGAAGACTTGCCCTTCAGCCTGGAAGCGATTGTCATGCGCTGCTTAGAGAAAAGACCGAGCGATCGTTTTGCTTCAGTTGCTGAACTCAGTAATGCCCTGCAAGCCGTAAGTGCTGGTATGCCCGTCTGGTTACCGCCTGCTTCTGCGGAGTCAGAAACGATTGTGAGACCTAACGTTAAAACCAAGGGTACAGTGCCAAAAACCACCTTGCGCCCATGGATATACCTTGGGGGTGCAGTCTTGCTGGGGGCGATCGCACTATACAGCGTTCCTCGGTTCTTTCCGTCTGTCGTTCCCTCAGCCATTACTTCTGCTAACAAAAATCCATTCACGCTCAGTACTCATCAAATTTCTCTCCTCAAAACTCTTGCTGAAAATCCCCAAAAAGCTCAGGCAGTTAGCGCTGCTATTCTGAGTCCCGACCAGCGTACCTTAATTAGCGCTGGCGAAGATCGTGACCCGTTTAATCCTCAACTTTTCCCAATCAAAATTTGGGATTTTGCCACCGCAGAAGTGCCTAATACCCTTAACGATGGACATACCGCCCCCATCCTTGCCCTCAGCCTCAGCGCCGATGGTAGCCTGCTTGCCAGCGGCAGTGAAGATAATACAATTAAAATTTGGGATGCGATCGCCGGAAAACTGCTGCATACGCTGAAAGGACATACCGCCCCTGTTACCTCTGTGGCAATCAGTCGAGATGGCAAAACGGTCATCAGTGGCAGTGAAGATAATACAATTAAAATTTGGGATGTGCCGACTACAGCGCTGCGCCACACTTTAACCGAGCATACCGATAAGGTTTACGCTGTAGCACTGAGTCTTGATGGCAAGACGATCGCCAGCGGCAGTCAAGACTTCACCGTTAAACTCTGGCACACCGAAACTGGCGAACTCATTCGCACCCTCAGCCAACCTGCTGGACATCGTAATGCAGTCAGTGCGGTTGCCATTAGTCCCAACGGCAAACAGGTCGCCAGCGGCAGTTGGGAAAAAAACATCAAGCTTTGGGATCTACAAACCGGAAAAATTCTCCGCACTTTTGCAGAGCATCAAGATAAAGTCACGACAGTAACGTTTGTCAATGACCAAACCATTGCCAGCGGCAGCTTTGACAAAAGTATCCGAGTTTGGGACACTCAGTCTGAAGCGTTTCAAGAAATTCAGGAGGCACATACAGCAACCGTCTTGTCCCTAACAGCCCGTCCGGCAGATCAGCGTTTAGTGAGTGCCAGTCAAGATAAAACAATTAAAATTTGGCAGTGGACTAAACGAGGAGAGTGAATTCCGTAGTGAATCTTATGCCAAATTTCTATTCCAGTTAAAGACTTCTCTGATGAACGATGAACGCAGAAGCAATTTTTCTATACTATGGAGCCTTCCTATCTGATTCATCTTGTATTCGCATTTCTTCAACTCCATCCGTCATTTGTACTAAACAAAGTCCCCAAATTTTAAACAAGCTTTGATAGTTTGCCTCACTCTTTGCCTGTCTCACTTCAAGTTGCTTAAGCTGCTGCTGCAACTTACGAATGGTTAAAATATTTTCAACTCGTGCAAACACCTCTTCTTCGCTAAAAGGTTTGGTAATGTAATCTACTCCGCCTACCGCAAAGGCTTTCATCTTATCCAGCACCTCATCTAAAGCACTGATAAAAATCACCGGAATATCTCGTGTTTCTACATCTGCCTTTAAGCGTTGGCAGACTTCGTAACCATTCATGTCTGGCATTTTAATATCCAAAAGCATCAAATCTGGTGGGTTCGCTTGGGCTGTTTTCAGTGCCATTTGACCATTCACCACTCGACGCACCTCATATCCCTGCTCGGTCAACATTGCCGATAGAAGACGAAGGTTATTGGGCGTATCATCTACAAGCAAAATATTACCCCGATGGGGTTGGGCTGGGCTACGGTTCATTGGAAAAGTTCGTGGGTAAGAAGGGTTGGGTTAAATCCATCAGTTTGTCACAGCGAAAGTTATGCACCAGATCCATTAGGGCATCGGCGATCGCTTGATTAGAAGATGGAATTTGTTGAATCAGCTTAAAGATCATCTGTTCATCGGTTCGGAGTGCCGCTTGATACATCTGAGCCATCCATTCTATCGGCATCATACTCAACAGGTCTGAAGTCAGATCCTTCGGAGCAATAGAATTTTGTAGCAAGTTCATTAGAGGTTCAGCGTAGAGATATTGAGTCCCTAAATGCTGGGTGATTTTTTCAAAAATAAGGGATTCTTTATAGGGTTTGCAGACTAAATCATCGCAGCCTGCTGCCAAGATACTCACTTGTTGTTCTTCAAAGGCGCTGGCAGTCAGAGCAATAATTTTTGTCGTGTGAGTATGATCTTGGGCGCGAATGCGTCTGGCTGCCTCGTAGCCATCCATGACAGGCATTCGCATGTCCATCCAAATGAGGTGGGGCTGCCAAGCTTGCCACTGGGCGATCGCTTCTTCGCCATTCGCTGCTGTAGTCGTTTCAAAGCCTACCATGTCTAATAACCGCACCATTAATTCCCGATTTTCTTGTCGGTCATCTACTATCAAAAGCCGGTAATTAGGTTGATGGGGCGCAATTCGTAAAACTCGTTTATCTGGCAAGATCGGTGATATTTCTAACGGACTTGCAGACACAGCAGGAATATCAAACCAGAAGGTTGTGCCCTCATTGACTTGACTCATAACCCCCATATCTCCCCCCATTAAACGCACAAACTGACGACTAATTGCCAACCCCAACCCCGTGCCCTGACCCATTTGAGAGCTAGTGAACGGCTGCGAAAAGGGTTGAAATAATTGTCCTAGATCTTCAGCGGCAATGCCACAACCCGTATCATGAACTTCAAAGCGAAGTTTAGGAAGGCTGGGCGTAAGGTGTGGCGAGGTCGTGGTCACCTGCACCTGAATATGTCCAATTTGGGTAAATTTTACTGCGTTTTCTAATAAGTTAATGAGTACCTGACGAAGTTTTCCCTCGTCTGCTAAAACATGGTGTGGCAAATTGTTAGCTAATCTAAACTCCAATGATAGACTCTTAGCTTTAACTCGAACTTGAAACATTTCCTTGAGCGTATGGAGCAGGAAACGCAGATCAAACGTCGTTGGGTTTAAGGCAATCCGACCTGCCTCAATTTTAGACATTTCTAAAACGTCATTAATTAAGTTTAATAAGTGTTCTCCACTTTGGTTGATGGTTGCTAAAAACTCTTTCTGACTAGTGGTCAGAAGGACATCTCTTTCCATCAGTTGAGAGAATCCCAAGATCGTGTTGAGTGGCGTTCGTAGCTCGTGACTCATGTTCGCCAAAAAAGCGCTCTTAGCACGATTTGCCGCTTCAGCAGCATCTTTGGCTAAGAGCAGCGAGGCTTCTACCTGCTTACGCTCTAACTCAGCCCCAGTACGGGCTGCGAAAATTTTCAAGATCAGTTCTCGACTCGGATCTTCCTCCATTGGTTTTACGTCTAAAACGGCTAGATGTCCCAAGATTTTTCCTGATGAGTGGGTTAGAGGAACACCCAGATAGCTGACAGCCGCGATCGCCATCTTATCCAGTAGTTGAGGAAATAAAGTGAGTAGATTGGTAGGACAAGAATATAGCTCTCCATTCAGCACTGCCTCACAAGGTGTGTCTTGAATCGAGTACTCAAAGTTTTCTCCTTGGGCAACTCCTTGCCAAAATGCGAGGGTGTGAACCCTGTGGCGATCGCTAGTCTCAGAATCCTCAACAAACTCAGTGACAAACGCATAGCGTACCCGCAATATTTCAGCCAAATAAGATACGCAAGTATTAAAGAAAACATCTCCTGTTTTTGCCGCTGTTCCTTCTAAAAACAAACGCAATGCTTGTTCCTGCTGTTTGCGATCGGTCACATCTTCAGAGATACCCAAAATATGACTAGGTTTTCCTTGTGCATCAAACAAAGGTAGCTTCCAGCCTCTCACCATAATCCGATGTCCAGGTTCTCGCTCAATCCAGTGTTCCGGTAGTTCTACTAAACCGCTGTGCTGCAAAGTAGCAATATCTTCTTGCAGATGGTAAGCAGCCTGTTCAGAAGAAATTAGCTCCTGATCATTACGCCCGATCGCCGTTTCTGGCGAAAATCCTAAAATGTGTTCAGAGTTTCGACTCACCAGGACATACCGAAAATTTTGTCTTGCATCTTTAACATATAGTGCCAGCGGTAAACTATTGATAATGCTATCCAAAAATTGTCGAGATTGTCTGAGTTCTTCAGTTCGTTCTTCAACCTTTATCTCTAGCTGTGTATAAAGCATTCGCAGCTGTTCAATCATTTGATTGAATGCTCTTGCCAAAATACCGATTTCATTCTCAGTGAGCACTGGAGCCGTGGAGGCTAAATTCCCTGCTGCGACCTGCGTTGCGGTTTGAGTGATTGCTAAAATGGGGTGGGCAATCCGCTGGGTGCCATAGTAAACAACGATCGCCAACAGACCCACCAACCCTAATCCTGTGGTAAAAATGGTTTGAGCAAGCTGTCGCGCAGGCGCAAAGGCTTCCTGAGTCGTCATTTCGACTAACAGAGCTAGATCATGATTCTCTAACCAGCGATACACCCCCAGCACCTCTTCCCCGCGATAGTTCCAATAAACCCCGCTACCCGCAAGTCCCTGCGATGCTAGGGCAATCCCTTGGCTATAAACATCGCGATCGGCAGGCTGGTGAGAGGGAGTTTTAGAAATGAAAATGTTATAGCTTTTTAAGTTGCCGCCTTGGTTAGGTAGAGTGTTACCCACTAAATAAGTTTCGCCTGTTTTTCCTAATCCTGGACGTTTACGCAAAATTTCATCAATGCGGCTGAGATTAAGATGAAGGGCTAGTATACCTATTTGCTGACCTGTTGCACCTTCAATGGGAGTAGCAAATGTCATGCGGGGTTCGCCAGTTGTAGGGGCGGGGTAGAAGTTGGGGGAAAACTGAAACTCCTGAGTTTTAGGCAGATAGCTATATTGAACTAGCGGTTCGTAGGAGCCTTCATTAGATTTCTTGGTAGAAAGTACTACCTTGCTGCCTTTCGTTAAAATCAGAATTTCGTCAAGGCTAGAATGCTGGCTATCGATCGCCGTTAACAGTCCTGAAAGTCGCTGGTAGGCTTCTGTTTGTGCGGTTGACTCATTTTGTCGATCACTCTGGATTAGCAGAGGTGCAAAGGCTTGAACTTCTGGCGTTTTTATCAAGGTTCTGACTTCTTCGCCTTGGTCTGCCACCCAGCGATTGAGTTCATCTTCTTTGAGGTTAGCGGTTAAATAAAGTTGTTTGATAATTGAGGTTTTAAGGGCTGCCCGAGATTGGAGAAATGCAACGCAGCAAATGGCGCTTACTGTTACGAAAGACAGAATTAAAAAGTATCCGACTATTTGAACAATAAGGCTGCGTTTCCAGAATTGCATAGTTTTGAAAGGGTTGATGAGAGACAGATTTATGAGATGTTTTGCCATTCATCAAATATTTTTTGGATGCGGGCGATCGCTTCATCCACAGCAGCCTCAGGAGATCTACCGTTTACGATGATCTGTTGAAGAGCTTGCCCCCAGACGCTCTCTTCCTGAACCTGAGAATAGGCTGGATTAAGAATATGGTAAAAGAGACGGGTTTGACCTTGAAGTTGCTTAACGGCTTTGGAAATATGGGGGTCGGCAGAGCTTTGCCAGAAGGAATCTTTAAGCGAACTAGGCATGGTTGGGAATGAGCGTCCTCGTGAGTTAATTAGATAGGCGTTGAGGCGATCGGGTTCAACAAAATAGGTTAAAAACGCTTTTGCAGCCTTGATGTTTTTGGCATTCTTAAAGATTAGCGCTTGCTTGACCGAAATCAAGGTTCGCATTTGTTCTCCGTCAGGTTTTTTAGGAAATTCACGGGTGGCAATTCTTTTAAAGTAGAGATCGGTATCATCCCGTTGAGATACAGGAATTGATAGACTAGGATTTGCGGTCATCAACATGTTGTGATTTAAGAAGTTAACGTTGTTATCCGAATCAACCCAATTTAACGACTCTGGCGGTATGTATTTATCTTGATAAAGCTGAGTTAACCATTTCATCGCTGTGATAATTCCTTGACGCACTTGGGGTTCGTTCAGCCGTAACTGTCCTTGTGCATTTAATACTTCAATGTTGTATGCCTCTAGAATTTGCTCAAATAAAACAAATAAATCACTGGATGCAGGGGAGAGCGTTAATCCCAGTCCGTAAATTTTAGATTCTCCAAGTTGACGGAGCCGAGTTTGAGCTTGTTGCCAAAATTGCCAAAACTCGTCCCAATCGTTAGGGACACTATCATCACTCAAACCCAACTGGGCAAGATGATCGCGCCAATAGTGAATATGCAAAGCCTGAATCTCAATGGGCACTCCATAAAAGCTTTTCTTTTGCTCAGCTTTGTTGTACAGGTAGGCAGAATCTAGCGCCAACTGACTGTACTGATTTTTGACCGTTGCAACTACATCAGATACATCAGCAAGTTTATCCTCTAATGCCCACCGAGGCTCCAGAGTATAGTCGGCACGATGGGCGAACACAATATCAGGCGGATCGCCATTTTCGAGCGCAATAACAGCTTGGTTTAAGACATCATCGGGGCTGAGCAATGAGAGTTTGACGGGGATCGAGCTTTGGCGCTCCCAGGCAGCGATCGCCTGTTGTAATGCCTGATCTTCTTCTGGAAACAGTCCTCGTCGCCAATAAATGCGCAGTCCCGCTGGGGTAGGGGCTGTCGCTTCAATAGACGGAGAGCGCGAAAGGTTACAGCAAGTGAGGGCTGTCAACAGGAATAGCATTAGCCCTAAGGCGATCGGGAATTGACGAAGGGCTCGAAATAAGCGACGAGAGAGACGGGTTTTCATGACTTTTTTATCATTTTTATTTATAGGGCAGGCAGTTAGAAGTAGGGAGAAGTTAAATCCAAAATCTTGTCGCAGCGAAAATTCTTGATCCAATCAGTTAGCGCGATCGCCATGGGCTGCTGACTAGACGGAACTTGCTCAATCAGTTTTAAAATTTGGAATTCATCGGTACGAAGAGCCGCTTGATGCAGTTGATTAATCCACTCAGGTGGCATCTGCATCAGCGCATCCATGGGAGAGGTCAGGAGAGGAAGTTCTGGAGGCAGAGAGGCTGGAGCAGGGGACTCTGGTAGGAGAAGACGGTTAATTAGGAGGAGGAGTTGTTCGCCACTCTGGTTAATGATAGCGAGAGATTCTTGTTGAGTAGGGGTTAGAGCAGGATCGCGCAGCATCCGTTGGGTAAAGCCCAAGATGGCATTGAGAGGAGTGCGGAGTTCGTGACTCAGAGTAAAGCTTGAATGGAGAGAAGAACCGGTGGATGAAACAGATTCAGGAACCAGAAGGTATTGTTTGATGTAGTCTGGATGAAACACTTCTTGATAAATCCGATTAGCAACTTGAAGTTGTCCTTGGTTAGGAATAATTAACCCAGATAGGAATAGCTCGCGCTGAACACTAGAGTCGTGGGTTGGAATTTTCTCGCCTTGCACTATTCTGAGACAAAGTTCTAATAATTCTTGCCGATGGCTATTTTTAAGTAAGCGATCGCGAATTGTTCGTAAATGCTCAGGTTCATCTTGCGCCTCCCAATTTTCAAGGATGTGCGATCGCACCAGTTTCTCGATCGCAACTGTAGATAAGTCATAAAAAAACTGAATTAAATGAGGGTTGGCGATCGGCAATTGTTGATCGAGGCGACAGTCGATCGACTCCTGAGTTCCTTGTCCTTGCTGCGATCTCGCCTGCTCTAACCCCTGTCGCTCTGCTACTAAACGACAAAGCTTTTGGGTCAAAAAAGGCTGCCCCCCTGTCCAATCTAAAATTTCTTGTAACACCGTTTGGGGATGGCTAACTTTACCTTCTAACCCATCAATCAACGGTTGCACTTCCGCCAGTTGAAATCCCTGCAAGGCAATAATTCGCCCTACATTAAAAGGAGTTAGGAATGGATTTTGTATTAAAGTTGAAGGAGTCGCTACTCCTAATAAGACCCAATTTAAACGCTGATAATTAGGGTTTTCTACCCGCTGGTTATAGCAGTACCGAATCAGCGCAAAAAAGTCTTCGACTGAAAAATCAAGACTCAGCACACTATCAATTTCGTCAATGAAAATAAAAATCTGTTCACCTGGCACCTGCACCAAAAGCACAGTTTCAATGAACTGACTGAAGCGTTGAATTAACGAAAGATACTGCCGTTCACGCCACCAAGCAACCGCGTTAAATGAATCTAACCCAAACCCTCGCACCAAATCTACTACCAGCCCTAAATACCATTGCTCAGGCGTAATATTTTTACTACCAATTCGGGTCATATCTATTGAAACACACGGTCTAGCTAATTTTTGCAAACGACGTTTTACCCGCAGCCGCAAGCTCGATTTACCCATTTGTCGCGAACTGAAAACCGAACACAATTCTCCCCGGAGTAGCGCCTGGTACAGGTCTGTATCTGCCTGCCGTTCGACATAGGTTGGCGAATCGCTCTTGAGGGTTCCGCCAACTTGATATTCATAGAACGGGGGTAGTTCAGACATTTCTCTTCCCTGATTCGATCTTTACTTTTGATTCAATCATTAAATAAGCTGGTTCTGAAAATATAGGCGATACAACTCGCGACTAAGGATTGCCTGGTTGCCTTGAAACTTAATCAAACCCAGGCTTTCTAGTTTATAGAGCGTCATTGCTTCTAACTGTCCGGGTGTTGCAGAGAGAATTTGCTGAAGGGCGATCGCCAATTCAGGATGCTCATGCAAATGATTTAAATGATGCCGTAAATGTTCACCATAAATTCCTGCCGTAGTTGGGGCTTCCTGCAACAGTTGTTCCAGGCTCATCTGCTGCCGTAGCGCATACAGCGCCAAGCGGACCAAATAGGGATGCCCGCCAATCATTTCTAAGAGCGATCGCAAATCTTGTACGCCTGCTGCCGTCTTTGCCCAATTTAGCCCATGCCGCAACGCTAAATCCTGCACCTGCTCCAACGTAAATTCGGGCAGCCGAATAGGGAGTCCGACATTGAAAGGCGACTGATTAATATTGAGCGGAATATATGCCTCGGTCGAATGCACCACCACCAGCCGCAATTTCTGCCAAATCGCAAACTCTGATGCATCCTCATACCAGGAGCGTAACAAGGGTAAAAAATCCAGCGCTAAGTCAGGATACTCAAACAATCGATTTACTTCATCAAAAGCCAGAACTAGAGCAGTATCGATCGCCTCTAGCAAGTACCGCTGAAAGTAGAGGGTGCAACTCATCTTACTGCCCATTTCCAAATTCCAGTAGTCATCTAAAATAGGAGCCAAATCAAGCTGCTGGGCAATATTGGCACAGATCCAGCGCAAAAACTTATCTAAAGAGCCTAATACACTACTATCCGCTCTTTGCAAATTTAGCGTTGCAGTCTGTAATCCGCTTTGCTTTGCGTGTGCCAGAATCCGGTGCATAAAGGAAGATTTACCCATTTGTCGGGGGGCTTTGATGCGAACCAGACTACCCGGTTTATGGATTTCGCGAAGGGTCTGTGCTTCAATCGGCGAACGCTCTACATAAAAAGGTGAGTTTAATGCCACTACCCCACTAGGGAACTCTAGCCGAAAGGGTGAAGCCTCTGGAAGGTCGTCTAAGAAAGCGATCGCTAGTCTATCTCCACGCGCGATCGTCTGCTGTGATTCCTGCTCTCGTTGGTAACGTCTTAAAGCAACGTGCACATTTTTTTTAGTTACTTTCTCTCCCAAAACTTTAGACAGCATTGACCAAAGCTGCGATCCCACATCTCGAATATAACCCGGATCATAGGCAAGTTCTTCAGAAATCTCTTCGTAGCTCAATCCCACCCACGCCCGACAAAATACCGTCTGCTGAAGGTCACTAAGGCACTTCGGCTGAAGAAGGATTTCTAGAACAATTAGGGCTTCATCCGGAGTCATTGAGTTTAAGACATCGGTAGGGTTTCCTTCTGCCTCTAATTTTACTGCTATAGGGCGGGCTGTAAAAAACATAAGTGCCTTACTGCTAAAACTGTTCTTCAGAACATAACCCCCAAAGCGAAGTTTGTCTGTCAGAATCTGTTGGAAAAAGTCAGAAGATTAATCAATGGTATTGCCGACTTTTCCCAATAGACATCATGCCTGAATCTGTTTATCTTAGCGGTGTGTGAGGATTGAGAATGTGAAGATGTTTGAAAATATGAGGATGTTTGAAAAGTGCAGTTGAGGATGGTTGAAAAGTATAAAGAGTCTCCGCTTCGTTAGCGTTCTGCCCATAATTAATATTTAGCTGATTAATATCTGGGCAGACAAATCATTAACGACACCGTCTCAGAAATTTTTTAGCCATCCTCTTCTCAAACATCCTCTTCCTAAACCTGATCTAAGTAATATCAGTTGACTTTGTTGAGCAGGAGTACGAATCTGCTCAAAGCCCCTTTGCTTTAGAGGTTGTCTGAGAAGTCTAGGTTTGCTATCTAATCCGCCCCCTAAATCCCCCATTTGGGGGACTTTGAAGAAGAAGTGGCTTGGAAGTCCCCCAAAATCGGGGGTTGGGGGGCGAGTGTAAGAATCTTTGATACTTCTCAGATATCCTCTTAGAAAAAAAAGAGGGGTTGGACAGAAATCTATCTTATTTGCATTGCCGACTCAACCTAGCCCCTAGCCTTTTCTTAACAGGGCAAGGAGAACCGGATTTTCATACCCCAACTCAGCGATGTCAGTCAGCCTTCCTATCTTAACTAGATTGCTTAATTCCACCTTTCAAGGAAAAAATTATGACAAGTGTACTTCAGACCACTGCCCTGAGTAGTTTAATGCAGTTTTATCCCACGCTACCTGTCGCTGAATCGGATCCGATGCTGATTCAACAAGATTTATACTTTGGACGCAATATCGGAACGACAGGGAGGGTTACAAAACAACAATTTCAGCAATTTCTTAGGGATGTCGTTGCACCTCGGTTCTCGACTGGGGTGATAGTATATGACGCAAAAGGACAATTTTTGGACAGTGATGGAGACTTAATTCGAGAACCTAGTCAGGTAATCTCATTAGTTTACGAAGATACAATTAGCAATCAACAAGCGATCAACGACATTATTGCCGCATACAAAGAGCAGTTCCAGCAAGAATCAGTTTTGCAGGTAGAGAATGAAGATATTGCTGTTGGTTTAGGTCGGGGTGAGGATTTGATCGAGAATGACTCTACACCTGAATTGATTCAGGTTGATTTATACTTTGGGCGGAATATTGGCACAACAGGACGGGTCAGCGATCGCCAATTCCGTCAATTTCTTGAGGATGTGGTAACACCCCGATTTCCTGATGGCTTAACGGTTTATGATGCCACAGAGTCGTCTCCAACTCACTCAAATCGTTTGATACGAGAACCTATTCAGGTCGTTTCATTAATTCTCGAAGACACCGAACAGAACGAGCAGTCACTCTACGAAATTATTGATGTTTATGAAGATCAGTTTCAGCAAGACTCGGTTTTACAAGTCGTCAATGAAGCGGTTAGTGTAGGGTTTGGGCAGGGGGAAGATTTAATCGATAATGATTCAACGCCTGAACTGATTCAGGTTGATCTCTATTATGGACGCAATATTGGCACAACAGGACAGGTCAGCGATCGCCAGTTTCGCCAGTTCCTTCGCAACGAAGTCACGCCTCGTTTCCCGGATGGCTTAACAGTTTACAATGCAGATGGACAGTTTTTGAACAGTTCAGATCAACTGATTCGGGAACCCAGCAATGTGGTTTCTCTCATTCTTGAAGACACGCAAGCAAATGAGCGATCGATCAACCAAATCATCGACGCTTACAAACAGGAATTCCAGCAAGAATCAGTTCTAGTCGTCGTAGATGAAACCTTGAGCATTGCGTTTGATGTCAATAATACTATTGCTCTTACCAGGGGGATCTCATCAGCTTTTGATTTCAGCACAATGTTTGAGCAAAACATGATTTTCCCTAGCATTTGACACGACTTTTTCCAACAGACGAACCAGATTTTATCCATTAACTTAAAGATATTCAGAACGATACTTTTGGAGGAATTTTCCACATGATCCACCACATTACACTAGCTGTTAACAATCCCCTTCATGCTGCTGAGGTCGTTGCGGAATTATGGCAGGGACGGGCGTTTCCATTCCCTAATCATTCGGGTAGTTACGTCGCACTTGCCCTGGATTCCTGCGGCACTGCCCTTGAGTTTTTGCCTAAGGGTACGGTACTCAAACCAGGTTTAGACGATGAGCCTGTTTTATTCTCTGAACCTATTCTTGACGCTGAGGTTTACACTGCTACGCACGTCAACATTGCAGTGCCAATCAGTGAGACAGAAATCTATGCGATCGCCAATCGAGAGGGCTGGCGTGCTGTTCGCTGCCAACGAGGAGACTTTTTTGAACTGATTGAATTCTGGCTCGAAAATGAAGTTCTGTTAGAGTTGTTACCGCCTAGCCTAATGGAGCCTTATCTGATGACAATGAATCCAGAAAACCTCAAGGCAATTCTAAATGCTGCTCCCTCCCCTCATCATGAACTTCAAACCGCTGAGGTTTAACAGGATGTCTGGGAAGTATCAAAGATTCTTACACTCGCCCCCTAAATCCCCCATTTTGGGGGACTTCCGAGCACTCCTTCTTCAAAGTCCCCCAAAATGGGGGATTTAGGGGGCGGATTGGATAGCAACCTAGACTTCTCAGACAACCTCTGAGGTAGGAGAACGTATTATGACAACTACTAATTCAAGCCCTGATTCAAACCCGATAAAATTTCGACCTATTGAGAAAGTAGGCGATCGATCTGAAGACTATCGATCTGAAGGCGATCGATCTGAAGATGTGCTTCAGTTCTGGTTCCCGACTCAACCTAGCGGTAATCAAGCAGCAATGGTTCGGCGGTGGGACTGGTGGTTTCGCGGAGGTGCAGATGCGGCTATCAACGAGCATTTTTTACTCCTTTATGAACAAGCTGCGCGGGGTGATTTTGGCATTTGGTCTAGTGAACCCCGATCGCGGCTGGCGCTAATTATCGTCCTCGACCAGTTTTCCCGATCGATTTATAAGGGAACAGCACAAGCCTTCGCACAGGACTCAAAAGCTTGTGCACTGGCGATCGAGGGGATTAAGATAGGTCACTATACAGATCTCAAAACTCCTTGGGAGAAGACCTTCTTCTTGCTGCCTCTAGGACATTCTGAAGATCTTACCAACCTAGAACTAGCGGTTAAGCTAGCAGATGATCTGGCGCAAGAGACACCTCAAGAGTATCGGGCTCTGCTAGAATTTTCTGCGACACAAGCCCGTGGGCATCAGGACGTAGTTGCTCGTTTTGGTCGCCATCCTCAGCGCAACGAGGCGCTAGGAAGGCAGTCAACCGCCGATGAACTGGAGTACTTTGCCAGTGGACAACTCGTCCACAAGCGATCGATGCCACTCCATCTATCGCAATTTCTCTTTAGTTCTTGAAGTCGCTCTTAGTCCAGAAGTGTTAATTCAGATTTTCAACCTGACTGAAAGCAGAGATTGCCATGTCTGAAGTAGAACCTATGTGGTGAAATAAAATGATCCAAAGTTTACAACGATCTTTCGTCGCAGATCAGAGTCTGAGCGATCGCCTCTTCGACTTGCTAGATATCGTCTTTCCAGAAATTGAACTACAAAAATTTGCCAGTATAGGACGAGAGCTAGGCGCATCCTGGGAGGCGGCATCAGTTCCCTTTATGAAATTTGCAGAAGGGAAGGCGATCGCCCATGTCGGAGTTCTGGAACTGCCGCTATGGATAATGGGACAATCGGTGCGCGCAGGAGGTATCCACGCAGTCGCAACCCATCCCCAGTTTCGTCGCCAGGGACATTATCGGGACTGCATGGAAGCTGCGCTAGAGTATTGTGATACTCGGTACAAAACGGTAGTTCTAACCACTTCTCAACCAGAGCTATATTACCCCTTTAACTTCCGAATAGCATTAGAATCTATGTTCACAGTGGCGTGTAAAGAATCATCTCGAAAAGATAGCTTCCGTGTACTGAACCTAGAACATGAGAATGACCGTGCTCTACTGCACCGCTTACTCGATACGCGCATTCCAGTTTCCAATGTGGTGGGAGTTTTCTCTGAGAAAGCCGTGTTTTTTGTTAACGAAGCTAGCCGATCGCTGTATTATGCTGAAGATCTGGATGCATTAGTCGTGATGGAGCAAGAAAGCGATCGCTTACGCATATTTGACATCGTTGCTGATCACTCAATTTCGCTGGTAGAGATTCTCAAGTACATTCCTCACCTCGTTAAAGAAATCACCTTTTACTTTAGTCCCGATCGCTTGGAAGTTGAAGCTCAAGCGATACCTCACGTATTAGAAGATGCGTATTTAATGGTTCGAGGTTCGTTTACCGCAGAAGGACAACCCTTTATGCTTCCTCGTTCTGCACGATGTTAATATTATGGTTAATTCAACACAGGAGATTGATATGAATACAGATCAACAGCTTGTCTCCAAACGATTCCCACGCTCTTCGCAATACCACCCAGAATGGGTAATGTCTAGCGTCAGCGGTGGAGCAAATTCCCTTTGGTTGACCGAGTGGCTCACAACAGCGCTGGATTTGCAACCCGGTATGCGAGTGTTAGACCTCGGCTGTGGACGGGCTGCTTCCTCGATCTTTCTGCACCGCGAATTTGGTGTGCAGGTTTGGGCAACCGACTTATGGCTCAGCGCCTCGGAGAATATCCAGCGAATTCGAGATGCCGGGGTCGAGGACAATGTTTTTCCTCTTCGCGCTGATGCCCGATCGCTGCCATTTGCAGAAGGCTTCTTTGATGCGATTGTTTGCATCGACTCATTTCCTTACTTTGGAACAGATGATCTGTATCTCAACTACCTGGCTCATTTTGTTAAACCAGGCGGAACAGTGGCGATCGTCGGCGCTGGATTGATGCAGGAAATTGCCGACCAAGTTCCTGACCATCTTCAAGAAATCTGGAGCCAAGATTTTTGGTGTCTCCACTCGGCAGTCTGGTGGCAACGACATTGGAACCGGACGCACATTTTAGACGTAACCTTAGCCGACAATATGGCAGAGGGCTGGCAAGTATGGCTTGATTGGCAAAAGATCGTATCTCCTGATAATGACGCAGAAATTAGGACGCTTGAAGCCGATCGGGGCAACTACCTGGGCTATGTTCGCCTTGTGGGTTGCCGCCAAGGCGAGACTAAATTAGAAGACTATTGCTGGCCTGACACAATGCGCTCTGCTCCCTTGCAGTATACAAAGAAGCCCCTATTACGAAGCTATTAGTGATGGCTCTTTAGGTATCTTCGCTACATTGGCTGTCTCGCAACTCCAGGTACATCCTTCTAAGTTCTTCAGCAGGCTAAGTTCTTCAGCAGGATTAACATCAGCAGATAAACCTGATCCGAGCACACATAACCTTTCTCGTTTTCTTCGCCCTAGTTTTATGCTTGGGCAAACCATGACACAAAGTTTGGGGCAACTGTCGCATCACTCGCTGAAAAGAGGTCGGATCGTTTAACCCCTGAGATAGGATTAAGGCACCTTGAATAGCAATAACACCATCCTCTCCCCGTTCACGGGCGATCGCATCATTCATGCCTGCTTCAACCAAAATTGAAGCGATCGCATTAATCCATAATTGCAGGAGAGTTTGCACTCGCTCTTGAAAGACCTCCTTTGCTGAACCCAGCATTAGAGCCGCCAGTACACAAGGTTTTTGCCCCTGATTGTATACCTTACTGAGGCGATCGCACATGTGCTGCAACCGCGTCAGCGCATTACCTTCACTTTGCACAACTTCTAAAACAATCTGCTCTAATCCTTTCTCCAGCGACATCAACACCGTTTCTACCATCTCATCTTTGCCACCCGGAAAGTGATGGTAAAGACTGGCTTTGCCCAAACCCGTTGCCTGGGAAATTTTAGATACTGTAACGCCATCGTAGCCAAACTGCCGAAATAAGTCGAGCAGAGTGGGGGCGTAGGTTTGCTTAGACATCGCTTTTGAAACTCATAAAAAAACTTGATTGAGCTATTGACAATTATACCGAACGTTCAGTACAGTCTCATCATACCGAACGCTCGGTACATACCGGATACCTTAAAGAGAAACTCTATGATCAAACTCTATGGTCACGCAATGTCTGGTAACAGCTACAAGGTCAGACTGCTGCTAGAACTGTTAACCCTCGAATACGAATGGATCAAAGTGGACTTGATGAAAGGTGAACAAAATTCGCCAGAATATCTTGCCCTCAACTCGTTTGGGCAAGTGCCTTTGTTAGTTGATGGCGACCTCAAATTAGCAGATGCTCAAGCCATTTTGGTATACTTGGCGCGGCAATATGGCGGCGACTCGTGGCTCCCTTTAGATGCTTTACTGTTAGCACAAGTGGTTCGCTGGTTATCTATTGCAGCCGGAGAAGTGCGTCAAGGCCCTGAACAAGCTCGGCTTTATTATTTGTTTGGCATATCTAACATCAACATTGAACGGGCGCATCAGAAAGCAGAACACATCCTGACACAACTGAACCAACGCTTAAGCGATCGCCTCTGGTTAGAGTTGGAGCATCCCACGATCGCTGATATTGCTGTTTTTCCTTACGTGGCTCTGGCACAAGATGGCAAGATTGATTTGGCTCTATATCCCCATGTGTTGACCTGGATCGATCGCGTTAAACAACTCCCTGGTTACATTTCTATGGCAGGACTGTAGGCATCACGTTCCTTAAAGGGAAGAAAAATAAAATGGTAAATTCAGGCTGGTCAGGTAGCGCATCTCCTTTTCACCCCGGCGAACTGACCATTCAAGCCCGACTCGGCATCCAGCAGCGAATGGATCAGCAAGGACGACGAGCCATTCGAGACTATCTTCCTGAACAGTTTCGGCAGTTCTTTGCTCAACTTCCCTATGTGATTGTGGGCACTGTGGATGCAGTCGGCAGCCCTTGGGCTTCTATTTTAGTCGGAGAGCCAGGCTTTCTCTCTTCGCCTAGCGATCGCACTTTGCAAGTGATTGCTAAACCTCTGTTTGGAGATCCCTTAGTCACAACCCTTGCTAACGGAATTGATATCGGTTTACTCGGTATAGAACTACAGACGCGTCGTCGTAATCGCCTTAATGGAACAGTTATAGAAACTCATCCAGACGGGTTTGAGATACAAGTGAGACAAAGCTTTGGTAACTGTCCTCAATACATTCAGGCACGCAGGTTTGAATTAGATCCAGATGAAGTATCTCTTTGTCCATCGGTTTATCAGATCACAACATTAGGAACAGTGGAACAAGCCATAATTACGGCAGCTGACACGTTCTTCATTGCAACGTCATATCAAGACGAATCAGTAGGTGCTGCAAGCGGCGTAGATGTCTCTCATCGGGGGGGCAAACCTGGCTTCGTGCGCATTGATCATCATCAGACCTTGACCATTCCCGACTTCTCTGGCAATGGTCACTTCAACACTTTTGGCAATCTGGAGTTAAATCCTCGTGCAGGACTGCTGTTTGTAAACTTTGGGCAAGGTAGTCTGCTCTATCTAACAGGCACCGCTGAAGTCATTTGGAAAGGGACTGAAATCACTGCTTATAAAGGGGCAGAGCGCTTGTTTCGCTTCCAGTTGCATCAAGGATATCGAGTGGAAGGCAGCATTCCTTTACGAGGGTCAGATCCAGAGTTTTCGCCCTTCTTAGATCACACAGGTTCTTGGTAAAGAGCACCAGAGCGATCGCAACGCTGCGCAGTTTTGTAACATTGACCTTTTCTAAAAATGTTCCAAGATGGAATAGACCTAGTTAGATTCATAATACTTATATTTTCCTTCCAATAATCACTATTTAGATAGGTTGACATTTAGTCAATCCCCCTTAGGAGAGATTGATTTCTCTTTCATTTTGCTGAAAACTAATATGACACTTGCCATATTAAGCACGCTTATGAAACTGGTTAAACGGGAAATTTCCAAACCGACAAATGGGCTCGTACAACCTGCTGTTAGCACGCTGATTCACGAAATTCGGCAGTTGACGCAGCTAACACAAGTACAGCTTGCAGCAGCATTGGGAGTTTCTTATGAAACAATTAATCGATGGGAGAATGGACATATTCAGCCTTCACCTCTGGCAATGAAGCAGATTCAATCATTTGTCAATCAATTAAGTTTGTCTCCATCAATGGCTGTACAGAATCAAAGCAAGCAGCTTCTGACTCAGTATTTTGTAGAGGCAGGGCAGGAAGAATGACCGAGGATCAGCAGGCTAGGCAGGAGACAAAGATAGAAAACAGCTTATTTGCAGGCGGGGGTGAGATGGGTGCGCTCATGCGATCGCACGATTGGACTCGAACACCTTTAGGAGCCGTAGAGCAATGGTCGCAAAGCCTTAAAACAGCAGTTCGTATTATGTTAACTTCTCGGCAGCCCATGTTTGTCTGGTGGGGGAAGGAACTTATTAATCTCTATAACGATGCTTATCGAGAAATTGTGGGCGGAAAACATCCGGCGGCATTAGGTCAACCGGCTGCTGCGGTGTGGCGCGAGATTTGGGATCAGGTGGGCCCGCGAGCAGAATCTGCAATGTTTAAGAATGAGGGAACTTATGATGAAGCATTGCTACTGATCATGGAACGCAATGGCTATCCAGAGGAAACGTATTACACCTTCTCCTATAGTCCGGTGCCTGATGATCAAGGGAACACGGGCGGTATTATTTGTGCTAACACTAACGACACGCAGCGTATTATGGGCGATCGCCAGCTTATGCTGTTGCGAGAACTCGCTGCCCAAACCGCTGATGCCCGCACTTTTGAAGAAGTTTGTGCGCTGAGTGCAAGTTGTTTAGAAACCAATCCCTATGATTTGCCGTTTGCGATGATTTATCTAGCTGATCTCGATCGATCATGCTTTTCCTTAGCAGGAACGTGTGGAATCGATCGCCATCATGCAGCAGCAGTCGAATCTGTTCCATTCGATTCTGATGCAGTTTGGTCTTTTGGAGAGATCATCAGAACGCATCAGGCTTACCTAGTTTCTGATTTAGAAGCCTTGTTTGGTCAATTACCGACGGGGGCCTGGCAGCGATCGCCTCATCAAGCTTTGATCGCACCTTTGGGCGCAAAGCCTGTCTTTGAAGGAGATCCGTTCTCGAGTCAACTAGCTCAATCTGGAATCTTGGTGGTAGGGTTGAACCCATTGCGGTTGTTCGATGACAACTATAGAAGATTGATTGATTTAGTTGCGGCTCAGATTTCAGCCAGTCTTGCCAATGCCAATGCCTATGAAGAAGAACGTAAACGAGCAGAGACATTAGCAGAACTCAATCACGCTAAAACTACTTTTTTTAGCAATGTCTCACATGAGTTTCGTACGCCATTAACTCTCATGCTTAGCCCTCTTGAAGACACCCTGGCTAACGCGACCGACGAATTATCTCATCCCTTGCGAGAGACGCTAGAGGTAGTGCATCGTAACGGATTGCGCCTACTAAAGTTGGTCAATACTTTACTCGATTTCTCCCGCATTGAAGTAGGACGGAATCAAGCGTTGTATGAACCCATAGACTTATCTGCTTTTACAGCAGAACTTGCAAGTGTGTTTCGGGCAGTGATCGAGCGGGCTGGTTTACACTTAATCGTTGAATGTGAGCCTATTCCTGAATGGGTTTATGTCGATCGTGATTTATGGGAAAAAATTGTTCTTAACTTAATCTCAAATGCATTCAAGTTTACGTTTGAAGGGGAAATCACAGTTCGCTTACAAACCAGCGATCAGCAGGTTGTGCTGACGATACAAGACACAGGCGTAGGAATTCCATCTCATGAGCTACCTCACTTATTTAAACGATTTCACCGAGTAGTGAGCACTCGTTCTCGGACGTATGAAGGTTCAGGAATTGGGTTATCGCTCGTACAAGAGCTAGTCAAGCTGCATGGCGGTACAGTTAGCGTTACTAGCGTGGTAGAACAAGGCACAACATTTACGATCGCCATCCCGTTAGGTTCTGCTCACCTGCCTCCAGAACGTATTCAAAGCGATCGGACGTTGCAATCAACAGCTTTAGGGGTAGCTCCATTTGTTCAAGAAGCCTCTCGTTGGATTGCGGAAGAAGATGTGGACACCCGTAAATATCTAAACCTGGATGCCTCTGAAACTCCTGCTCCGGCATTGCAGCCACAGGGTCGCATTCTTCTCGCAGATGACAACGCCGACATGCGCGAGTATGTCAAGCGACTCTTGAGCCAATCTTATGAGGTTGAAGCGGTTGCTGATGGGACTGCCGCCCTCTGTTTGATCAGAGCATCACTCAACGGCAAAACCAAAAAACCTTTGCCCGATTTAGTTCTCACTGATGTCATGATGCCAAAACTTAATGGTTTTGAGCTTCTGCAAGAATTAAGATCTGATCCTCAAACCCAAGATCTGCCTGTCGTCTTGTTGTCCGCGCGAGCAGCCGAAGAATCACGGGTTGAAGCACTAGAAGCTGGAGCCGATGATTATGTGATTAAGCCTTTCTCAGCGCGTGAATTGATAGCACGGGTGCAGTCAACCTTAAAATTAGCTCAATTGCGGCAGACCACTGCTCAACAAGAGCGACGCAGTGAAGAGCGTTACCGAGCATTTGTTGAACAGAGTTCAGAAGCGATTTGGTGCTTTGAAATTGAAGAGCCGCTACCAATCAGTAGTCCTGAAGACGAGCAAATTCAGCAATTTTATCAGTACGGCTATCTATCAGAATGTAATCAAACAATGGCACAAATGTATGGCGTTGCTTCACCTGAAGAACTCATTGGAGCGAGGCTAGGAGATTTTTTGGTGCAGTCAAATCTTAAGAACATCGAATATCTACGAGCCTTTATCGGCTCGGACTATCGCCTTGTAGATGCAGAATCTTATGGAGTTGATCAGCAAGGCAATTCAAAAATCTTTTTAAACAATTTGGTAGGAGTTGTTGAAGATGAAAAGCTGCTGCGAGCTTGGGGAACTCAGCGCGATATTACCGATCGCAAGCAGGCTGAAGAGCGGTTGCAGCTTTACGCGGATGTGGTTCGGAATACCCAGGTAGGGATGGTGGTGTGGCAACTCGAAGACTCTAACGATCCAGGTTCTTTTCGCTTACTCATTGCCAATCCAATGGCATCGGCAGCAACGGGTATTAATTTTGAGCCCCTCATTGGCATGAGTATGGCTGAAACTTTCCCAATGCTGATACAAACATCGCTAGTACAGCAATATATGACGGTCGTTCGCACCGGAGAAGCCCTAGACTTAGGCGAGGTTCCTTACCAAGAAGACGGCATTACCGCAGGCATTTACAGCTTGAAAGCGTTTCCACTTCCCAATCAATGTTTAGGGTTATCGTTTGAAAATATCACCGATCGCAGACGAACTGAAGCCCAGCTTCGTGAGACTCAGCACTTTAACCAACAAGTTGCAGAAACAATGCCTGGCATTTTGTTTGTGCATGACTTGCTAGAACAGCGAAATGTGTATTTTAACCGCCAGATTACTGACCTGTTGGGCTACACCACTGAGCAAATTCAAGCAATGGGAATAAACATCGTTCCAACGATTATTCACCCTAACGATTTAGGACATGTCGCAGATCACTTCGAGGCATTTCGTTCGGCACCTGAAGGGGCAGTTTTAGGGCTTGAGTATCAGGCTCGCCATGCTAACGGCGAATGGCGTTGGATGTATTCTCGAAGCGTTGTGTTTAGTCGAACCGCAGAAAACCTACCGCGCCAAATTTTAGGCGTGTCGATCGACATTAGCGATCGCAAGCACAGTGAAGAATCTCTACAGAATGCTCAGAGCCAACTGGAATCTGCTTTAGAAGCAGGCGCGATATACACTTGGCGCTGGAAAATTTTAGAAAATCAGCTTTTCGTCAATGCTGGATTTGCTCACTTGTTTGGAATCGCTCCTGAACAGGCAATCAACGGATTACCCGTTGAGGCGTTTGTTAATTCGATTCACCCAGACGATCGCGATCGCGTTGTCGCATCAACTGATCGATCGATCGAAACAGGCGAGAACTTTACATCTGAATATCGCGTTTGTACCGCCAGTGGTGAAGAACGATGGGTGACCGCACGGGGTCGGGTTGAGTATGACGCTGATGGCACAGCGATCGCTTTTCCGGGCGCACTAGCAGATATTACTGAGCAAAAACAAATTGAAGAAATCCTTCGGCAACGCGAAGCCGAACTGCGTTTAGTGACTAATAGTGTGCCTGCCCTAATTTCTTTTGTCGATCGAGAGCAACGCTATCGATTTAACAATCGAGGTTACGAAGAATGGTTTGGGCACCCGGCTAGCGAGGTTTATGGCAAGTGTTTATGGGAGGTATTGGGGAAAACGGGTTACGATATCATTCGTCCCTATGTAGAACAGGTGTTGAAGGGAGAGCAGGTTACCTTTGAGACTTACGTCGCTACTGTCGATGAAAAAACTCGTGATGTGAGTGTGACCTATGTGCCTCGATTGGACGATTGCGGTACCGTTCAAGGATTTGTGGCACTTATTAATGATATTAGCGATCGTAAACGCGCTGAATTTGAACGCGAACAGCTACTTGCGCGGGAACAAGAAGCACGAGAGCAAGCTGAGTCTGCAAACCGGATTAAAGATGAATTTTTAGCCGTATTGTCTCATGAATTACGAACGCCGTTGAATCCGATTTTGGGATGGTCTAAGCTGTTGCGACGCGGCAATTTAGACGCTACTAAAACAGCCCATGCCTTAGAGACGATCGAGCGCAACGCTAAACTACAAACTCAGTTGATAGAAGACTTGCTTGATGTCTCTCGCATTTTGCAAGGAAAGCTTAGCCTTAAGATGTCTCCTGTTGATTTAACGGCAACCCTGAATGCTGCCCTCGAAACTGTGCAATTGTCGGCGGAAGCGAAGTCAATTCAACTTGAAACTCACTTTAATGCAACTGAACAAGTTTTAGGGGACTCAGCACGGCTTCAGCAAGTCGTTTGGAATCTCCTTTCAAATGCTATTAAATTTACGTCAACGGGGGGGAGCGTTAGCATACGGTCAGAACGCATTGAATCGCAGGTGCAAATTCAAGTGAGCGACACAGGTAGAGGCATTCCCGATACCTTTTTGCCCTACGTCTTTGAGTACTTTCGGCAGGCAGACGGCAGTACAACGCGTACTTTCGGTGGACTAGGGTTAGGGTTGGCGATCGTGCGTCATTTAGTCGAACTGCATGGGGGAACCGTGCGCGCCGATAGTCCTGGCGAAAATCAGGGTGCAACGTTCACCGTAACCTTACCGCTCATTCAAACGAAGCATGAGCACCTTGATGCGTCAAACAGTCCTTCCTGCGAGTTCGATTCGTTAACGTCGCTAACAGGAATTCGGATTCTGCTAGTTGATGATGAAATCGATTCGCTAGAACTAATTACCTTTATCTTAGAGCAAGCTGGCGCTACAGTAATCTCAATGCCATCGGCGATCGCAGCTTTAGGCGCTTTTGCCCAAGCCCAGCCTAACGTGTTAGTGAGTGATATTGGAATGCCCGAAATGGATGGCTATATGTTAATTAAACAGATTCGCAGGCTACCACAGAACGAGAAAATTCCGGCGATCGCGCTAACAGCATATGCCGGAGAAATTGATCATCGACAGGCACTTGCTGCTGGGTTTCAACGACATTTGTCTAAACCCGTCGATCCAACCCAATTGGTTGATACGATCAGGCTATTAGCAGCCTACTAATTCCCTAAACTCAATCGGGCAATTGTCACTTTACTCTATTTTTCTCAAGTTCCTAAGCACAACCTTCTATGCCTGAAGATCTGCCGCAACCGCCTGTCACCTCCGTTCCTCTGCCTGCCAACGAGACAGAGCGACTGAAAGCCCTGCGGCGCTACAACATCCTTGATACGCCGCCCGAAGCCGCCTTCGATCGCCTGACAGCCTTAGCAGCTCGCCTGTTCGATGTCCCGATCGTCCTGATTTCGCTGGTCGATGAAACCAGAGGTTGGTTTAAGTCTTGCTATGGCTTTGACGTGTCTGAGGTAGAGCGAGATACAACCATTTGTAGCTTCGCCTTACTCTACGACGATGTTTTAGTCATTCCTGACACCCGGCAGGATAATCGGCTGGTATGTAATCCCTTTGTGCAAAGTGAGCCAGGGCTGCGTTTCTATGCAGGTGCGCCACTCATTACAGAAGATGGCTTTACTTTAGGCACGCTCTGCCTACTCGACACCAAGCCGCGCGATGCTTTGACTCCTGAGCAAACTGCCACCCTGACTGATTTAGCCGCCATGGTGATCGATGAGCTAGAGCTACGGCTAGCCGCACGCAAGGTTGCCCGCATTGATGCAGCTTTACTGGAAGTAACCCAAGGGATTGCTGCCGCGACTGGAGAAGCGTTTTTCTATGCGTTAGTGCAGCACTTTGCCAAAGTTTTAGAAGTTGACTATGCCTACATTGGTCTGGTAGCCGACTCAGAAGCAGAAATGCTGAACACGATCGCAGTCTGCGCCAAAGGTGAAACTATTGATAACTTTGCCTACTCGCTACACGGTACGCCCTGCCAGCAAGTCCTTCGTCAGAAAAAACTCTGCTGCTATCCTCGTGACGTGCAAGCTACATTTCCCTATGCCCCTCTCTTAGAGCCTTTGCAGGTCGAAAGCTACATCGCCATTCCAATTTTTGACTCTCATGGTACCGCGATCGGGTTGCTCGGCATGATGCACGGCAAACCTTTAGAAAACATCCAGATTGCAGAATCATTGCTCACGATCTTTTCCCTGCGAATTGCCACTGAACTAGAGCGACAGCAAACTGAGAAGGCAAGACAGCAAGCGCAAGACGAGTTACAAAGTCTGGTAGAACAGCGCACGATCGAGTTATCTAAAACGAATGAATTACTTCGTGTTGAAGTGGTTGAACGACAGCAAGCTAAAGCAACCCTCGAAACGGAGCAAGAGTTGCTTAAAGCATTGCTCGATAACGTGCAGGCAGGTATTGTCGCCTGTGATGCCGATGGTATTCTAACCTTGTTCAATCGCTCTGCCCGAGAATTTCATGGACTCCCCGAACAACCCTTGCCCCCAGAGCAATGGGCAGATTACTATGACCTGTACCTGCCCGGCGGCAAAACGCGGATGTTCAAAGAAAATATCCCTCTGTTCCGAGCATTACAGGGACAGGTAGTGGATAAGACTGAGATGATGATTGTACCAAAACAAGGAACGCCACGAACGCTATTAGCCAGTGGACAAGCGATCGTCGATGCTCAAGGTAATAAACAAGGTGCAGTTGTCGTTATGCACGATATTACCAAACGCAAACAAAACGAAGCCGAACTGCTCATTTCAGATGTTGCATTGCAGCAAATGCCCGACGCAATTTTGTTAACTGATTTGGAAGGTAAGATTCAACGTTGGCTAGGCAACGCCGAGCAAATCTTTGGCTACACGGCAGCCGAAGCGATCGGTCAGCCCGTTAGCTTTTTGCATCATCCTGATATTTCACCGATCATGACGGCTGAAATGATTCAGTCTATTGAAGACAGTGGAGAGTTTTGCGGTGAAGTGCCTTGTCAACGAAAAGATGGCTCGGAAGTACCTATTGAAACGACTGCAAAACTGGTTCATGATAAAGACGGAAATCCGATCTTTTTCATTGGTATTAACAAAGATATTACTGAGCGTAAACAGGCAGAAGCTGAACGTGCCCAGCTAATTCGTGAGCAAACCGCTCGGTTAGAAGCCGAAGCCGACCAGCAGCGATCGGCGTTTTTGGTGAAAGTCACAACTGTGCTAGCTTCGTCGTTGAACTATGAACAAACTTTGGCGAGCGTTGCTAATTTAGTTGTGCCATTTTTTGCAGATTGGTGCGCCATTGATTTATTAGAATCCAACGGCGAGATTCATCGGGTAGGGGTGGCGCACCGAGATCCGGAGAAAGTGAAGTTAGGCTGGGAACTTCATCAACGTTATCCTAAGCAGATTGATGATGCAGAGGGAATTGCAAAGGTTTTACGAACTGGGCAAGCCGAATTTGCGGCTGAAATTTCAGATGCAGCGATCGCCCTTATCACTCAAGATGCCGACCACCTGAAAATTATCCGTGAGCTAGGCTTAAAGTCTTGCATCATTTCACCGCTAATTGCCCGAGGACAAATTCTAGGGGCAATTTCGTTTGTTACCGCAGAGTCAAATCGTCACTACACCAGGGCAGACCTCATTCTGGCAGAACGCATCGCCCATCGTGCCGCGATCGCCCTCGACAATGCCCGACTTTATCAGGGGGCACAGCACGCTCAACAGGCTGCCGAGCAGTCAGCCGCGCGGCTCTCTCGGCTTCAACTAGTGACTGCTGCCTTATCCGACTCGCTTACGCCTACTCAAGTAGCAGATGTGATTGTCGATCAGGGCATTGCTGCATTGGGAGCAAACTTTGCACTGG
Organism: Timaviella obliquedivisa GSE-PSE-MK23-08B; assembly: GCA_019358855.1. Lineage (NCBI taxonomy): Bacteria > Bacillati > Cyanobacteriota > Cyanophyceae > Oculatellales > Oculatellaceae > Timaviella > Timaviella obliquedivisa. The sequence continues at coordinate 128,439 of JAHHII010000005.1, read as the reverse complement.
TAGCGCTACTTAATGAGGCTAACTCCGAATTAGAAATTGTCCGAACGCTAGGGTATGAGGCAGAACAGATCAATGGCTGGCATCGGTTTTCCCTTGATGCCCCAGTGCCTCTAGCAGAGGCAGTACGGACTGGGCAGCCCATTTGGGCAGAGTCTTCAGCAGAACGAATCATCCGTTATCCTCATCTTAGGGAAAGCTACGAGCAGCATGATATCGGTGCTTGGATCTCGATTCCCTTAAAAGTAGAAGGTCGGGCATTAGGTGGGATTTCCTTTGGGTTTAGCGAACCTCAACTGCTGGAGGCAGAAGATCAAGCTTTTATTTTGTCGCTGGCGCAGCAGTGTGCCCAGGCGATCGCGCGTACAAATCTCTACGAAGCAGAACAAACGGCGCGCAATCAGGCTGAAGCCGCTAACCGAATTAAAGATGAATTTTTAGCCGTACTTTCCCACGAGCTACGAACGCCACTTAACCCAATTTTGGGATGGGCAAAGCTATTGCGAAGAGGCAAGTTAGATGAATCTAAGACTGCTCAAGCTTTAGCAACGATTGAACGCAATGCTAAGCTTCAATCAGAACTGATTGAAGATTTATTAGATGTCTCCCGAATTTTGCAAGGAAAGCTCAGTCTCAATGCTTATCCGGTTGATCTGGTAGACACGATTCAAGCCGCAATGGAAACGGTGCGATTATCGGCTGAAGCAAAAATGATCCAGGTGGAGGTGGTTCTTGACCCGCATGTGAGACTGGTATCAGGAGACTCAAATCGATTGCAGCAAGTCATTTGGAATCTTCTTTCTAATGCAGTTAAGTTCAGCTTACAGGGAGGAAAAGTAACGCTTCGCCTGGAACAGTTTGATGAACAAGCTCAAATCACAATTAGCGATACAGGAAGAGGAATTCATCCCAACTTCCTGCCCCATGTCTTTGACTACTTTCGCCAAGCAGATGGCGCTACAACCCGAAAATTCGGTGGACTCGGTTTGGGTCTGGCGATCGTGCGTCATCTAGTGGAACTGCACGGCGGAACTGTTAAAGCAGAGAGTTTAGGTGAGGGACTAGGTGCAACCTTTACAGTACGGCTACCGCTCATGCCAACTCAACCTGTAAACCTAAATCATGAACGTTCATCTGAACGATCTTGTGACCTGAGTAACATCAATATTTTAGTAGTCGATGATGAAGCTGATACCCGAGACTTTGTTGCTTTTTTACTGGGACAAGCCGGAGCGAAGGTAACAGCTGTCGCTTCTGCTGCGGATGCCCTGCTCGCTCTAGCTGAGTCTAGCCCCGACCTGTTACTGAGCGATATTGGAATGCCTGAAATGGACGGTTATATGTTGATGCAACTGATTAGAAAGCTACCTCCCGATCAGAACGGACAAATTCCAGCGATCGCGTTGACAGCCTTTGCAGGAGAAATTAATCACCAACAAGCTGTTTCAGCGGGCTTTCAACGACACATTTCAAAACCAGTTGAATCGGATCATCTCATTGAAGTCATTGCGACCTTGCTTTCTTCTAATTAGATGCAGTAGCTCATGTAGAGCCTAGGTGCAAGTCTTATTTGCCTAATGGTAAATGGCTAGGGAGTTGCGATTAAATAACGCCCCGAACCGCCCCCTAAATCCCCCATTCTGGGGGACTTCCGAACCTGTTAAAGTCCCCCAGAATGGGGGATTTAGGGGGCTGATAAGTCAATGCATCCCATTGGGGTTTTATTTTCACGCAACTCCCCTAATGGTGAATAGCTAATAGTAAAGTTAGAGATTTTATCCAGTAGGTTAGGTTAAGTCAGCGATACAGTGAGGTAGACCTCTCCCCAACCCCTCTCCTGAAGGAAAGGGGCTTTGAGTAGATTATGCTTCCAGGGGTCGCTAACGAATTAGGCTTTTAAGTAGTAGTCAAAAAATGTCATCGATCTCTCCCAAGCTAGCTTGGCTGCTTCTGCATCATAGCGAGCCTCGTTGGTATCGTTATGAAAGGAATGGTTGACACCGCTATACATGGAGATTGTGTAGTCTTTTCCTGCCGTTCTTAGGGCTGTTTCATAGCCAGAAATCTCCTGGTTAATTCGTTCATCTAGTCCAGCATAGTGGAGCAGTAACGGCGATTGTATATTAGGAACTGCCTCGGCTGGAGGGACAGAACCGTAAAACGCGATCGCGGCTCCCAGATTAGGAGCGCTGACTGCCAGTTGGTTTGTCATTGCGCCTCCCCAGCAAAAACCGACACAGCCAACCTTGCTCGTAGTATCAGGTCGATTTTGCAGGAACGCTAGAGTTGATTTTAAGTTGCTTAAAGTTTGCTGGCTATCTAAAGCGCTAATCATTGTCCGAGCCTGATCTTCATTGTCAGGCGTACCTCCTACTGGAGAAAGGAAATCTGGAGCTAAAGCCACGTAGCCTGCCAAAGCGGCTCGTCGAGCAACATCTTGAATATGAGCGTTCAGCCCTCGGTTTTCGTGGATGACAATCACCGCAGGAAGTTCACCCGGCATGTCTTTAGGTTTAGCCAAGTAGCCTTTCATGTTTCCACCCGCACCTGGGTAGGACAGAAATTCGGTGGTGAGTTGAGGATCTTTTTCGTCAACCATAGCCGACTTAGCATAATTATTTTCCAACAGCGGCAGCAATGCTGTTGCAGCAGCCGTACTTCCGGCTAAGGCGACAAGCCGTTTGAAAAAAATACGTCGAGGCAAAGCAGTATGGGTGTATTCATCAAACAGATCGATAATTTTTTGCTTCATGACGATGGAGTTGTGCAGCTTTTTAATGAGGGCAAAAGAGGCAGGGCGATCGCCGGTCTCTCTTCACTTTTTGTAACATATTTGTCCTTTGAGAATTCAGTGACCTGTAACAGAAAAATGGCGCAACAATTCTGAATCCCAACCCCAACGCAAGTGATAGGTTGTTTAAACTGAATGCTCAAATGAATGCTCAGAAAAACCCTTGCTACCCCAACTCAGCCATTCTGAGCGTAATGATTAACCCGATCGCTGCTAGAGTTAAGAACTGCAAGCCACGGTTGAGCGATCGAAGTGTTAATCAGTCTAGGCAATTTCTTTTTTCAGAACGCTGTGCAAACGGAGAAAATCGTTAAAAGAAGAAGAACAGCTTGAGACAAGCGCTAAGATTTTTTGAAATCCAGTGGCACCGTTTTAACAAGAGTGATTGATAGAGAAAGATTAATGAAACAGTTTTTATTAGCAGGTTGTCTACTATTGCTGTCTGCCTGCACCCAAGCTCCCACACCTGCCTCTGCCCCAGCATCTGCCCAACCCGGAAGTACCCAACCCTTCACTACGGGAGCCATCCCTGACCAAGATCCAGAGAAACTCCAGCGGCTCTACAGCAAGTTGTCTCAATATCTGCAAGCAGAACTGAAGGTGCCTGTGGTCTACAAGCCTGTTACTGACTACACCGCAGCAGTGACCGCTTTTAAGGTGGATGATTTGGACATGGTGTGGTTTGGCGGACTGACAGGCGTGCAGGCTCGTTTACAGGTTCCCGGTGCCAGCGCGATCGCCCAGCGTGACATTGATGCCAACTTTCATACAGTTTTGATTGCAACGAAAAAGAGTGGCATCCAGCCTATCAAAGACGCTAAAGATTTGACCCTGCTTAAAGGACGCACGATGACGTTTGGCAGTGAGTCTTCTACATCAGGGCGGCTGATGCCTCAATATTTTTTGCAGCAGGCTGGCGTAAAGCTAGAAGACTTTAAAGGACAGGTCGGGTTTTCTCAGAACCATGATGCAACGCTGCAATTGGTGACGGCGGGCACTTACGAGGTGGGTGCTATGAATGAGCAAGTCTGGCAGAAACGACTTAAGGCGGGGGAAGTGGATGAGAGTAAGGTGCAGGTTATTTGGCGATCGCCTGCCTACTATGATTATCATTGGGTGATTAACCCAGCCGTACAGCAACGCTATGGGTCAGACTTTCCTCAAAAAGTCCAGGCAGCTTTACTTAAACTCGACCCAAAAGTTCCAGAACACAAGGAAATTCTAGAACTGTTTGGAGCCGAGAAATTTATTGCGACTCAAAACGATAATTACGCCCAGATCGAGGCTGTAGGACGACAGATTGGCAAGATTAAGTAGATGAATGCGGCACCCCTATTTGAATTGAAGCAAGTGTCGCACCAGTTCGGCAATTTGCAAGCGTTAAAAGGCGTTGATTTACAGATCTTTTCTGGCGATCGGGTGGCGCTAGTGGGGTCAAGCGGAGCCGGGAAGAGTACGCTGATTCGTCTGCTAAATGGCACCTTGCGCCCTACAGAAGGAGAGGTTTGGGCATTGGGGCGTAACCTTAACCAACTTAAACCGACCCGGCTCCGTCAGGTGCAACAGCAAATCGGTACAGTTTATCAGCAGTTTCATCTAGTAGATAATCTGCGCGTTATTCATAATGTTAATGCCGGACACTTGGGGCGTTGGTCGCTCTTCAAAGCCTTGGTATCGTTACTGGTGCCGCTAGAGGTGGAAACTGCCACGCAAGCCCTAGCCCAGGTCGGCATTTCAGAAAAGCTTTATGCGAGAACACGCGATCTCTCAGGTGGACAACAGCAGCGGGTGGCAATCGCACGAGTGTTAGTGCAGAATCCTTTAGCAATTTTGGCAGACGAACCGATCGCCAGTCTCGATCCAACTCTGAGCCGTGAGGTCATGGATTTGTTGCGTCTGCTTTGTCAACAGGCAGGGCGTAGCCTGGTCGTCAGCTTGCACGATGTGGATTTTGCCCAAAGTCACTGCGATCGCATCATTGGGTTGCAGCAGGGCGCGATCGTGTTTGATTGTCTTAGCCAGGAGGTTTCTAGCACCATGCTAAAAGACCTCTATGGAGGACAAAAACAGGGAGGACGAAAATGAGCAGTCGTAGGGCGGCTTTCTCTCCAACTCAGGCTTGGGGACTAGCTAGCCTGGGGGCGATCGCTTTTTCTCTACTGATCGCCGGAGTGTTTCAGCAAGATTTGGTGAACTCCGACGGCTTGCCCCTATTGTTGCGGTTTTTTAGCGCCAGCCTGCACCCTGATCTCAGCCCAGATATTCTGCAACTGACTTGGCAATCTAGCCTTATTACCTTGTCTTACGCCGTCTGTGGCACAGTTCTCAGCTTAGTCTTTGGGTTGATAGCAGGAGTACTGGCTTCTGAGGTTTGGTGGCACTCTGTTTTGGGCAATCGTCAAAGGAACAGCAGCACTGCACGCTTCCCTGCTCAACTGCCTAAATTTTGGTTAGGTATCCGGACTTTACTGGCGTTTCCTCGCGCCATTCATGAATTAATTTGGGGTTTGTTTTTTGTTAATCTCTGGGGGCTAGACCCCCTGACCGCAATTTTGGCGATCGTAATTCCCTTTAGCGCGATCGTTGCCAAAGTATTCTCAGAAATTCTAGATGACACACCTCGCCAATCTCTTCAAGCGCTGTTGAATAGCGGTGTTCTGCCCCTCAATGCTTTCTGCTACAGCCTATTCCCCCAAGCTTTCCTAAATTTGCTATCCTATGCCTTTTATCGCTTCGAGTGTTCAATTCGCTCTGCAGCAGTATTAGGCATTATTGGGGCGGGCGGACTCGGTTACCAAATTCTTCTTAGCCTTCAGTCCTTACGCTACGAGCAACTCTGGACTTTTTTCTATGCTTTGTTTGTACTCAACGGGCTAGTAGATTTCAGTAGCGCCTGGTTGCGCCGTCAATTAGGATGTGCCAGTCGGATGAATCTAAACTTGAAGCGTGTAGGCTCTGTAGGAGCGGGACAACCGCACAGACAAGGCGTAGGAATTATTTTATCAATTGGGCTATCTCTGCTGGTTCCTTACTGTTTCTGGTATGTTCATCCAGACTTTAGTCACCTCTGGACAGCTACCACAGGTCAACGGTTAGGAGAACTTTATCGAGCCAGCCAGCCGCCCGATTGGAGTATCGTGCCCCAACTGCTAAGTCTATCTTTAGAAACCGTCGCTATGTCAGTTTTAGCGATCGCTCTGGGGGCGATAGGTGGACTATTGCTGGCTTTTCCTGCGGCTCACAACCTTTTTTTACCAGGAGGTCTGCTAAACTCCAATCAAGCAAATAGAAGGAATTACCTGCCTTTGTTAGGATTGCTCTTGTCTCGGGCAGTGCTGCTGTTAACCCGGGCTATTCCTGCGCCTATCTGGGCATTGGTTGTGGTATTCGTGCTATTTCCAGGCATTTTGCCAGGGGCGATCGCTCTAGGGCTGCACAATCTCGGCATTCTTGGACGGCTGATGGCAGAGGTTATTGAAAACCTGAATCAGCGTCCGCTAGAGGCACTGAAAGCCCAGGGTACTCCTGCATCTTTGGTATTTTTCTACGGCGTTTTGCCCCTTAGTACGCCTCAGTTTCTTGCCTATGCCTTGTACCGCTGGGAAGTTTGTCTGCGAGAAACCGTGATTGTCGGACTAGTCGGAGCAGGGGGCTTAGGTCGGCTGCTTATGGAACAATTGAGTAGCTTCGACTATCAGGGAATGGTACTTACCCTTAGCTGTTTCCTGCTACTAACCTTCGTTGTAGATTGGGTGAGTGCAAATGCCCGGCGATCGATCCGATAAAGCTGGCAAATCAAACCCTGCAAAGTACTGATAATATTAATAACACTATAAATTAGGCTCTTCAGTGCAACTGAAGAGCCCAATTTAGACTCTAGCTAATTACCATGATCTTAGTTAAGAATTACGATAGTCTGCATCTACCCAGCATCGAGGCAAACTCTCACCTGAGGGGAAAATCAAATCGGCTTTCAGAGATGCCTCTGGATCTTGCTCTTCTTGTCCAGATTGCACCTGACCCGAAATTTCGCTTTGATTAGGATCAATCAAGGCAACTAAATCTAGCACTTCTACCAAAGCGTCTTTCTTCTTGTCGTGCAAAAGCATTAAATCTTCTCCTATTTTTTGGAAATATTTACTGTTGAACAAAATACTTGTCATTGAACCTCAAACCTCAATCCTACTTTCAACCTCTTAACCCCTTAGAAGCGATCGCGTCTAGCGCAGTACCTATGACAGGATTGCTAATAAACTTTACTAGCATAGGTTGCTCAGCTAATACTTCATGAAACACATCAAAGTGATGATGATAAGCAAACCCAGCTAGCTTACTTACACTGTTGGTAGATATGGGCTTGTATTGCAGGTAGATAAACTCAATTGTTCCTCTAAATCACGATCGCTTCAACTAGGCAACATTAGCTAGGTTGACTAAACTCAATCTGTCTAGATTGCGCATCATACCGCGTAGTCAAAACCAGTTTTTTATCAGGAGCGTACATTAAAACTGTTAGATCCTGTCCAGGAAAGTTTTTCCGAAAACCTTGAGTTAGCGACTTAGAAAGATCCTTCACTTCTGTAGGACGAACTTCAGACGAGACTACAACCCCTAGTTTATTATTATCTCGTACATAAGCATCCTTGATCAGACCTTTACTCGTCTCTACAACCCAATTGCCAAAATCCTGTCCTGTTGCCGAGTTGCCTCGTGCCAACCGTCCATAGTCAGCACTATGCGCCACCTTATTAGGATAAGCTGCGTCAGTGTCACGCGTAGCAACAGTTGCACTGCAAGCAGTGGTAACTGCTAACATCAAAACTAAGGCTAGAGCAGTGATAATTTTTTGGCTGCGTTGAAAAAAACTCATTTTTACCTCCTAGAAAGAACTGGTAAATAGTAACGTTTGGGTTCTATAAGTTGGAATATGTAGAGCCTATAGCAAACGAGAAAACTACAGACTGATTTGCATAAATTCTTGTATAAGAACTCATACTTTTGCTATACAACTATTGCAGAGGATCATCTCCCCATCATCTGTCTAAGGTTGGATTCAAACGAGTAAATTTTGTACCTATTTCGTTAGTTAACAACAAAACTTTGCTTATTATTCCTAATCTTCTTGTATCCCAAATACATTTATCCTAAATATAAAAGAGGAGTAAAATAATCAACCCTTCATAGTTCTCTACTTGGAATGGCGAAGAAAAATAGAGTAGGAGACCCGAAGAATATCATAGTAATTTTCATTCCCTTTAAATCAATAAAATGAGAGGCAAAGCCACATAGCCCTGCCTCATTTATTCAAATTCTAAACTTTCCTTTGTGCTAACACCTTAAGCAAGGAGCTAAGTCACTGACCTAATTTGTTAAATCTTAGAGGTTGTCTGAGAAGTCTAGGTTGCTATCCAATCCGCCCCCTAAATCCCCCATTTTGGGGGATTTTGAAGAAGGAGTGGCTCGGAACTCCCTGCCCCAAAATGGGGAGTTGGGGCGCGAGTGTAAGAATCTTTGATACTTCTCAGACATCGTCTTAGACTCGCTTACCAGATTGCTGACCCGGCTGACCTACCTGAGGATTTCCCTCAGTATCTACATTTAGCTCCTCTCGACGAATCTTCTCCTCAAGAGTCACTGTTTCCTGATCTACTACCTTTTGTACATGAACTTCCTCACGTACAAAGGCTTCTTTCCGAACATCTGCTGTTTCTTCGTAAACTTCCATCCGAGCAACTTCTCCCTCTTGGAAAGCCGCTTCGCCAGGTGTTACAGCCGTACCTGAAGCAACTGCATTTCTTTGGATGACAATCCGCTCTTTTTCAATGGGCACAGAAACGCTGGCTGTTTCGGTTTGTACATTTTTCCCAATTGTGACCTCTCCCGTCTTTTGACGAGTCTTATTCGCCACAAGCCGCTCTTGATAAAGCTTCAATCCGTCCTGATCTTCCCCGTGCAACTGATACAAATCTGGCTCATGCTGATAGTCATATGTGTCGCGATCGTAGCCTTGATAGCCAGCGCTAGTATCAACTGTAGGGACTGGATTAGTAGTTGAAGGCGCACTCTGAGAACCTGCATAGCCAACCCCTAAAGCAGCAGGGCTGTCTAAACTTACTCCATTATCTAGAGGAGCAGCAGGACGGTAGACTTTACGAACTTGTTCTTCATGATCGTAGTCTGCGGTCATATCATCATTAAACTCAGGCAGCATTTCGACTTGTGCCTTCGTCAAGTTATCTGCATTAACACGGTTACCGCGTAGATCGACACGTGCCCGACCGATGGGAAGCAATACTTTCTTACCAAAGATCCAAGCACCCGTATTGATAATTAAGTACCGAAACTGTCCACTTTCATCAACCAAAATATCTTCAACCGATCCAACCTTCTCAGGACCTGAGTAAACATCAAGCCCTTTAATATCGCCATTCTCAAAATGATTTTTGTAATCCGGATCAAAATCTCTAATTCTGTGAAGAGCCATTTCTTTTCTCCCTGCTTATTGCGTTAAGGTTTATAGCAACTCATAAAGCATAAAGTATGGATAGGACGGAGTTAATCTCTCCGAAGGCTGATCTAGTTTTGTTAGCGAAAATTACTTGAATAAACGTCTATTTTGCAGTCAGGGAAAGGTTTTCACAAAAGATTGATGCAGTTTAACTAGTCCTAAAGACGTTCGTAAATTCATTAATTTTCTATTTAGAGTAGATAAATAAGGATTATTGCGATCGCTCACAAACTATATATTTAAGTAATTACAATCCTATAGTTACTAATGACTACGCTCAAAAGAGCAATTCAGTAAATTTCGAGAATTAAAAATTTTCAAGAGAAGACCTTTTGTTTAGGTCATTTCTTTCTACTAGGATATTTAAGTTGGACTAAAAACAGTGAGAGAATTACCATAAAGGATTCTCGTTTTTCCATCTTTACCTCCTCGTAGTAGAAGTAAATTAAGTAGGCTGAGCAAAGGACTGAACTTTTTCTAGAAGCTGTTCCAAATCCACAGGTTTATGAATTACCCCATTGACATGAGTTTTCTCAGCATTAGGGATTGCTGAAATGTCCATTCCTGTGACAAACAAGATAGGTAGGTTTGGAAGGTGGAGATTCTGCCGGATATTTTCAACAACTTCATACCCGTTCATGTCTGGCATCATCACATCAAGCAACACCAGGGTTGGTAAATTTAGCTCAATCTTAGCGATCGCTTCAACTCCACTCTCGGCTGTATCGACCTCATAGCCCTCTGCCTCTAGAAAGGATTGTATCAAGAAGCAGTTATCGTAAATATCATCTACAACAAGAATTGACGAACGGTTATTTTCCAAGTCTAAAAGCCACGATTCCATAATTTGGACTAGGTTAAGTAATACATTGTTTTATATTACTTACAAGGTTACGGAATTACTGCTCACTTGTCCTCATGCTGTGGGTACACTTTGTGTTTGTCCTACCTATGCTGAAGACTCTGCCTGAAAGTTGTAGGAAACTCTGTAAACTATTGAAAAGGACTTACGCCTAGAGGGAACAGCACACTATAGAATCTACCTTAAGGTAGAAGTGCTTAGGGGCAGGCTATCTTTAGTGTGATTTGAAACGTTTTTATCAACGGTTGAATTGCAAGCCCTTTCATACTATTCATCAGAAGGTTACTCACTATGGTTCAACGCGGCTCTAAGGTTCGGATTCTTCGTAAAGAATCCTACTGGTTTCAAGAAGTTGGAACAGTTGCCACTATTGATCAGGGCGGAGTTATCAAATACCCCGCTATTGTCCGATTTGAGAAGGTCAATTATGCAGGTGTAAACTCAAACAACTTTGCCTTGAGCGAATTGGTCGAAGTAGCACCCCCAACTGCTAAATCGCAAAAAGCTACGCCTGCTGCTTCAGGAGGCAAGCAAACTATTCTAGAGCCTGGGATTCGTCAAACAGGACAAGGTGTATCAAATAAAGATACTCGACCCGGTGCCTCTAGCGATTCACCAGGTGGAAACCCTGAAGTTGCCGGTGATCCAAACCAAGGTACGGAAGCTCGGTAGCGTTTTACCAAGGTCAATTACCGCATTTTTATGAAGGGGGTGGAGGGTTCTCTACTCCTTTTTCTATATCACTTTTTATATGTCACTTTTTCTATATCAATGGAACTTACAGAAAACTAATTCTCTAATGTGCTTAGGTTCATGAGTTCCCCTAGCGAGGCTAGTAACTTGACTTTCACAGATTGAATTTCAGAGTTTGTGTTTTCAAGAATATACCAGGATGCATTGACGTAAAATAGGGAAGTTTTAACTTTGCCCGCAATGGTATACTCAGTACCCCTTTCTGAAGGCTGAGTCATGTAATGCTCTGGAAAAAGCTTAATGCCTTTTGCTTCCTCTTCTAAGTAAAGGGCGATCGCTTCTCGCCCTACCACTTCTGAGTGAAACGGCGGGGTCAAGACACCATCTAGAGCAAACAGGCTAGCAGCAAGCTGAAAATCTTCGGCGTTAAGAGCTTCAAAGTATTGCTCAATCATTATTTTTTCTATCTATAGCATTAAATTGTACAGGGTCTGGATCTGCAAATTAGCGAGAAAATTTAGCAACTTGCCTCTATTAATCGAGAGAAACTGATTCCATCTTTAGCAAGATTACTTCTTTTTCCATCTTAGGTAAATTAGCGAAGGCAATTGAAAAAAATATATTTTCAGGAGAAAACAATATGACTACTGGTGTTTCAAATGAGCAAAGATCGATCGTAGAAGCCTTTCAGGGACTAGAAGTCGATCAGCAGTTGGCTCTATTTTGGTTTGTTTACACTGAGATGGGCGAGTCCATTACACCCGCAGCACCTGCAGCAAGTACAGTCTCTGAGCCGATCGCCCAAGGCTTATTTGACCAGGTTAAGGAATTGTCCCATGAAGAGCAACTGCAAGTTCAGCGCGACTTAATTGCTCATAAAGACACTTTAATTAGTCGAGAATACGGAGCGCTTAGTGATACGACAAAGCTGCTTTTTTGGTATCTTTTAGCAGTTGGTATGGAGCAGCAGACCATTATTCCTATGCCTCCTGACTATCAACTTTCCAGTCAAGCACAAACTATTTTTGATCAAATCAAGCAAGCAGAGTTTGAGCAGCAAATCACGATCTTCAGAGACATCGTTTCACCAATGGGCGTAGATACTACTACTTCGGCATCTGGGTCACAACCAGGAATCTAAGCAGTGAAACCAATTATCCACTAAGGTGACTAATTTCTTGCAATCTCAACAATTTACACTCTATACAAATCTGTGCATACAACAGTTTTAACAAATGTTGGGTTAAGCGGAAACTAGTTGTCTTCGCTCTTAGGGATGATTTTATCATCATGACTTTGCAGTAAAAAGATGGTGCAGAAATGATTTACACTGTTAACCAAAGAAAATACTTTTAATGTGTAGGAGACTCAAAGATGAATGATAGTCGTTTTGGCAAAATGGTTTTGCGCTTAACCCAAGTGCTTGCAATTATTTTTACTTGTACGCTTTTGGTGTTTTCTAATGGGCTGCCTGTAAGTGCAGCACCTGGTAATTCAACTCAAATGAAGAGCAATCCAACTAAGGGTTCTGAGCGTCTAGATGATGTTCAGAAGAAGTCGGAGGAAGCTTTGAGGAATCCTCCTTTGGATATGGAAAGTGTGCAAGATGAGTCTAATAAAGGTCTGAACGAAGTTCAAGGATCTGCGGACATTCAAGATATGAGTCGTCCTAGCAACTCTCAAAATGCAACTTCCATTGAAGAGAAAGCAGAGCAAATCTTAGAGAAAGTAACTGGTAATAAATAGTTTTAATCTAAAAAATTGACTGTTTATAAATGCCTCTTATATAAGGAGGCATTTTTTAATTTAAAAGAAGGTGTACTTATAAACACAAGAGACGTCAAACTCACTTTTACTATTTCGGACTCCTCCTTACGGGAGAAGTCTGCGATTCTTACTTTTGCTAGTGTTCTACTATGTTCTAAAGCTTATTAGCGAGGTTAATTTATTATGGCGGATACTGAAGATACCATTCAACAGATTAAAGATAAACTTCCTAATGTTACTCCCACTCCTCCAGGACTTCACTCAACAGCAACGCCTCATGAACTGAAGTCTCGCTTAGAGTGGGGAGAACCAGGCTTAACGATTTTGGATACTCGCGATTCTTCAGCTTTTCAAGAGTGCCGTATTATGGGCGCAATGAATGCTTCGACGGGTGATGTGGCGACCGGTGCTCAAGCTAGCTTATCACCTAAGCGTGATATTTATGTTTATGGGGAAACCGACGCAGACACTGCTGCTGCTGCTGCTGCTCTTCGGGAAGCAGGTTTTCAGAACGTGGCACAGTTGCAGGGAGGGATAGCACTGTGGCAAGAGATTGGAGGCGCAGTTGAAGGGAGAGCAACTGAGCGAGATAAGCCTGGTGCTGATGCTTATAATGTGGTAGCTCGGCTTAATCAGTTTGGCGAAGACCGCGCGAAAGAAAAAGCCATAGAGTAAGATTGACGATCGCTAAATCTAGTTATTTCTTCTTCTGGTGCAGGAATTATGACTTATTCTTGCATCATTTTTTCTCGTTAAACTTATTCTTAGTGAAGTTGAAGGCAATATCATGTCATCTAATATTCCACTTCAGGGCATGGACTTAATTAGTTGCGCTCAAGCCAGTGCAAAGCAGGGAGTTGAAGAGGCTGCCGAGCAATGTGGCTATGGTCAAAATACTAGGTTGTTCATAGAGACATTAGAACAGGCTTGTGAAGAGATAGGAGTTACAATTCATGACTTAACCGATCTTGCGAAGAGTCAAGATTTAGAATCAGAAGTGAAGGGAGTTATTGTTGCCCCTGATTCTTTGTCTGATCTCTAACTCGTTACTTTAGATTTGCGCTTAGATTTCTTAATAACGTTCTATCTATTGGTATATTAATGTGACAATACCTCAGACAGAAGTACTCTAGGCAATAGTTAAATATTCTAAAGATGCACAGTGTCTAACCAAAGGATAAACACATGACATCTAAAACAGGAAAAGCCGACGCTAAAAAGCCTAACGAGTCTACAGCTAAGAAAGGTAAGGATGACAGTGCTCAGGAAGACAAGAAGAGTCAGTCAGCCTCTTCTGAAGCTTCATCTGAAGAGATGGATACTGGAGAAGAGTTAGACAATTTATTAACCATGCTGGAAGATGAAGATCTGACTGATATGGATCTTGAACAAGCGGTCGAGATGATTGATGAATGGAATAGTATTCTTGGTAAGTCTAAGGATGCAGAGCTAAAAGAGATTGGCACAAATCTGAAGCAACTGAAAAAGTTATTGGGTAGCAGCAAAATCAAAGAGGCTGACTTAGCAGAAGTAATGACTGAGCTAGGAGGACAAGTTGATCAGTATGCTAACAATGCAGAGCGAGGCTATAAAACTAAGTTGCATCGGCTAGGTAAGGCACTTTCTGGTGAAGGCAAGGAACTAGCGAGTGAGCAGTCAACCGAAGAATAGATTCTATTGCAATCTACCATAAATCTCTCTAAAAAAAAGACAAGCTGTAATGGCTTGTCTTTTCTCTTTGCAATTACACACTATTTTACAGACTAAAATCCTTCATTCTAATTTTCTGTGCTCAGAGTAACAACTTCAAACACTTTACTACAAAAGAACTCCGGTATTGCTCAGTAACACCTATTCATAACCCCTACTCATGTGAGTTTGCTCTTCATTCCTTAGAGGATGTCTGAGAAGTATCAAAGATTCTTTATACTCGCCCCCCAACTCCCCATTTTTGGGGACTTCCGAGCCACTCCTTCTTCAAAGTCCCCCAAAATGGGGGATTTAGGGGACGGATTGGATAGCAACCTAGACTTCTCAGACAACCTCTTAGCTTAAAAGGTGAGGTGTCAAGACCTGTAAGAAAACTTTAGGCGCTGCTATGACTGCAATAATTCAATATCAGACTTTCATGGATTTTCTTGTAGAAAACTACTAATCTGCTCTAGTGCTGGTTTGTTAAGGCGAAATTCACTTGCTCCAATGATGCCCTCAACTTGCTTGCCATTGCGTCCTCCTACGATCGCTGCTGTTACGGCTGAATGATTCAAAGTCCAAGCAATTGCCACTTCACCAGGCGATCGCTGATGCTCTCGACCAATTTTCTGTAATACTTCGACTAGTTTCAAGTTACGAGACAATCGCGGTTCCTGAAATTCCGTGCTTTGTTTCCGCCAATCATCATCAGGCAAGTTAGCAATTCGTTCAGGGTTCATTGCGCCTGTGAGTAAACCTGACTGCATAGGAGAATAGACAATGACTCCAATATTATGTTGCTGACAAAAAGGCAAAACCTCGGCTTCCACCTTGCGATTAATTAGGGAGTAAGGCGGTTGTAGGGAGGTAATGGGGGAGATCGCCTGCGCGCGCTGCAACTGTTCAACATTGAAATTTGAAACTCCAATGTAACGAATTTTTCCCTCATCTTTTAGCTGGGCAAGCGTCGTCCATCCTTCTTCAATTTCAGGCTCTGGGTTAGGCCAATGAATTTGGTATAAATCAATGGTTTCAACATTAAGCCGTTTCAGGCTCGCTTCGACTTCATGGCGAATTGAATCTTTTTTGAGACTGCGACTGATCTCGCCTTTTTCGTTCCAAATCATTGAGCATTTGGTAAAAACATAGGGGCGATCGCTTCGACCCTTGAGCGCTTTAGCCACTACTTCTTCAGAATGTCCTAAACCATAGATGGCTGCTGTGTCGATCCAGTTGACCCCTAGATCGAGCGATCGTTGAATGGCTTCAACGGAGTCGTCATCGTCTTGGGCACCCCACCCAAAAGCCCAACCACTGCCACCAATCGCCCAAGCGCCGAAGCCAATAGGAGTAATATGTAGCTCTGAATTGCCAAGCGGTTTAGTTTGCATGTTGATTCACTCTAAAATATTTTGACTCAACCATTACTTTATGCTGCAATTATTTTACTGACTTCCATCAAGGGAGCGATCGCGCTTATTGAAGAAGCGAGTTATCAATCTAACAACTCAATAGATTGCTCTTAGTCTAGCTCTTCATCATGTATCGCTGTAGGGTCATGAGTTAAAGATTCGGAAGAATTGAGCAGTACCTCTTGTCCCTCTTTCGTTAAAGCTGTAGCGTTAAGCGTTTCCTTCAATGCGTTCAAAACAACTTGCGGATTCGTTGTTTTTTGCATTTCAAAAGCTTCTGAGTCGTAGCGGTTACGCACGTTGGGTAGATCAGTACGTAACTCTTCAACTAATGCAATAAGCTTGGCGATTTTCTGTTCTGTTAACAAGTTAAGTTGTAGGACAAGGTGCGATCGCTCCTCTGCCACTTTTTCTTGACGAGCTTGGTAAATCAGTACGCCTGTTGCAATGAGCAATGAAGCAGCATCTAAACCTTGCTCGTAAATATTAAATCTAGGCACCTGCCATTGCACCAGCCTTTCATTAAGTAACTGACTACTAAACCACCAACCTATAAAGAAAATGAGTTGAAAATAGAGAAACCAAGGTTGACCAAAACTAGCTGCCGTTTTTTCTATAATCTGCTGATGTAAAGGAAGACTAGATTCATGACGAGTTTCAAGTTCAATGATAGCTTCAATATTTTTTAAAACTGCATCAGGAACGAGTTCTGAGCCACTGGCTACAGATAAATCAATAGAGCCAGAAAAGTCATCTTCTGTAGATACAGGTACGTTAATACGAATCATGTTTATCAGTTTTTTCTGCTGTGCAGAATAGAGAACAGATTTTAGCGAGCCAAAAAGGTTTATTGGATATTATACGCTTGCTTTGTTAGCTTGATCTAGCGTCAGACAATCTCTCCAATAAGGCTGTCTGACGTTGTCTGGATAATGTTAATTAGTAGACAAACCAAATTAAATGAGTGAGAACTATTTTAGCTATGATATAAAGCACCTAGGATGCTTGATCCACATACTACGAGTCATGCTTTTACTTTTCTCCCTCTTACTCTTCTTTAACATTACCCCTCGCATCATAGGATAGAAGTGAAATCATTAATGCTGTTGAACCAATGACATCAAAGCCTTCTCAAAAGATCCCTTTAGGGCGACTAGAAAAAGTTGACTTGCGTACCTGTTGGAACGAAGAGGATGCTGAGTTCACACTGTGGTTGGCGCAGGCAGAGAATATACAGCTGCTAGGAGACGCTATTGATAGAGAACTAGAGGTTGTGCCTCACAGCCCAGTTGACTTGCTTACGACTGATATTCTTTGTCAAGACTCAGCCAGCGATCGCTGGGTGCTGATTAAGAGTCAGCTAGAGATAACGGATGTAATGACACATTTAGGCAAACTCTTAGCAGACATGGCAAGTTTAGAGGCAGCGACAGTCATTTGGATCGCTGGCACATTTACCCCAGAGCATCAAGCTAGTCTCCATTGGCTTAACCAGATCACGCTCCCAGGGTTCCATTTTTTGGGGCTAGAGATTGAACTGTGGCGAATTGGCGAATTGGTCGCCCCTAAGTTTAGTTTGGTTACACAGCCGACTCAGTCGAGACTGTCACCAGAAGGCTCTGAGCAAGTAGAGGGGGCGTTGGAAGCTTTATTAGAAGAAATACCAGAAAAATTAGTTGAGAAGTTAACTGAAGAACAAGAACAGAATCTGGAGTTTTGGAGCAGTTTGTGTCAACAGCTAGAACGACGAGGCAGTATTGTCAAGCCTAGTGATCCTTCAACTGAGAGTGATATGAGCTTTGCTATTGGGCGGGCAGGCTTTCGGTTACACGCCTGCATTGACAAAGAAGCTCATTGCCTCAGCGTTGGGCTTTTGCTCTCTGGAGAAGATGCTAAGCCCCATCTCTGCTTATTAGAGGAAGAACAAGAAGCGATCGAGACTGAGATTGGTGTTCCACTAGAATGGAATGATCCGAGGAATGACAAAACTAGTGTTGATAAAAACCGCTACGTCTATTGCGTTTTAGCAGAAGTTAATTTTGACGATCGCGATCGGTGGAGCGACTATTACCAGTGGATCTGCCTTTATCTTGAACAGTTCCATGAAGTATTTGCCGATCGCGTTAAACATCTTAACGCCAATAACTATCATCCTCTGCCAGACTACAGTTTTAATCCTCTCAAGCCGTCTGCTATCCTACCCAGTTCATCTTCGCGCCAACCGAATGCTTGATGCTCTACACTTTAGCAAAGTTGGCAGGGTCTTGATCTCGTCGATGGTTAATTGGAATTGGAGAACCTTGACCGTCACCAGCCAGTGCAGCAGTGGATTCTAAGGCTTGCCTTAATCGCCTAGCAGCATAGATTGACATATCACGAGGCACACTAATGCGATCGCGCAGATATCGCAAGGCGCGATCGGCTCCCAGTGGCGGTAGACAAGCTTCACCCGTCATCATTGCAGTCAGGGCACAACGCAATGCCTGATCAATCAAGCTGTCTTCGGCAGGATTGACGCGAATGATATTAGCACGATGCTTAATAACTCGTTGAAGCGCTTCAGCACGCGAGGTTTCAGGTTCAGGATAAGTCACATCGGGTAGCCCTGCCCAAGGGCCCTGATCTACCCGTGCTTTATTGAGCAGCATCTGAGGTTGACCATTTTCCCAACATCCTCCCATCTGAGGAGGCAAATCATGGGCATGAGTATGAAAATCGCTTTGGGTACCGCGATAGGTAGAGCGGCTTTCCATGGCTGCAAACCAGGCATTTAAACGGGGGTTTTCTTCTCGCAGGGAATAGCCCTTGTAGTAGTAGAGGCTGGCATTCATTCGTTCAACATAGGGCGTAAAAATAACATCGGCAGTGCCAAATTCTGCCAGAAAGTAGGAACCTGGAGTGCGACTCAAAGCATCTTCTACCCTAGCAACTACTCCCGTGAACGAGTCATGATTTCGCTGCTCTTCTCGCTCTGAATGGGCAGGACGGCACAGCCAAGCACACCAGGCTCTAAAAAGCAGGCGCTCCAACTGTCGAAGCGGGCGAACTGTTGGATCTTCCATCCCTGCACCTAAGGAGCCGAAAGCTCGTTCCAACGCAATTAAGATATCGTCGCTTTCAGTAATCATGCGACTCTCTATCTCAACAGCAGGCAGCATTCCTGAGGGCACCTTGCGTTTATACCAGCTTTCTTTTTCTCCATAGCAGAACATAGTCACTTTTTCGATGCGGTAAGGAATCTGTTTTTCTTCCAGCCACAGCCAGATTTTTTGGCAGTAGGGGCACCAAGCATGATAGTCACGGTATAAGGTCACTCGCACATCGGCTTCGTTTTGACCAAAGAGACGCAGCCAGGATTGAGCATTAGTAAGACCGTTAATAGGATCGGGCTGAAAGTCGGTGAGGGTTTCTAGTTCGGACCAACTGAGAGGAGGAAGAGACATGGGATAGGGATGCTGAAGGCTCTGCAAAGTTGTTTAGTCTGTATAGCCTTATCGTCAACTGTTTAAGCAACTGCGTCAACCGATCGCCACCTCTTTTTAAGTTTTACTTTTCTACTCCCATGCCAGCCCTTTTTATGAGTCTGCCCAAACGATGAACAATGCCCTTATCCATAACAGGAAACAACAGTTCAAATGCCACAATTACAGATGACAATGAGTTGAAGCGATCGTCGATCGCTCCAACTCATTGAGCAGGCACCTCTAAAGCTATAACTCCTGACCTGGATTTAACTCGTTTGCCTGACTGTACTCAGGCACTTCCACTTTTACTGCCGAAGCTTTCCAGATGTTCTGAAGATAGTCCTGGATTGAGCGATCGCTGGAGAAATAGCCCATTCTTGCCACGTTCAAAATTGACATCCGAGTCCACTGATCCACATCCCGGTAAGCTTGACTAACCCGATCTTGACACTCGACGTAGGATTTATAGTCTGTTAGCAACAGATACTCATCTCGGGATAATAGCGAATCCACTAAGGGTTTGAATAAGTTGGTATCGCCATGAGAAAAGAAACCAGAAGAGAGGCGATCGATGACCAATTTCAGTTCGGCATCGCTGTTGTAATTATCCCAAGGATTATAGCCAGCTGCTTTCTGAGCAGCGACTTCGCTGGCAGTGAGTCCAAACAAAAAGAAATTCTCTGCTCCGACTGCTTCCCGAATTTCAACGTTGGCTCCATCGAGTGTGCCAATGGTCAGAGCACCGTTCATTGAGAACTTCATGTTACCTGTTCCAGAGGCTTCTTTACCGGCAGTAGAAATTTGCTCAGAGAGATCGGCAGCAGGGTAAACGCGCTGAGCAAACTTAACGTTGTAGTCTTTCAAAAACAAGACTTTGATTCGACCCCGCACGTCTGGATCGTGATTAACGACATCAGCGATCGAATTAATCAATTTAATGATTAGCTTTGCCGTGAAATAGCCAGGAGCCGACTTACCTCCGAACAGAAAGGTGCGCGGCGTAATCTCTAGATCAGGATTTGCCTTGATCCGATTGTAGAGCGTTATAATGAACAGCGCATTAAGGTGCTGTCGCTTGTACTCATGAATGCGCTTGACCTGGATATCGAACAGCGAGTTGGGATCAATTTCAATGCTATAGTTTGTCCGAATATAATCTGTCAGATCTTGTTTTACGGCTTGCTTAACTTGACGAAACTCGTTGCGGAAGTTGCCATCGTGGATGAAGTTCTCCAATTTCCGCAGTTCTTCCAGGTTTTTAATCCAGCCATCACCAATTTTATGAGTGATCAGGTTCGTCAGCCTAGGGTTACTAAGCACCATGAACCGACGCGGTGTTACCCCGTTAGTGACATTAGTAAATTTCTCTGGATACATCTCGTAGAAGTCGCGCAGAGTGGTTTGTTTTAGCAAATCACTATGTAGTGCAGCAACGCCATTAATGGTATGACTACCCACACAGGCAAGGTATGCCATGCGAACATATCGTTCACCATTTTCATCAATAATAGACATCCGCCGCAAGCGATCGCCCTCGTCAGGAAACTTAATTCGCACTTCATCTAGAAAACGGCGATTGATTTCGTAAATTAGCTCTAAATGACGGGGCAACAGGCTGCCAAACATTCCCAAAGGCCATCGCTCTAAGGCTTCTGGCAGTAGCGTATGGTTGGTATAGGCAAGCGTTTTGGTCGTAATATTCCAAGCTTTTTCCCAATCAAACCCCTGTTCGTCAAGGAGGAGTCGCATTAGCTCAGCCACAGCAACGGTAGGATGGGTGTCGTTTAACTGAATGGCATAGTGTTCATGAAACCGTTCTAGAGCAAGATTCTGCATCTTCATGATGCGAATCATGTCTTGCAAAGCACAGGAGACAAAGAAGAATTGTTGCTCTAATCGCAGTTGTTTCCCTTGAGCAGAGTCATCATTGGGGTAAAGGACTTTTGTGATGTTTTCACATTCGCTCTTTTCGCGAACTGCACCAAAATAATCTCCTTTGTTAAATGCTTCAAAGTCAAAAGACTCTGGAGCTTCTGCTTTCCACAACCGTAAAGTGTTGACAGTATTGGTCTGAAAACCCAAGATTGGTGTGTCGTAGGGGACTCCTTTTACCATCTTGTAAGGAATCCAGCGGCTTCGATAGCGCCCTTGCTCATCAATATAAGCTTCAGTCCGACCTCCCATCTTAACTTCCAGTTCAGCTTCGGGGCGGACGACCTCCCAGGGATTGCCATAGCGCAACCATTTATCGGTAATTTCGACCTGCCAGCCATCTTTGATATCTTGATCAAAAATACCGTATTCATAGCGAATGCCATAACCGATCGCCGGAATCTCTAAAGTCGCCAGAGAGTCAATGTAGCAAGCCGCTAGTCGCCCTAGTCCACCATTCCCTAATCCAGGTTCTTCTTCTTGCTCTAAGAGATCAGATAGGTTAAGTCCTAGCTCTTCGACCGCCTGCTTGATGATGTTGTAAAGCCCTAGATTGATTAGGTTGTTGCCTAGATGGGGGCCTAGCAGGAATTCAGCCGACAGGTAAGCTACCGTCCGAGGAGCTTTCTCTAGATAGGTCTGAGTTGTGTTCAACCAACGATTGAGCAAGCGATCGCGGACTGTGTACGCTAGCGCCATGTAGTAATCGTTTTGGGTTGAGATTTTTCGGAACTTTGCTTGAACGTAAAATAGATTATCTAGAAGCGCGCGCTTCAAAGTTTCAACATCAATACCAGTACGATCGTCTTCAATTTGAATGTTGTTAGGAACAATGCTGACCATATTATCTCTTTCTCCTGTTACTGCTTGCTGACATAGGATCTAAAGAACAACGCCGAAAGAAAGAAGCTTCTTTTATGCTTTTACGTATGTTTTCGTTCGGATACATCAATCCCTAAGTGGTAATTTTTCAGGCTTAATTTCCCAAGCTGTGAGAGGACTAATTAGGCGACCTTGACTAGATTAATTGCTATCGTGAGGCACTGATTAATAAGCCGCTGGGGCAACGAAGAATAGGGCTAATGCCCAATACCAATAAGACTTTTTTCGCCCAGCTTAATAAATTTGACGCGATCGCAGACTCTAGCAGTAAAAGCCCTAAGCCTAGGAAGCTTAAAATATTTTTTAGACCTGATCCCCTGCCTGAAGACAGATGATGAGCTTAAATAAAGATGTCTTCTAAATATATATCTTAAGTTGCAAGTTTTAGCTAGGATAGTTTCTCAAAAACTGCCCAGGTCTGTGCCGATTAAGATTGGTTTAAGAACAAATAATCTAAAGGTAAAATAATACTCGAAAGCTAAATTAATGAGCTTTAATCAAATTAATAATGACAGGCAAGGAGGTACAGTTATTAAGATTCAATAGTTCTATCTGAATTAAACTAATTCTCTTTCACCTATAGCAGGGCTATTCTGATCAAAACGCCGAGTTGTGTATAAAGGATAGCAATGCTGAAATACGCATAAGATGTAGCTTTGTAAAATACGTCCTAGAACTTTCTAATACTTTTCTTCTATGTCATCAAAGAATATGTCAAAAACTAAAGAAGCCATTTCTACAATCAATTTAGATGACCCACAGTACTATTTCAATCGAGAACTAAGCTGGTTAGAATTCAATCGACGGGTGTTGCAAGAAGCGATCGCCCCACGCACTCCCTTACTAGAACGTATAAAATTCGCCGCCATCTTTGGTTCTAACCTGGACGAGTTTTTTATGGTGCGGGTGGCGAGCCTGCAACGGCAAGTGGAAGCACAGATCGAAACCTTAACGCCTGATGGACGAACCCCTCAGCAGCAACTTGATGAGATTAGTCAGCGCCTCCATCCGATGGTGACTCAGTTGCAAGAGTTGTTTGAAACTGAGTTGCGTCCACAGTTAGAGGCTGAGGGCGTTCATGTACTGAAATACACTGAACTAGAGCAGGCTCAGCGTCGTTATTTAAGACAACATTTTGAGAAGCGAGTGTTTCCGATTCTGACACCCCTAGCGGTCGATCCAGCACATCCGTTTCCAGTCATGTCGAACCTCAGTTTAAATCTGGCGATCGTGCTCAAAGACCCAGAAACAGGGACAACAGGTTTTGCTCGGGTTAAGGTGCCGGATACTTTGCCCCGCTTCGTGCCCTTGCCTCCTGAGTTCCATCCTCAAAGCGATCGCCCAGTGGTTTGGGCAGGCGTTTCTTTAGAGCAGATTATTGCAGATAACCTGGATGCGTTATTCCCCGGTATGACGATTCAAGAACAACATTTATTTCGCATCACCCGCGATGCTGACCTAGCTGTTCAGGAAGATGAAGCGGATGACTTGGCGGAGGCGATCGCCCAAGGGCTAGGGAAACGTCGCTTTGGCGGATCGCTGGTGCGGTTTCAATTTGCCCCCACAATGTCAGAGTTTGTTAAGCAAGCCTTAATCAAGGGGATGAGCGTCGATCCTAACGATCTTTACGTGACTCAAGGCTGGTTAGGAATGCGAGATTTAATGTCCTTTATGGCGTTACCATTGCCGCACCTAAAAGACTTTCCCTGGACACCTGTTATTCCTAAACGCTTGCGTCATTTAACCCAAGTCTCAGCGCTGGGTGAAACCTCGGTCAATGATATTTTTAGCGTCATTCGTCAGGGCGATCTGCTGCTGCATCACCCCTACGAGTCATTTGCGGCATCGGTGGAGCAGTTCATTATGCAGGCGGCGGCTGATCCAGACGTGCAGGCAATTAAAATGACCCTTTACCGTACTTCTAGTGACTCGCCTCTTATCAAAGCCTTAATTGCCGCTGCTCAGAATGGTAAACAGGTTGTTGCTCTAGTGGAAATTAAAGCTCGATTTGACGAAGCCAGTAATATTAATTGGGCGAAGGCTTTGGAAGAAGCAGGCGTGCATGTTGTGTACGGTGTCATGGGCTTAAAGACGCACACGAAAGTGCTTTTGGTCATTCGGCAAGAAGGCGACGGTATTCGTCATTACGTTCATATTGGCACAGGTAACTACAATGCAAAGACTGCCAAAATTTACACCGATCTAGGGTTATTAAGCTGTCAGGAAGAATTAGGATCTGACCTCATTGATTTATTCAATTACTTGACAGGCTTTTCTAAACAGAAATCGTTTCGTAAGTTACTGGTAGCTCCAGTCACGCTTCGCGATCGCATGGTCGCTCTCATTCGCCGTGAAATCGAACATTGTAAAGATGGCAAACCCGGTCGGATTATTGCCAAAATGAATGCTTTGATTGATACTAACATCGTCAAAACGCTCTATGAAGCTTCTCAGGCTGGCGTACAAATTGACTTAATTGTGCGGGGTATGTGCTGCCTATTACCTGGAATTCCAGGGGTCAGTGAAAATATTCGAGTCATCAGCATTGTCGGGCGGTATCTGGAACACTCCCGCATCTTCCATTTTCATAACAATGGTCAGGAAGAGGTTTTCATCGGCAGTGCTGACTGGATGCAGCGCAACCTCGATCGCCGGGTTGAAGCAGTTACTCCGGTTGAAGACCCAGCTTGCAGCAAGGAATTGAAAGAAATCCTGACTATCCTGTTGTCAGACAACTATCAGGCATGGGATCTCCAGGCTGATGGCTCCTACATCCAACGTCAGCCCACCTCAGACAATCCAGAACGCTGCGCTCAAAATATTTTGATGGAGCGAAGCTTGAAGTCATGATAGAGCGATCGCCCCAGACGTTAAGCCGAGAGTAAATGATAGAGACTTGATCGTTTACTCTTCGCAGTTCATAGTGTAGCGTTGCGGAATCAAGGAAGGAATTGACATCTGTAAGGCTTGAAAGTTTACTCAAAATAAAGTGAAATTATCTTGTTATGTAGTAACGCCAAAGTGGACGACAGAATGATTTAATACTGGTTGTACTTGAGGCTCCTTCTTGAGGACAATTATGTCTCTCATCATCTCTGAACTCAAGTTCTGAACTCAAGTATTGTCAGCATCCTGAGGGGTGATTTCTTCAATTCCGAGGGCTGAGCGCCATTCCTGTGAATAACGCGGTACCAAAATCCGTATATCTGGATCGGGTAGTCCAATACCAGCCTGTTTCAGCAGCATCACGACCTCTCGTCGCACATTGGATGTAGTAGCTATAAAGTCCGATCGCCGCGAGTCTGTCCAGAATCGAACTTCAACCCTAATATCATCTTGACCTAAGTCTTGAACACGGACAGAGACAGCGGGTTCTTCCAGCACACCATCAGTGGCTTCAGCAGCTTTTTGGATGACAGCGATTGCCGTTTGTAGATCACTGTCGTAGCCTAGGAAAAGAGTGACACTGCCCCGACGAACGGAAGCTGCCGTGTTGTTAATGATGCGAGAGGTAAACACCTCTGCATTGGGTACCAACACTACGCGACCATCATAGGTACGAAGTTGAGTTGCTCGCAGTTCAATACGCTCGACATTACCTTCTGTTTCCCCCACGATAATCTGATCGCCTAATTCAAACGGACGTAAGATCAGAATCAAGATACCGCTAATGAAATTGGAAAGAATATCTTTGAGGGCAAAACCTAATGCGAGACTGGTCAAACCCAAACCTGTGGCAACAGCTTGCGGATCAAAGCCAAAAGCATCTAGCGCAACGATAACCCCTAAGATCCAGACTGCATAGTAAGCTACTTGTTTAATTAGATTCTCGACAGTAAGGTCTGACACGATGCGCCGAAAGAGAATTCGCATCAATCCGCGCACAATAGTAGCGATCGCCCAGAACAATCCTATCACTAACAGCGCCGCTAAAGCACGCGGAATTATGACAATAGCAGACTCAATCAATCGTCCAAAGGCAGTTTCGATCGAGGCTTGAACCTCTGAGGCAAATCGTCCCCCATGTGAAAGTCGGCGTTCACTAGCGCGTTCTAAGTTCGCATCAATCGCTTGTGACCACTGAGTCGCTAATGCGTCTACGGTCATTAGATTATCTTGAGCATCTGTCTCTGTCACCGTAACCAAAGGAATCCCTGCGATCGTAATCACGCGATCAGTTTGCCTAACATTCGTTGGTTTAATTTGAGGGGCTGTGATTGCCTCTGGGCTCTCTAATAAGCGGTTCATCCGCCGCTCAATTTGTCGTGCTCGCGCGGTAGCATCCAGTTCCTTAACTGCACCCACGCGAAATACTGCTCGTCCGTCAAGACGCACCGTTACCTGTTCAGCCTGTGCAACGACCGTTGGCAGGCAGAATAGTAGAGTCAGCAAGGTGACGCTCAATCTCAGAAAAAATCGCTTGAGTAGGACGTTCACTATACTCCTGGCTACACTAGTCGAGGCTCTTCTTTGTTTTGGCAGGTTAATGCTCAGAAGAACACGGGTAAGTTGGAGTAGTCAGATCCTGAGCAACTCGTTTTTTCCCATATTCACCACTTTGAGGCGTCACACTCACTCCACAATATCTTAATCTGCTCAGCCATTGTACATTATGGGTTTCACTCACCGCGTCTCACAGTCTTGGTCGAATCGCGCGCATTTGCAATTCTACTTATAAGTAGGTGGGCTGGATTAAACAATAAGACGCGATCGCGCCACTATCTAGCCTGATTACATTGCAAGACGCTCTGCTATTCTAAGGCAACGAAAATGATGGCACACTCGATCTGATTGTTACTCTACTACTTGAAATTTTGGAATGTCCCTATCCCAGCCTGATGCATCCCTTCATTCAGCGATGCCCATAATCTTCACGGTACTTTATTAGCTCTAAAACTGTACCATCTGGATCTTGAATATAGATTCGGTATTTTGTTTCCGGAGCATCTTCAACAAAATACTCAATCCCGTGTCTTTCTAATACCGCTATCATTTTTTCACCATCTTCAATAACAAAACCGACATGGTCAATATTGCCAGTTTCAAGGGGAATGGGGTTGGCTGTGTCGCGGCGCTCATAAAGTGACATATAAAACTGGCGATTACCAAAATGCATCCAGTCAAAATCATCTGATTTTTCTTCAGCCCGGATATACCAGTCAGGAAAAAGCGTTTGGTAAAATCTCATTGTTGTTTCTAAATTTTGACAGACCTTATTGATATGCTCAGAGGTTGTCTGAGAAGTCTAGGTTGCTATCCAATCCGCCCCCTAAATCCCCCATTTTGGGGGACTTTGAAGAAGGCGTGGCTCGGAAGTCCCGCAAAATGGGGGGTTGGGGGGCGAGTGTAAGAATCTTTGATACTTCTCAGACATCCTCTCAATACGATAAAAGTTCATGAAAATTCTCCCATTATTTCATTTAAGGTCATCTTCATTATGAGGATGATTTGAGTCTGGAAGCTGAGGATGATTTGAGTCTGAAAGCAATGTTGCTTTCATAAAGTACCCTTATGGGTATTAATCCTTGATAGAGAATTCTGGCATATTGGTGATACCTAGAATAACCAATATCTAAAACTCCAAATCTGACCTATGGCTTTAATCAATGATATTAAAAAAGTGTGCGATCGCCTTGCTCCTCTGGGGTGGCGTGATTTATTACTCGCCCATGGATTAGATATTACTGCAACAGACTTAAAGCAAGAATTAACTAAGAATCTTCCCAACATTAACCGCCGATTGCCAGGGTTTGAAGACTTTGCAGCGGAAGGACTGCGCGGTATTGTAGCAGGTGATCCGGCTCGTAGCCTGCTCTTTCATGCGCTAGTCTCGCCTAATGTGATTCAAGGCGTTAACGGAACTCGCTTGAACACGTTTCCAACTTTAGCAGAACAAGAAATTATTGAAAATTATGTTTATGGCGTTCAACCTCCCTCTTTAGGAGATTTAAAGGTACGCGCCCAACAAGCCCCATTAGCGATCGTTGTTTTTGCCTGCGAATACCGCCCTGCCGCAGAAACCGTGCATCGTAGACACGCAGATCTCTGTTTCTCCCGTGCGGGTGTGGCGCGCGTAGGAACGGCTGAGCCCCTGTACGATAGCCAAAGTCGCGGATTTATTCCGACTCGTGAGGCTAGGGGTGAACTCAATGCCTTTCATGTTTTACCTGCCCGCTATGCCGCTTATATTGCTATTCAACAACAGGGCGATCGCGATCGATTTGGTCCGATGCGGTTTCAACCAGCAGACAGCAGTCAACGATTCTGGGTACCGCTTCACAAACTGTTTAATGGCACAGAATGCATCCGTGATCTTAACCTTCAGATCACGCTCAAAAGCAAGCATGTGAATCAAAAATTTAGACGAATTCATCTCACCTTGCCGAACAGTGGGTGGAATGAGCCTGATATCAGTAATTCACCCTTTATATTCAGTGATGGAATAGCAGAGTTTTCTACAAATCCTGACTTCGGCACAGGGCTACTCATGCCCGTAGTTCATGAAAAAATGGTAGAAGCTGCAACCTATCAAGGCAAACCGCTAACGTTTAAGGTGTCCCCTGGGAGTGAAACCTTATCCTCTAGTTTAAATATTCCAGCAGCCAGACAAGGGGCTAGACATGCCCCAGAATATGTCCATGCACGTCATCGAATTTTAGAAGATGGTCGAGAGGAAAATCTCAACGATCGCACTGATGTCGAAGCTGCCGTACAGGCAGGTGGATATGAAGCTCGGCATTATTTAGATTTTACAGGCGACGGTTGGGTTGAAGTCGAGTGTCCCGCATTGGCAGTCGCCATTCCTAGACGTGTTCCAGCTTATTCACTTGTAACAGCACCTGATTTCTTTGGCAATTGTGATCAACGTGAATTGCTAGAGTGGACAGAGCAGTCAGTTCCTACAGCACTTAGAGCAAACCTTTGGCGCATTAAACCTGAAACTTTAGCCGATACACGTATGGCTCCAAATCTGCAATTGCAGGGAGTTGACTTTCGCCCAGAAGATAAAACGGTTTCCACCATTATTTCGCCACTACGCAATCGTTTGGGGCAGCAAATGGCTTTAACAGGAGGAGCAACCCAGCGCCATGCCTATTTACCGGATGCTGCTGCTGGCGTTTTTGCCCCCGGATGGGATATTAGTTTTGACGTTAATGCTCAAAATGTACAGCACTTAGCATCTTATGGACTGGGTAGCCCCTTTCCAGAAGATGCTAAGCTCTGCGCTGCTTTGAGCACGTTTTGGCCTGCCGCAGCGCCCGATGCTGCTCGCACTTTTCAGCCAAATCCAGCTTGGCCCACGGTTAGTCCATTAACCGATGACGAAATTGGACAAACCGGAAATCTGCCCTGGGACGGCATTCCAGGCCCTCGTCGAGTAGTGCGGAATAACAGAGAGGTCGTGGAATACGCCGATTTTGATCATGTCGATTATGTTGAAAGTGCCTTGAAGCAGCAATTCTCGCTTGCCCTGACTCACCAGGTCGATGTGCTGGAGTATGAAAGCCGAGTGCTATCAATGGCACGGGTTTACCAAGCCCTAGCTATTACACCTGACGCTAGAGGGCAGTGGAGTGTCGTGTCATTTCGTCGGATTCGTTCTGATGATCCTGAATTACAGCAGGCGCAAACGGCTACAGGGACACTACTCGAGGGTAAGCTTTATCGATTTGAGATTTACCGACACGGTTCAGGCTCTATCGACCCTACTAATCCCCGTAAACATTTGGTGCCCATTCGAGAATTAGTAACGTTATTTGTCGCTCCTCTGACCATTTTATTGAAGCGAGGAATCGGAGGCTGGCAACGGAGAAATGGATAGAATAATCTTGAAGAAATGAATTAAAATTTTCTATCTAAACTCCAAAATCTAGAATCACTAATGAACAGAGCAGTGAATGCAGAGATGAATTGTGATGTTGTCATAATTGGCAGTGGTCCAGCAGGTGCTGCCGCCGCGATCGCTGCCGCTCAGTTAGGATTAGAGGTGATTTTGCTGGAAGCACAAGCGTTTCCGCGATCGCGACCGGGTGAGACGCTTCATCCTGGTGTTGAGCCGCTGCTCCAGCAGATGGGTGTGCTCAATGCCGTTTTATCAGCTGGTTTTCTACGCCATACTGGAAATTGGGTGCAGTGGGAAGGCGATCGCCAGTTTGCAGCATTTGGTGCAGATGAATCTGGAGCATGGCAAGGCTTCCAAGCAGTGAGAGCCGACCTTGATGCCCTGTTGCTGGCACAAGCTCAGACACTAGGCGTGACAGTGCTTCATCCGTGTCGGGCTTTGGGCTTGCTCAGCAATGACAAGGGTAGAGTTGTGGGAGTAAACACTACGCAGGGCAAATTGCGATCGGCTGCGGTCGTAGATGCGGCAGGCGGAAACCATTGGGGGGCTCGGCAGATGGGGTTAAGCATTCAACATTATGCACCGCATCTCACTGCTTACTATGGGTATGTCACCGGAGATTGTTCAGTCCGAGATGGAGCGCCTGCGATCGCTGCTGATGAACAAGGATGGACTTGGACGGCTAAAGTTCGTCATCAGCTTTATCAGTGGACAAGATTGTCGTTTGTCGAGCCACCACCACGCCATTGGTTACCACCAGAGTTTACCGGACTTACTGTTTATCAACCCATGCGAGGAGCCGATGTCACTTGGCGAAAAGTTTCACAACCCGCAGGAGAAGGCTATTTTCTAGTAGGAGATGCAGCAACAGTGCTGGATCCAACCTCTTCCCATGGCGTGCTGCGGGCGCTCATGTCTGGCAGAATGGCAGGCAATTTAATTGCTCAGTGTTTAAAGAACAAGTGCCCTGAACAACAGGCAATTCAACACTACTGTGAATGG
The DNA here is from genome assembly GCA_019358855.1 of Timaviella obliquedivisa GSE-PSE-MK23-08B. Lineage (NCBI taxonomy): Bacteria > Bacillati > Cyanobacteriota > Cyanophyceae > Oculatellales > Oculatellaceae > Timaviella > Timaviella obliquedivisa. The sequence goes on along the minus strand of JAHHII010000005.1, from coordinate 97,594 downwards.
ATTAATCAATGGTTTCAACATGATGTAGATAAACTTAGGCAACTCTATAGAATGCTGCCCAACTCACCCGAATGGCTAGAGCGCTATTCACATCCATCTGTGCAAATAGGTCAGGCGATCGCTCGTCCGGTTTAGTCTAAACTCGATTCCTTCAAAGCGCCAACGCTATTTCCTGCAACCCCAAAATTTCTCGTTGTACATACTGCTTAAAGCTCTCAATATTGGTAAAGAACCGATACCCTGCCTGATTCGCAAGATTCTCTAGCTCAGGCTTTTCGTCAAGTAGTAGGGCGACAGGTTGACTGTAGCCTTCCTGAATTCCATTCGACCAGGCAAGGTCAAGGACTGCGATCGCTTTTCCTGTTTCCAAATTAGCCAGTTCAAAAGCTAATTCACCTGCGGGAAGTCCTTGATTGATCACCCAGGCGTTGCATTCCTGAAGGGCTTGATCTTCAAATTCGCTGGCAATGTTGCTGGGGATAGGGATGACTTTGCGGTTCAGGACAGAGGGAATGGCAGCAGATTCAGGGACAGTGCCGGAGTAGAGACTATCAAGAAAAGTGTTGGCAGCTTGGGCGAGGAGTTCGCGGCGGGCGGTAAGGAAATCAGGATAGTTTTCGTATTTCCAGAGTTCGGGATTCATGGGAATCCAGTGAGAGGCGATCGTACCAGGATGTTTGTTTTCGTAGTGAGCAAAGTAGTTACAGGGATCGGTATTGGAAACGTTTAGATTAGTGCTTTTAGTCAGGAAGGTAAAGTTAGCGATCGCGTTCACTTCTGCTTTATCGTAGCCGTGAGCGTAGAGTTTCGACTTGGGAAAAATATGGTGAACCTCCAGGCTGCTAAGGTTGCCGAACAGATGTTTAGAAAGTTGAATATTATCTTCCCAATCACACGCACCGTAGACGCGAGTGAGCATATAGAGCATGGGGTAAAAGCGACTGCCAATTCCCCAGTTATTAAAATCATCGGGCTGGATTCGTAGATCCCCTCGGTTTTGGCGGAGGAGAGCAATGAGTTTTTCAAGGCTACCGTCAGAGGAACTGAGGACGGCTAGATCCTGCTTGAGAACCGACTCGGTGGATCCGGCATAGCGTCCCCAGAGAAAGACATGGATAAACCAGTAGAGGAGTTGATCGCGTTCTTTGTGACTTGGAAAGTGTCCGCCGTTTTGGTCGAGATAGCGTGCCATGAGGGGGAAAGCATAGTGACTTCCTAAAACGCGATCGTGGTCAAGTCCGAGGCGAGAAGAAATGAGATTTAGCAAGGTATCGATAGATTTTTCAGCTTCGTGTACTCCTTTTTGAAAGCGATCGATTTTGACATCTTTGAAGGCAGAGAAGAGAGCTTCATTCGTGATAATGGCATTGATGCAGCGTAAAAACAGTTCCATGCGAAAGTTAAAGCCAGCTTTTTCCCATTTGGTTAGACGAGCCTTAAGTTGATTGCGGGCTTCTGTCCATTCAGCGCAAATTTTGGCGAGGGCGAGGTCACCTTTAGAGAGTTTGGTGCCGCCGCTGTTGACTTTGTTGAAAATATCGACCACGACATCAACGGTTTTGTTAGCTCCTGTGACTTCTTCAATGTGGAGGTTAATGTCTTTGATGCCAACGACTGTATTCAAACGTTCGAGATAGAGGCTGGCTTTGGATTGGTATTCAGGATCGGTAAAGAAGGGCTGCATGAATCCACCAATACCTTGCTGCATTAGAGCAGTGACGTTAATCCAGAGAGGGTTGCCCTGCATTTTTAGGGGGGCATAGAACTCGAAGGTTTCTTCCTCAAGATTGAAGTAAACTCCAGTAAAAGCTTGGGCGTTACCGTCGAAAAACTTAGGAGCGTGACCGCGAATTATGCCGTAGAGGGAAGTGATGCGCTGTTGTCCATCGAGAAGAAGTTTAATAACTCCCGCTGCAAGTTGTCCAGAGCCACGAGCGTGGTCGGCAGCTTGATCGGTTTGGGTAACCCAGACGAGGAGACTACCGATAGGGTGACGACGGTAGAGGGAGTCCATGAAATTTCGCACTTGGTCGCGGTTCCAAACATAGCCGCGTTGGAATTCAGGAAGGGCGATGCTGCCCATGTCAATTTGATCAAGAATTGTGCTGATGTTCATGGAATAGGTTCCTGTGCTCCTGGTCACCCAAAGTATGAAGTGACGAGTTAATTATGGCAATAGTTTACCCATCTAGTTCAACAAAGCTGGCAAGCTAATTTAATGGTGTTGATAATTACTTACAGCTAGTTAAAAGCAGGGTGAGCCTTTATACAAAATACAAGGAACCCTTTATTTCTTATAAAAGGTAGATTTACAGAGTTCGTATAAAATTAACTTAGGATTGCCATATTAATTCTCAATAAATTGAAGAAATTGCACCTTGGGGTCAGGAAGATTTTGATAGGCTGCTGCCGTTACTTCAATCTGGCGGATCTGCCCTAGTGCTCTACCACAGGGCATTCCATATTTTGCCAATACCCGATCGCTGGCAATGTTCAAAGCAGTCCGCGATCGCATTACAAAATCTTCTAAGTTGTACTCGCTGTTAGGCGTAAAATAGTCTTTGACAATAAGCGAGGGCGAATAGCAGGTTTCTGGCTGACCGTCGGGCCATTTAATTTGAAAGTGAATTTCGGGCATGGCGTTGATTAGATTTGTGAGAGGTTACTAAAGATGAATATCACAATAAAATTTTAGATGCATTTGGGCAGCCGTGAGCCAAGTGTAATGGGACAAAACAGACTGACTTTGTTGAATTAGAGATTGTGCAATAGTGGGTTGAACGACATCTAGCATAGCTTGAGCGATCGCTTCTGTCGCATTGGGATCGACCAAAAGTGCCTGTGCGTTGGTAAGAAACTCGGTAAACGGCGGAATGTTGGACGTGACAACAGGCAGGTGAGTGGCGATCGCTTCCAGTACCACCATTCCCCAGCCTTCTTTAACTGAAGGGAAAATGAACGCATCGGCACAGCGATACAAAGCAGGTAGCTCGGCATCAGAAATAGTGCCCGGTAGAACCAGAGCTTTTTCAGGCATCCCTGTTTGCTGAACTGTATTAAAAAACTGTTCTCGATAGGAAGAATAATCAAAAAAAGTATCGCCGCCTGCAATGATGAGTTGAGCATCAGGATGGATTTTTAGAACCTGAGAGAACGCCGTTAATAAAGTGATGGAGTTTTTGCGGGGTTCAATGCCTCCTACCGTCAGGTAGATGGGGCTGCCACTGAGTTGAAACCGTTGCTGAAGCTGAGATTCTAACCCGTTAGTCAATGGAGAAAATCTGACGGTATCTACGCCATTAATAACGCGCTTGGCATGAACTTGATACTGCTGCCAAACCTGTTCTTGCCAGTATTGACTGACGCAAAGGCACAAGTCAGGTAAACGAATTGAGCGATCCTGACATTGCTGAAGATAGGGATGATTGTAATTATCAATATGGTGAATCGTGCGGATGAAGTGAGGAATAGGATGACGCATTTTCTGGGGAGAGTCACGCAGAATGGCTAATGCATTTGCACTAATACAGTCTTGGGCATGATAGCAGTCGTAGGCTTCATTACATTGCTCAAAATAATCAACAAATTCTTGTACTCGTTGTTTTACAAGTGCTTCAACATCTAGCGCAGCAGGCTGGGAGGGAATGAAGCGAGTTTCACAGATTACAGGACGACAAAAGCTTTCGCCTTTAGACAACGCAAAAATACAGACTGTATGACCTAGAGACTGAAGCGCTTCAGCGAGATAGAGAGTTTGCATGACGCTACCCCTAGGCTTGGTAGCATAAGTTAATAGTGCAATTCGTAGGGACGATTGGGTCATCATTTTGGGAATGGCTTTTGGTTGCCAAAACCTGTCAGAGGATGTTGCTGTAAATCCCAGAATACTTCTGTTTGGGAAAGACTTTCTAACAGAAGTTTAGGTTCTGATTGAATGGTACCGATCGCCTCACAAACCAAGTTGCGTTGATGAAAGTGAGATTGAACGATCGAAAAATGATTAGGGCGAACACTCAGTAAAAAACCATAGCTAGGAAACCGAGTTAACCAATCTTCTAACGACAATGTGGACGGTGAAGGAATGCGATCGAGATTAAGGACAGCACCACAGTTTGACGTTTCTAAAAGCATTAGCAGCGTTCCTAAAATACCGCCCATGCTAATGTCTTTACCTGCATTGCATAGTCCCACCTCAGCTAACATTGGCAAGAGTTCTAGATCACCGCGAAGACGAGCAGGCTCAGTTTCTAGGGTTGCATTCCAAAAGGGATAGCGCGGATGGGCTTGACCCCGAAAATCAGTTGCAATCAGTAGTGAATCGCCAGGTTGAGCATTGAAGCTAGTAATGAGAGCTTTAGCACGTCCCAGGATGGCAACCGAAAGAGCATTATAAGGACTATGGCAATTCGTATGCCCTCCTACAATGGGGACGCTATAGGTTCTAGCGGCTGCCAACATCCCTTGCCAGATGGGTTGAGTTGCTGCCGGCGACTGGCTCCAGAGCGTATCGACGAGGGCGATCGGGCGACCACCCATTGCGTAAATGTCGCTGATATTGACCATGACAGCGCACCACCCTGCGAACCAAGGTTCAGTTTCGACTAAGCTTGGCAGCAGTCCTTCAGAGGCTAGCAACAAATAGCCATTACCGTCAGGAATAGCAGCACAATCATCGCCAATAGCAATGGTTGGGTTGGATGCAGCCAGGGACAGTTCAGGCTGAAGATGAGCAGAGGCTGTTTGAATATCTTGCTTGTAACCAATGCCTAAAGCTTTCCGAAGCTGAGTGGTAATCGTTAGCAAGTTCACGTTAAGAGGCTTCTATAAGAGAGGGATGCCGAAGGGAAGGTTGTACATTTGGGAACTGTAAGAGGGGTCGATCGCTGGAGCCAGGGGGATAAAAGCTAAGATCTGCTTCCATCAAAGCATGATTTAATCCACACAAATGCAATTCTTCGAGAGATGTCCAATGCAATCGCTGAAAAAATCGCACGTTTTGAGACTGGACGGTTGCTAAAAAGCGATCGCACCCCCACCCGTGGGCTGTTGTTACCGCTTGATGAATTAATCCTTTACCTACTTTGCCAGCACGACGATGATCGACGTGAACGCCCAGTCGCCCGCCGTACCAAATTCTGTGCTGAAGTTCGTAAATGCGAACAACCCCTACAACTTGAGCCTGCAACTTTGCAACAATAGGATAGGCGATCGCATCGCGATCATCGACTTCATTGGCAATTGAATTACTTGTAGAATCACCTGAAAATAAACCTTGTTCTTCCACAAAAATTTGATGACGTAAAGCAAAATAAGCTTGAACATCAGTTGGAGTCGTTGCTAAGTTAAAACTGTAGCTTTGCATATTTTTTCTCACAGCCTCACTCAAAGGTCGAGAGTGCAGAACAAGCACCACACTTTGCACAACCCGCACTCATATCTTTGGAAGACATTCCTGCTTGCTTCAAAAGCTTGCCAACCTGTTGATAGAGGGTGACCATCCATTCACTATTGGGGGCAGGATGTTGCGATAGGGGAGTGCCCGTGATTGGCACAAATGGCACAATAAATGGATAAACCCCAATTTGAATCAATCGTTCACTCATTTCGACCAGAGCAGCCTGACGATCGCCTAGACCAGCCAGCAGGTAAGTGCTGACCTGTCCTCGCCCAAACACCTTAACGGCTGCCTCAAATGCTTCTAAGTAGTATGCGATCGGCACAGTCGCTTTTCCAGGCATGATTCGTTCTCTAACTTCTGGCTCCACTGCCTCTAGATGCATTCCCAAACTTTCTATTCCAGCGTTCTTCATCCGTTCAAACCAAGTAAACTGGTCAGGAGGCTCGCACTGCGCCTGAATGGGTAAATTAACCTGTGCCTTAACTGCTGCGGCACATTCAGTTAAGTATGCCGCACCACGATCGCTAACGTTGGGCGTACCTGTAGTCATTACAAGGTGTTTGACACTATCTAGCCGAACAGCAGCAACAGCAACCTCTGCCACCTGGTTGGGAGTTTTGCGGGCAATGGTGCGATCGCTTGCCAAAGATTGACCGATAGCGCAGAACTGACAAGATGTTGTAGTGTCACTATAGCGGATGCAGGTTTGCAAAACAGTAGTCGCCAAAACGTCTTGGCTATGAAGGAGGGCAATCTTCCAGTAAGGGATGCCATCCACAGTATTGAGGCTATAGAACTTTGGTGGATGGGGAAAATGAATAGGTGCAAGGGGTTCTTCTTCATACTTCAGCAGTGCCTCCCCCGTTGGCAGAATTTCGGCAGTGTAAGGAGACTGTGCCGCAGTGTCGGTGAAAATCGGCACCATGATCGTTGTGCCATCAATCGTAACTGCCTTATGATCTGAAGGCCCTGCGCCACCTTTACGTCCGGCTGCACCAACCTCTTTTTCAAGTAGCTTTAACCCCTGAGATTGCAGTTCAGTAATAAGCTGTTGTTTGTTCATAGCTTCTTTCATAAAGTAAGAGGCGAAGCATGACTATCATCGTTCGCATTTGCATTAGAGTCAGAATTCTCTAATGGATTTTCTGGTGCTTCATCTCGACGCATAACTAGCCCAGGCGCGTTATTCAACGTCAGATGTAAAAGATCTGGACGAGCATAGTGCCCTACAGAGTCCATCATGCGCTTCCTTTTAGTGATCAGAGAGAAATCTAGATCCGCGATCGCCATTCCTTCCCCTTCGGTAATAGGCTCACAAAGCAGCGTTCCTTCTGGGCTAATAATGACGGTATAGCATCCGCCCTTCAACGCTTTCTGAAGCTTATCATCGGGCGTAATTTGCTGTACCTGTTCTGGTGAAAGCCAACCTGTAGAATTAATTACAAAACATCCTGATTCCAGCGCGTGATGACGAACCGTCACCTCAATTTGCTCTGTAAAAATCTCTCCTACGAGCGAACCTGGAAACTGAGCGCAGTGGATTTGCTCATGCTGAGCCATGAGCGCATACCGGGCTAATGGATTGTAATGCTCCCAACAGGCAAGTGCGCCAACTTTGCCCACAGCGGTATCCAGCGCTTTCAGCCCTGCTCCATCTCCTTGCCCCCAGACCATACGCTCATGATAAGTCGGTGTAATTTTGCGCCGTTTCAGTAATAATTCACCATCGGCATCGAAGATAATCTGAGTATTGTAGAGCGAGCCATGATCTCGTTCATTAACACCCAAAACCACTACCATATTGTGTGCCTGAGCGGCACGACTAATGGCATTGGTGACAACTCCAGGAACCGTCACGGCTTCTTCGTAAAGACGCATATGCTCTTTGCCCATCAGAACGGGCGGTTGCACGAAGGAGAAATAGGGATAGTAAGGGATGAAAGTTTCTGGGAAAACAATAATCTGCACCCCTTGTTCAGCGGCTTTGGCGATCGCCTGTAATACTTTCTCCGTAGTGCCTTCGCGGCTAAACAGTACAGGACTGAGCTGCACTGCGGCGGCTCTAACTTTGGCGATATCGCCCATGAGTCACCTCTTCAATGTATGTACCTTGATGTATGTACCTTGATATCAGGACGCTGCTATCAAAGAATCTAAGGATTGTGGGTTGAATTAAGTAAATTTAGTCGCCTTAGCCAGATGGTCAGTGTCAGGCAAGAAGCCTGACCTACAGATACAGAATTAGAAGTCCTTGAACTCCTGTTCTTAAAGAGTCCAGGTATCTAGAATGAAAGCGCCATCTTTACGATGCATCAGCACCAAATCCAATACATCTAAGGGACTGATGGGGCGAATACCAGGAAGCAAAGAAGGTTCACCATGTCCATATAAAGCTTGCAACGCAAATCGACAAGCGTAAACTTTACCGCCTTCTGAAATGAACTTAGTAATTTGGTTTGCAAAGTTTTGATGACCTGGAAATGCTTCATCTCCTAACTTAGGAAAACCACGCTGAACGCCCAATGTTACGCCAGGCCCGTAAAGCAACATAGAGGTTTCAAAGCCTTTACGGAGTAAGCGCAAGGATTGCAACATATTGACTAAACCAATCGAGCCTTCAAAAGCAACAGTATGAAATGTAACAAGGGCTTTTTCTCCAGGTTCTGCTTTAACATCAGGGAAAACTTTTTCTTCGTAGTCTACAAAAAAGTCACCTGTTTGATGAGCAGGAGTTGTAACTTCTGGCATGATTTTTTCCTCTGATATTTCTGATATTGCTGTTAAACAATTATAAGTTGTGCTGTCACGTTAAGGGGGGCTAGAGGTAGAAAGTGTATATTTGATTACGAAAGCTGCAAGTCTAGCTATAAGGTCAGGCTTGGCGCTTATGACTTTCAAAAGAGGATAAAGTTGGGCAAAGCACCTATCTAAATCGACAGGCTTAAATAGACAGATCTGTTGTGACCAAACCTGTATTTAATAACCAAGGACAAATTTCCTCAACCGTGGGTGAATAAAGTGCAAACGCTGAAGTTCGCAGACTTGACCAAATTTCCTCGGCTAAATAGTTCGCGTCGCGGGCAATGCCTGAAAACCTGGCTGAGCCCCAAGTGTAGAGCCAAGGCAACCCGAGAAAATATAATCCTTTTATGCCTGTTACGCCCCGCTCATGCCCTGGATAGCCTTTACCATCAAACACTGGGACTTCAACCCAGCTAAAGTCAGATTGGAACCCAGTACTCCAAATGACGGTACTAATAGACTGATAATCTAGAGGCTGTGATGTCTGGGGGGGTTGCCAAACGGGTTGATAAGCTGGCTCTGTCGGCGCTTGAATTTGGTTCCTTTCAATGAATCCATCCACAGTTTTTTTTATGCCTTCTGAAACAGCGTCAGCATAATCTAAATTTTGCTTGAGGTCGTCCCAGAACTCTAGCTTGCCGCCCTGAATATCTTTCAGCCTACCGTGTAGCTGCATTCCCTCTAGGGCAAACTTTCGCAAGTCGATTTCGCGTCCGCCGTCCCGTCCGGTCACATAATGGTTAGCGTTTGTTCTAACCTTTTCTTTTTGGGGATGCTCACTGATGGGCAGATCGTAGTATCGCATTTGATCGAGCCATTCAACCACATCCTTACCTCGGTAGACACGGGGCGATCGCGGGGCACCCCCCACGCACAAATGCACCTGCCTGCCTGCCAGGTGTAAGTCCTCGGCGATTTGGCAACCCGACTGCCCTGTCCCTACGACTAGCACTCTACCAGCAGGTAAAGACTGGGGATTTTTGTAAGCGGAGGAATGGATTTGCAGAATAGATTCAGGCAGGCGATCGGCAACTTTAGGAATTTTGGGTTTGTGATAGCTGCCTGAAGCAATAACGACTTGGTCGGCGGTGTATTCTCCAATTGAGGTAATGAGTCCAAAGCTGGTCTGTTTTTTGCGAACGCTGATCACCTCAACTCCTTCTAGGACAGGCGGATCAAATGATGCAGCATAAGCTTCTATGTATCTCAGAATTTCATCTTTCGGCATAAATCCTTGTGGATCACTGCCTGAATACTCATATCCTGGTAGCTTGCATTGCCAGTTGGGTGTAACCAAACAAAAAGAATCCCAGCGCTTTGTCTGCCACGAGTGAGCAATCTTTTCTTTCTCAAAGACTAGGTGTTCAATACCTCGTTCTTTTAGGCAATAGCTGATTGATAAACCTGCTTGTCCACCGCCAACAACGATGACAGGATAATGTGTTTTCATGAGTCAGAACTCCTGCAACTTTAATAAGCAGAGTAAAAGCTCCATAAGCTTAACTTAGTAGTAGGTGTTACGAAAAACTTAGGTTTAGCGATTGTCATAGGCAGCGTGATACTAACACAAGATTCAAAAATACTTCTTCGATCTTCCTACCAAAACTAATAGGATGTCTGAGAAGTATAGATTGTTTCCGATCCGCCCCCTAAATCCCCCATTCTGGGGGACTTTGAAGGAGCATTGGTTCGGAAGTCCCCCAGAATGGGAGGTTGGGGGGCAAGTGTAAGAATCTTTGATACTTCTCAGACATCCTCTAATAGGTTTTTAAAGCCAGCCATCTTTCATTGCTTGATAAAGTGCCTGGTAACGGGTACGCGCTTTCAATTTAGTCATCGCATTGTTTAAATGGAACTTTACTGTACTCTCGCTGATAACCAGTTGCTGTGCAACATCGCGATCGCGATATCCTTGTCCTAAAAGCTTGAGTATCTCTAGTTCGCGCCCTGATAGTTTAGGTTCAGAGGATATTAGCAAGCCCTGGGGAGAACCCTGGATAACCGCTTCTATTGTTTCGCGTAACTCTGATGCCTGAACAGATAAAGTAACGCAAGCATGAATTCCTTTAGGAATAGTTTGTCCTTCTATCTGTACCCAAATTATCTTCTGATTTGACAAAATTTTAGTAACATCATCAGTTAATATTGGACTCTCCCCGTTCCATGTGCTAGTCACTTGCAGTCCTGCAACATGGGCAAGTTGAATAAAGGTTGTTTGTAAGAGCGGCTGACGACAAGCAATGTATAAAGATGCTCCTACCGGATCATTAGAGTAGGGCAATGTTAGCAAGACCTGGATGTTTTTTTGGTTCAGCCCCATTTGAGTTTGCAAGCTTCCTCCAAAACAAGCGGCTGTTGTTAGCAGATTACTAAAAGCCGTTTGCAACCAGTTAGGGATCTGTGCTTGCGGCAGATTAGGCATAGACACAACAGCAGTTAGGGTAACAATGTCAGGGGCGTAGGTGAGCCGACAATAGTTGCACTCGACTTGGCTTAGTACTTCAGCTAAGCGCAGCAAAATACACTGTAATGAGACGGCTAAAGGCTTTTCTGTTCCTACCAGGGTAAGAGGAGACATGCTTAGCACTTGAGCGAGTTGGTCAGAGAGAGGCAGGCGTTCGGGTGGAGTGGGGATGGTCTTTTGGTCTAGGGTGGCATTGAGAGAAATGGTGACGAGAGTGCAAAGAAAACGCAGAACTTCTAAAAATTCGGGAGTCAGGGGTGAGTAGCTGAAGGTAGCCAATACTCCAATCGCGGCATGCTCGGAGGAGGAGGCGCTGCTAATGCCCAGGGGATAGCCCGCAAACCCTCGAATTTGGTTAGCGATCGCCCATTCTCGATCCTTCACCCAAGTTTCTTCAGACAGATTGTTACTTAGAAATGCAATTCGATTTTTTGCAATTTTTCCAACTTTGAATGCACCCATTGGCACTCTAGCGAACGAGCCATCTATTCGCGTATAGAGTCCTGACGAAGCCACCAATCGTAGTGCAGATTGGTCAGGTTCTACCAACCAAATCCGAGAGAAGGCACAGTCAAACTTTTCAACTAAACCATCTGTGACCTGTTGAGCGATCGCCTCTGGAACTAAGCAGCCTGATATCCTTCCAGCAATATCATTTACCTGCTGGAGATCGAGGAGTAGTCTCGTTGAATCAAGTAGTTCTGAAATTAGCTTTGACAAATGAACATGCAAAGAACTTTATCTTAAATTAGACCTCAAAATATTGACACTTTTTGTATTCCAGATTACCTCTTTCACACAGATCTCTAACAATGGATAGATTTGTATTTAGAAAGAAGCGCATAATATGAAGCGGAATAAATCTGAATAGGGTAATAAGGTATCTCACTTAAATAAATTTAGATTCTGAAAAAGGTTTTTATGCAAGCACAACGTCTTTCTGAAGCTCATGTTAATGAACGCACTTATAGGAAAGCTGCTGTCATTCGTTGCTATGGCAAACCTGATGTTTTTCAGGTTGAAGAAATAGACTTACCGCAGATTAGACCTGACCAGATGTTGGTTAGAGTGCATGCTACCAGCATTAATCCCATTGAGTGGAAAATGCGAAAAGGAATGCTGAAACTCTTGACAGGCAATAAGTTCCCGATGGTTTTAGGATTTGATTTATCAGGCGAGGTTGTTGAAGTCGGCAGTCAAGTCACAAAATTTAAGCCAGGGGATCTAGTCTATGCTTGCCTAGATCAGGCTAAGGGTGGAGCATACGCTGAGTACGTAGCAGTCTCCGAAAAGGTAGTTGCTCTTAAACCTACCAATCTCACCCACGAACAAGCTGCTGCGGTGCCTTTAGCGGCTATGACTGCTTTACAGGGAATACGGGATCAAGGTCAATTTAAAGTAGGACAACGTGTGTTGATCAATGGCGCATCTGGAGGAGTAGGAGTCTTTGCTATTCAAGTTGCAAAGGTTTTGGGCGCAGGAGAAGTTGTAGGAGTTTGCAGCAGTGCAAACTTAGAGCGGGTAATGAGCTTAGGAGCCGATCGAGTTATCGATTATGCTCAGCAGGACTTCACTCAACAACAGTTTACGCCTGAGCAAGATAAGTATGATCTAGTGTTTGATGTGGTGGGCAACCGTTCTTTGTCAGACTGTCAATCCGTTCTACAACCTTGGGGTCGGTACGTTACAACTCAGCCTTATCCAAACAATTATTTTCAGAGTTTTCTCACCTCTTTGTTACCCGGACAAAGGTACAAAGTTATTTTGCTCAAAACTAATGGTGTAGACTTAGCCTATCTAACAGAGCAAATTGAGGCAGGCAAGATTCAGTCAGTGATCGATCGCACTTACTCATTATCTCAAATGGCTGAGGCTCATGCATACAGCGAAACCGAACGAGCAGTAGGCAAAATTGTCATTGCGATCGGAGATTAGGTTTTCTACGTTAATAGCACATTCGGAACAACAAGTTTCGGAGACTAAGCTTCTTATGTCAATAGTAAATTGAAAGCTACCCGCTAAGGGTATTACAAAAAGGCGCTGCTGAATTGCGATATGAAAATTGCGATATGAAAATCATGTTCCCCTGCCCTCGCAGGGAAGGGGCTAGGGGTTAGGTTTCGACAACGCAGCGCGACAGACCTCTCCCTAAATCCCTCTCCTAAAGGAAAGGGACTTTGAAGGATTCATATTTTGATTCAGCAATGCCTACAAAAAATAGTTCTGCTGCGTTCTAATCCACAATCTGCCCCTCACCCAGGAAAGAGTTATGATCGTTGCATCTTTGCCCCAATCCTCTAGCGTGAATGCTGAAGAACTCCGTAAGTTACATGCCTATTGGTGTGCCGCAAACTATCTTTCAGTCGGTCAAATTTATCTCTTGGCAAATCCACTGCTCCAGGAACCTCTTACCCTAGAACACATCAAACCTAGGCTTCTCGGACACTGGGGAACAACGCCAGGACTAAACTTCATCTACGCACATCTTAACCGCGTTATTAAAGCCCATGACTTGAGCATGATTTACGTTGCTGGCCCAGGACACGGCGGTCCTGGGATGGTTGCTAACACTTATCTAGAGGGAACTTACAGCGAGCTATATCCAAATATCTCTGAAGATGCAGAGGGGCTGAGGCAATTATTCAAGCAATTTTCCTTTCCAGGCGGCATCCCTAGCCATGCGGCTCCTGAAACACCCGGTTCAATTCATGAGGGAGGAGAGCTAGGCTATGCCCTGGTTCATGCCTACGGTGCGGCGTTTGATAATCCTGAACTAATCGTAGCTTGCGTGGTGGGTGATGGAGAGGCTGAGACAGGGCCTTTAGCCACCAGTTGGCATTCTAATAAGTTTCTTAACCCAGCACGGGATGGCGCTGTGCTGCCTATTCTCCATTTGAACGGTTATAAAATTGCTAACCCAACTGTGCTAGCTCGATTACCACAAAGTGAGTTGGAGAGTTTATTTGTGGGCTATGGCTATAAGCCCTATTTTGTAGAAGGTTCTGAGCCAGAAGCTATGCATTCATTAATGGCAGAGACACTGGATACTATCACCACGGAAATTAAAGCGATTCAGCAAGAAGCCCGATCGCACGGATATCAGCAGCGGCAGCAGTGGCCTATGATTATTCTACGATCGCCTAAGGGTTGGACAGGTCCTCAAGAAGTAGACGGTAAGCAAATGGAGGGTTCTTGGCGATCGCATCAGGTTCCTTTAGCAGAGATGGCGAGTCATCCTGAGCATGTAAAATTGCTAGAAGATTGGATGAAGAGTTACCACCCCGAAACCCTATTTGATCAAAACGGTAAGCTAATCCCGGAACTCGCAGAACTTGCACCCAAAGGCGATCGGCGGATGGGGGCTAATCCTCATGCCAACGGCGGTTTACTGCTTAAAGATTTGAAGTTGCCTGACTTTCGAGAATATGGTGTTGAAGTCACGTTGCCTGGAACAGCGATCGCAGAATCCACTCGCGTTCTAGGGCAATTTCTGCGAGATGTCATGAAGCAGAACATGGATAGCCGTAACTTTCGAGTCATGAGTCCGGATGAGAATAACTCGAATCGTCTTAATGCAGTTTTAGAGGTGACTAATCGCGTTTCGACAGCTGAAATTTTATCCGATGACGATCACATCGATCCAGAGGGTCGTGTCATGGAAGTGTTAAGTGAACACATGTGTCAGGGCTGGTTAGAAGGCTATTTACTGACAGGTCGCCATGGTTTTTTCTCTTGCTATGAAGCTTTCATCCACATTGTAGACTCAATGTTTAACCAGCACGCTAAATGGCTTGAGAGTTGTATTGACATCCCTTGGCGCAGATCGATCGCTTCTCTTAACTACTTGCTTACTTCCCATGTTTGGCGACAAGATCACAACGGATTTAGCCATCAAGATCCTGGTTTTTTGGATGTTGTTACTAACAAAAAAGCAAAAGTGGTTCGTGTTTATTTACCGCCCGATGCGAATACACTTCTCTCTGTAGCAGATCACTGCCTTCGGAGTCGTCAGTATGTAAATGTGATTGTGGCAGGTAAGCAGCCAGAACTACAGTGGTTGAATATGGATGCAGCGATTAAGCACTGCACAACAGGTCTTGGTATTTGGGAATGGGCAAGTAATGACAATGGCGATGAACCTGACGTGGTCATGGCTTGTGCGGGTGATGTGCCTACTCTGGAAACTTTGGCTGCGGTCGATTTTTTACGCTGCCATCTCCCGGATATCAAAATTCGTGTAGTTAATGTAGTTGATTTAATGACACTTCAGCCCCAGAGCGAACATCCGCATGGTTTATCTGACGTTGATTTTGACTCTATTTTTACAACTGATAAACCTATTATTTTCGCGTTCCATGGCTATCCTTGGTTAATCCATCGACTCACTTACCGACGCACGAATCACAGTAATCTGCATGTCCGAGGATACAAAGAAGAAGGGACAACTACAACGCCTTTTGATATGGTAGTAATTAATGATTTAGATCGGTTTCATCTTGCTAATGATGCGATCGATCGCCTTCCCAAATTTAGAAGTTCAGGTGCTTATGTTAAACAACTCATTCGCGACAAGTGGGTTGAGCATCGGCAGTATATTATAACTGTCGGAAAAGATCTGCCTGAAGTTGAAGATTGGAAATGGGGATACTATCATTATTCTGCTCAAGAACCTCCATCATCTCTTCAAGCTAACTCTGAGGCTCATTCTTCTCCTTCGGTAGAAGGTGCAGAAGGCTCAGCCCGTTCAGATAATTAATCCTCCCAAACTACAGAGATAGATAGTAGAGGTCTATATCTTAAGTCAGATGCCTCGCCATAAGAATATTTTTAGAATACTCGCGTGTTCTATATTATGCGCGAAGTAGAGGTAGATTATGACTCAAGTTGTTGACAGAATTGAGCAATCTGGTAATCGTCCTAGTGATCCCAGAAATAGAGAAGTTGTGCATCCTGTTGCAGATGTTCAATACGGTGATTTGCTAACGCCGATCAACTCTTCTCCGCTCGTAAAAGCAATCATGAGTAATCTATCTGCTTACCGCAGTGGTCTCTCGCCATTACGCAGAGGTATTGAAGTAGGCGTTACTCATGGGTATTGGCTGGTTTGTCCTTTTGCAAAATTCAATCCTTTGCGTTATACCTCTGTGGGTACATTCGGTTCATTACTATCAACATTTGGACTTATTATTATCTCTACAGTGCTGATTGTGCTTTATGCAGCCAGTCATCCTCCTGCACCTTTAACTGCAACTGCCACTCCAAATCCTCCGGATGCCTTTAAATCTCAGAAAGGCTGGAACGATTATGCGGGTGGTTTCTTTATCGGGGGAGTGTTGGGTGCGATCGCAGCCTTTCTAATTTTGGTAAATTTTGATGTACTCAGAAACTTCCTGACTTTGATCGGTGCGAAGTAGCTGAACCCGGACTTGTCAAAATTAGCTATTTAACAGGGAATCTAATGCAACTTAAGCCGATCGCTGACCAGATCGTTGTTATTGTGGGTGCCTCTAGTGGAATTGGGCGAGAAACCGCTTTACGTTTTGCTAGAAGAGGGGCAAAGGTGGTTGTCTCTGCGCGCAGTGAGTCAGGGCTTTTGTCTTTAGCTCAGGAGATTCAGCAGTTTGGAGGAGATGCTATCTCAGTTGTTGCTGATGTTTCTATTTTCGATCAAGTGCAAGCGATCGCAGACAGAGCGATCGCAGCTTACGGACGAATTGATACTTGGATTAATGCTGCTGCCACTGCCGTTTTTTCAACTTTCGAGCATCTTACTCCAGAAGAGTTTAAGCGTATTATCGACGTTAATTTAATGGGACAAGTTTATGGTGCAATGGTAGCTTTGCCACACCTGAAGCGTGAAGGGCAAGGAGCACTCATCCATATTTCTTCAATGGAGGGTAGACGTGGTCTACCTTTTCAAAGCGCCTACTCTTCTTCAAAGCATGGTCTAGAAGGCTTCTTGGAAGCTTTAAGGGTTGAGTTACAACATGACGGAATTCCGATTAGTGTCACTAGCATTAAGCCCTCTGTCATCAACACGCCTTTTTACAATAAAGGCAAAACTAAACTTGGGGTTAAACCGACAGGAATTCCGCCCTATTATGAACCCAGCTTAGTTGCAGATGCCATTCTTCATGTTGCTGAGCATCCAACTCGCGATTTTATTGTAGGTGATGTTGGAAGAGTCTTGGATGTACTGCAACGAGTTTCTCCGGGGCTAGTAGATGTTTTATTAGTTGCAGTTGGATTTCCGTTGCAAAAAACAAATGAACAAAAGACGGAAGATGACTCTAATAACCTCTATGAGCCAGTCCCACAGTATGACACGGTAGAAGGAGATTTCGGGCATTTAATTGTCCCTAGTGTCACTGACTGGATCGATCGTCATATCCCTTCTTGGGGAACAGCCGTAGGAGTCTTAGGCATCGTTGGTCTAGCTTTGTTGGCTTTAGGAACCTTCAAGAATGAGCAGCAAATTTAGATTCATTTCAGATCAGACTCATTAAATTATTGGAGCGGTTTATGGAAGAGATCACAAGTTCACAGAACCCTACCAGTGAGCCTAACAGCAACCTTGGTGAAAATGAGCGTTTAACCTCTCTTCTTGGGGGAGGAGCACTTGTTTTAATGGGTTTAAGGCAGGGTTCCTTACGAGGCGCTTTGACGGCGCTAGCAGGGGGCGGTTTGTTGTATCATGGTGCAACTTCCAAGAAGAGTATTACTGATACTGTGAGTGAAGCTGTGGGAGTAGGTCAATCTGTAAAAGTTGAGAAGTCAGTATCGATTTTGAACAAGTCCCCAGAAGAGTTATATCAGTTTTGGCATAACTTTGAAAACTTGCCTTCTTTCATGAAGCATTTGCAGTCAGTGACAGTGCTTGATGAACAGCGATCGCATTGGGTAGCGAACGCTCCTGGGAATGCGACTGTTGAGTGGGATGCAGAGACTGTAATTGATGATGCAGAGAATCATCTGATTGCTTGGAGTTCGCTTCCTGGCGCCACGATTGATAACTCTGGCTTCGTTCGTTTCCAGGCTGCTGCTCCGGGGCGTGGCACTGAAGTGAAAGTAGTCCTAGAGTATACTCCGCCAGGTGGCATTGTGGGTGTAACAATTGCTAAGTTGTTTGGGGAAGAACCTGAACAGCAGCTAGGCGATGATCTTCGACGCTTTAAGCAAATCATGGAAGCAGGAGAAATTGCGACTACTGAGGGTCAGCCTTCAGGAAGGGGTAGAGAGGGAAGTACCGCCTGATTTGAGCTTTTGCTTAATTTTGAAGCTTTACTAACTGTGATTTTATTTACTAATAATGAGGACAACATTTCATGAAGGCATTATGCTGGCATGGCGCTAATGATGTGAGAGTTGACACAGTTCCTGATCCCAAAATTTTGAATCCTCGCGATGCCATTATTAAGGTCACTTCTACGGCGATCTGCGGCTCTGATCTACACATTTATGATGGCTTTATCCCCACAATGAAATCGGGTGATATTTTGGGTCATGAGTTTATGGGGGAAGTAGTGGAGCTAGGTGCAAATGTTAAAAACTTGCAGATTGGCGATCGCGTTATTATCCCATTCACAATTTCGTGCGGAGGTTGTTTTTTCTGCAATAGCGATTTATGGTCATTGTGTGACAACAGTAATCCTAACGCTTGGATGGTAGAGAAAATTATGGGTCACTCTCCTGCCGGGCTATTTGGCTACTCTCACCTATTCGGGGGGTATGCAGGCGGACAGGCTGAGTATGTACGTGTTCCCTTTGCTGACGTAGGTCCTTTAAAAGTCCCCGATGGGCTGACTGATGAGCAGGTTCTCTTCTTAACAGATATTTTTCCAACTGGCTATATGGCAGCAGAAAACTGTCAAATTAAGCAGGGCGACATTGTTGCTATTTGGGGATGTGGTCCAGTTGGGCAGTTTGCCATTAAGAGCGCTTTTATGTTGGGTGCAGAGCGAGTCATTGCAATCGATCGCGTTCCTGAACGGCTCACTATGGCACAGGAATGGGGCGGAGCAGAGGTCATCAACTATGAAGAATTTGATGCAGGGGAAGCGCTTAAGGAAATGACTGGAGGACGGGGCCCTGATGCAGTAATTGATGCAGTAGGTATGGAAGCCCATGGGACAGGGGTTGATGCTTTATATGACAAGGTAATGCAAGCTGTCAAGATGGAGAGCGATCGCCCAACTGCACTTCGGCAAATGATTTTGGCTTGTCGCAAAGGTGGAAACGTGTCGTTAGCAGGCGTTTATGGTGGGTTTATTGATAAGTTTCCCATGGGGGCAGCATTCAATAAAGGCTTGAATTTCAAGATGGGACAAACCAACGTTCACCGATACCTCAATCCTCTATTAGAACACATTCAAAAAGGAGATATTGATCCGTCTTTCGTAGTTACTCATCAGATGAAACTGGATGACGCGCCCCATGGATATGAAATCTTTAAACATAAAAAAGAGAACTGCATTAAAGTAGTTCTCAAGCCATAGGGAACAGGTTTCATTAACTATAAAGAAATCCATAAAGAGACCTAGTTAGAAGCTAGGTCTCTTTATTTATTGTTTCGCAAATTTGAACGCTTCTTTCTACGCTTCTCGACGGCTATTGACACCAATCACCGCTATTTTGTGGCGATAAATTAATTCCGCGCCATACCAGCCACTTATTCCTAAAAGGGATGCCACAATGAGTGAAAGAATCAAACCCAGCGGCAAAATTGCGTTAACTGGATTGTCCCAGCGAATAGCCCA
Source organism: Timaviella obliquedivisa GSE-PSE-MK23-08B (assembly GCA_019358855.1). Classification (NCBI taxonomy): domain Bacteria; kingdom Bacillati; phylum Cyanobacteriota; class Cyanophyceae; order Oculatellales; family Oculatellaceae; genus Timaviella; species Timaviella obliquedivisa. The sequence continues at coordinate 78,174 of JAHHII010000005.1, read as the reverse complement.
ATTAACCAGGGTCAAAACTAGAGCAATGACATTACATACCATATGTACCCAGCCTGCCCGACGCTTACGAACTCGATCAATTCGTAAAAAATCTAACATGCCAGATAGCGCTGCAACAAGACCACTAATAAAACCTGCTCCAATTAGCCAGAGCGATGCCCTTGCCCAAAATGGATCAGAGGTTAGCCAATAGCCCAGGTCAGTACCCAAAACTCCAGTTAAAAAAGCAATTGGAAAGGTGACGATTAAAGGATGAAGAGGATGCGATGCGATCGCCACTGTGCTTGGAATACCACTATCTTGGTACTCACCCTCGTTGATTTCAATAAGAGGCGGTATGTTAGAAGTCTGTGTCATGGCTCCGTCCTAGTTTCGGTATGTCTATTCGTTCTTTTGGTCTGAAAAGCCCGGATTTCTTCCTAATTTTCTATAAAATCCTATTAATCGAGCATCTATCTTAGGGCGTGATCTTAATAAATCACCAAAAGAGGAAATCGTGGAAACTCTTTTCAACAGATCATTTGAGAGTACTTTTTGAATCTACGTCTTAAGATAGCTGTCTTTAGAGAGAAGAAATGATTTATTATGAGTAGATATTTCATGCAACCTGAACAGCTAAAATGCGAGAAAAAGTTAACTCTCAGCAAGAACCCGAACCTATTAAGAGCCATGCACAATCGCTAGGTTATACCTTTAATCGGTTCATGGTTATTCTTGCTCGGCTTATTATCATGGGCTTAATTGCGAACTTAACAATTAAAGCGTTTTTAGTGAGTCCAGAGGTAGGCTTCAAAAGCATTGCAGCAATCATACTTCCGCTCTTATTAACAGGCTATATTTCTTTTTCTAATAAGGCTCACCACTTAACAAGACCTTCCAGTGAAGTACTGAATGTTTTCCTCTATTTATTTTCAGCCGGCTGGTTACTGGGGCTGATGGTTTTAATTAGATATGTTATCTATTACTCGAATCGCAGCTTGCCGATTGGAGAATTTGCGCTTTCTATAACGCTTAGCATTTTTGTGTTCATTTCTGAACGTATTGCTTTTAAGTCTTTAGTGGCTTGCGCTTACGGGCTAGTCTCTGGATTTCTTTTCTTCATTTTATTTTTCGGTGTACCCGCGTAGGCTTATCATCTCATGTAAAAATTTGCCACAGGATTTATGATCGTTAACTTAATTGAAAATGGTTGGGAAGTAATTTATCATCGGGCACACGCTCTTCTAGCTGCACAAATTGGTGGGCATTGGCGTAGGAGAGACTTCCCCGAAAGAATATATGAAACCTTAGCAGCAATTTCTCACCATGATGATTTAGAACGTGAGTGGGAAGGTCATCAGCTTACTCCTGCTGGTGCTCCTCTAGACTTTATGCTTGATCCAGAGAACTCAATTGAGAAATTAGAGGAACACATTCAACAAGCCCGTTATCGAGGTCGTTGGGTCACACTATTAACCTCTAAACATATCTGTTTTATCTGTCAATCTAAACAAGATGAGTCTACTGAATGGAAGCGCTTCTTTAAAGGACAAGCACAGCTACAGGAAGAGTACTGTCAGGGATTAGGGATAGAGCACGACGAAGTGGAGCGGGCTTACCAGTTTATGAGATGGTGCGATCGCCTCTCCTTAATTCTGACGCAAAAACAGGTTCCTCAGGTCAGCCGTGCCTTAGAAATTACGAGTGGCATTGATGGGCAGCGCTATGATTTGCGACAGCTTAGCGACGAATCGATTACCGTAGAGCCTTGGCCCTTTGAAGATGATAAATTCATTGTCAACGTTGAAGCTTGTCTATTATCAAAGCTTAAGTACGAGAGTACAGAGGAATTGGCATCCGATCTTAAAGAAGCTCCTGTAACTCTTCTAGAATGGACATTTGCCAAAGAAATTAATCTTTAGAAATTTCTCCTGTAATAATTGTTCCTTAATTACCAAGCAAGGGGTTTAGATAGAATAGGCAGAGCAAGCGCTGCGAACTAAAAGATCCCGAAGACACCATCTGAGAATGCTAGTCATAAAGTTTATCAGTTAGTAGAAACCTTGGAATTATTAGATTGTGCAACTGGCTTAAAAGTGGTGAGATCGATTGAGCATTTTCTCAATCATTCGGTTATGACAGAGGCTGCCTAAATAAGAATTCTGGCGGTGCTGAATGAAAGTATGAATTTGCTCAAAGCCCCTTTCCTTCAGGAGAGGGGTTGGGGAGAGGTCTGTCTCGCTGCATTGGCTCAACCTAACCCCTAGCCCCTTCCCTAAAAGGGCAGGGGAACCGGATTTTCATGCCTTCTCATTCAACAACGCCAGAATTCTAATGGTTAACCTCAAGCATCAACTGAATCCTTTAAACTTATGATGGAGTTACCTAAACCTACTCTTATTTTTGGCGAGATGTTTCTGGTGTCAGTTATTTCTCAGGATATAGTGTGTTGCCCGATCGCGTAGAGGCATCTCCTTGGAGTAACCAGCATTTTCTGCAAAAGTCGATCGTTCTTGGCGAGATTTTAAGCATGATCAAAGCATTGCTTGGGCGATTGGAAGCGAGTTCTCAAGGGACATTTACTAATGAGCCAACTGCTCCCAATAGAATGCTTAATTTAGAGAGAAGAATTCTTCGGCAGTGGAAGGATGAATGCCAATATTTTTATCGAACTCAGCTTTAGTCATTCCCTGCTGCACAGTTATTGCTAAACTTTGTACAATCTCTGCTGCATTCTCCCCAACCATGTGAATTCCAAGCAAGCGATCGGATTCTCTTTGCACCACTAGTTTCATTAAGGTCTTTTCAGAGCAATGGCTTAGGCTATAAAACAAAGGCTGAAACTCACTGCGATAGCACTTAACCTGGTCTTCACTATACTTTGCTTGGGCTTGAGCTTCACTGAGTCCTACTGCTGCTGCCTCCGGTCGAGAACACACTGCCGAGAGCGCCAAATCATAATCGACAGTGCAGGGTTGATTGCCAAATTCACTATCGGCAAAAGCTCGTCCTGCTGAACGCGCCAGGGTCGTTAGCTGGACTCGGCTAGTGCAGTCACCAATCGCAAAGATGTGGGCTTGACTGGTGCGGCTATGATCATCGACCTCGATCGCCTTATCGTTAATTTCGATCGCTGCCTTCTCTAACTGTAAGCCTTCTAAATTAGGAGTACGACCTGTTGCACATAGCACCACATCAGCCGTTAACGGCTCAAAGCGATCGCCTTCTATCATTAAACGCAAGCCTTCCGAAATCTGTTCAATTGACTGAACATTTGTATTGCACAGAACGGAAATGCCGCGTTGAATCAAACCATTCTGAACGGCAAGTCGCACGTCATCATCAAAGCCACTTAAGATAGCGTTATCATGATCTATCAAAGTCACCTGGGTACCTAACGCCTGTAAGATGCTGGCAAATTCCACGCCAATGTAGCCACCTCCAATAATTGCAATCTGGCTTGGTAACTGCTTCAGATCGAACATATCATTGGACGTTAGAGCATGTTCAATGCCCGAAATCTTTGGCTTGATCGGTTTACCGCCTACAGCAATTAAAATCTTATTTGCAGTGATGGAGCGATCGCCTACCTGTAGTGTATGAGCATCCGCGAAGGTCGCTCGCTGTGGGATAAAGTCAATGCCAGCATCTTCTAAAGTTCGCTGATGTACCTGACGCAATCGCTGAATTTCTTGATCTCTAAGCCCAACGAAGCGTTGCCAATCAAACTGGACTCTTGCTTGACTCCACCCATAGTCAACTTCAGTCTTGGTCAAATGAGCAAAATCTGCTGCATAAACCATAAGCTTTTTAGCAATGCAGCCTCGATTAACACAGCACCCGCCTAATTCAGACAAATCAGCAATTCCCACCCTAGCGCCATACTGGGCAGCCCGCTTAGATGCTGCCAATCCTCCGGGCCCTGCTCCAATTACAAATAGGTCATAATCATAGCTCATGCAACACTACTCCAAGATTGACCATGCCTAAACTATACTTTGCTAGGTCATGACCTTTACCTCTACCCAAAGAGATATAAGGCAGCTTGAATAGTGCTTTTAAGGCATCGCGATTTCGCAGCAAGCTCTCAATGCCCATGACAGGGAGTAAGGGAGTTGCAATTAAATAACGCCCCGAACCGCCCCCTAAATCCCCCAGAATGGGGGACTTTGACAGGTTCGGAAGTCGCCCCAGAATGGGGGATTTAGGGGGCTGATAAGTCAATGCATCCCATTGGGGTTTTATTTTCACGCAACTCCTTAATAGCTTTACTGGTTGTAATTTCAACTTCTAAACAGCTTATTTTTGAAGCACTCCTGCTAAAGTCAAGAAGACCAGAAGCCAGGACAGAATAATGAAAGGTCAACCTAGTTGGCAAACGACTACGCTAGTTATTTTGCTGACAATTGCTGCATTTATTGGACTTAACTCCTTTGTTATCATCAACCCAGGAGAAGCAGGCGTATTGAGTACTCTTGGAAAAGCAAGAGATGGCGTACTGCTTGAAGGGGTTCACTTTAAGCCGCCCCTAATTTCAAACGTAGATATTTACGATCTGACTGTCCAAAAATTTGAGGTTCCTGCTCAAAGCTCAACGAAAGATTTGCAGCAGCTAACCGCCAGTTTTGCGATTAACTTTAGGCTTGATCCAGTTCAGGTCGTGGCTATTCGACGAACTCAAGGAACGTTACAAAACATTGTGTCTAAAATCATTGCACCCCAGACTCAAGAATCATTCAAAATTGCAGCCGCCCGACGCACCGTTGAAGAAGCGATTACTAAGCGTGACGAGTTGAAAAAAGACTTTGATATAGCCTTAGGAGAACGATTAGAAAAATACGGTATTATCGTGCTGGATACCAGTGTCGTCGACTTAAATTTCTCCCTTGAGTTTTCAAAGGCAGTCGAAGAAAAGCAAATTGCTGAACAACGCGCACAACGGGCTGTGTACATTGCGCGGGAAGCTGAACAGGAAGCTGAAGCAACGATTAATCGAGCGAAAGGACAAGCTGAAGCACAGCGCCTGCTGCGGGAAACCTTAACAGCTGAGTTATTGCAAAAGCAAGCGATCGAAAAGTGGGATGGAAAGTTTCCACAGGTACTAGGTGGCAACGGAGCCGTACCATTTCTAAATTTAGATACAAACCTAAGCCACAATTAGAAACCTGCGAGTAACAATACTCTGTTAGAGGATGTCTGAGAAGTATCAAAGATTCTTACACTCGCCCCCCAACCCCCCATTCTGGGGCAGGGCTGATCTATTAATTAGAGGAAAACCTCATAACCCCCATTCTTGGGTTTGAGCTTATATGGGTGTCTACCGATACTCAACAGAAGGATAAGGAGCATAGGTATTTTCCTTCTTTCAATAGATCAGCCCTGCCATTCTGGGGGACTTCCGCACCAGTCCCCCTTCAAAGTCCCCCAGAATGGGGGATTTAGGGGGCGGATTGGATAGCACCTAGACTTCTCAGACATCCTCTAAGAACTGGTTCGCTCGTCTACGGTAAATCAATTTCACGGGGCGATCGCTTTTGTTATTCAGTGCAACTCACATTCAAGTAAAAATAAATGGCTTAGAGCAGTTTTTGCTGTAGCCAAAGGGCTTCTGCAATTGCTTATTAAACTACTGCTCATCGCGCCCAAAACCACCCCCTCCTGGTGTTTCAATTACGAAAATATCACCTGCATTCATAGACACTTCTGCTTTACTGCCCAGAACTTCGATCGTGGCATTGCAGCGCTCAACGCGATTTTGCCCGATCACCCCTGATTCGCCCCCCTTTAATCCAAACGGAGGAATTACTCGATGTCCTGACAAAATTGCTGCTGTCATGGCTTCCCGAAATTGAATGCGCCGAATTACGCCGTTTCCGCCTCTGTGCCGTCCGGCACCACCGCTGTCGCTACGGATAGAGAACGATTCTACCAGCACTGGAAACCGCCACTCCAGCACCTCTGGATCAGTCAAACGCGAATTTGTCATATGGGTTTGGATTGCATCAGTACCATCGAAATCTTGCCCAGCACCAGAGCCGCCACAAATAGTCTCATAATACTGATGCTGCGCATTGCCAAAGGTGAAATTGTTCATAGTTCCCTGAGACGCTGCCAGGATGCCCAGCGCACCATATAAGGAATCGACGATCGCCTGAGAGGTTTCAACGTTACCAGCTACTACCGCAGCCGGATGGCGCGGATTAAGCATACATCCATCTGGAACAATAATGTTTAACGGTTTTAGGCAGCCTTCATTTAACGGGATATCATCATCTACCAAGGTGCGAAAGACATATAATACGGCAGCTTTACATACGGCAAGAGGAGCATTAAAGTTACTGGCTTGCTGAGGAGAAGTACCCGTGAAATCAATCGTTGCAGAGCGATCGCAATGATCAATACGAACACTAACTTGAATCTGACTGCTCTCATCAGTAGGATAGATAAAATCACCCGATTGCAACTGATCAATGACTCGCTGTACCGCAGCTTCTGCATTATCTTGCACATGCTTCATATAGGCGTTTACCTGGTTTAGTCCATACTGACTCACAATACGACATAGCTCTGTTACCCCTCTTTCATTGGCTGCAATCTGCGCTTGTAAATCCGCAATGTTCTGTCCTGGATTGCGTGCAGGGTAAATTCCTTTGGTTAACTCGCTTAATAATTGAGCTTCGAGGAATTGTCCTTGATCTACAAGCTGTTGATTATCAAGCAACACCCCTTCCTGCTCAACGGTAATGCTGTGCGGTGGCATAGAGCCAGGGGTAATTCCACCGATATCAGCGTGATGACCACGAGATGCAACGTAAAACAGAGGCATTCTCGCTTCTAAAAACACGGGAGTAATGACAGTAATATCTGGTAAATGGGTGCCGCCATTGTAAGGATTATTAGAAAGATAGACATCTCCTGGTTTGAGAACGCGACCTTTTGCCCGAATTAATGCACGAATACTCTCACTCATAGAACCCAGATGAACCGGAATATGAGGGGCATTAGCAACAAGCTCTCCGTGTGAGTTGAAGATGGCACAAGAGAAGTCTAACCGTTCTTTAATATTGACCGAGTAGCTAGTGTTTTGAAGGGTAACGCCCATTTCTTCAGCGATCGCTCGAAACAAATTGTTAAAAATCTCTAACCGTACAGGATCAGGTTTTTCGTCCCTCAAGTCTTCAATTTCTGTCTGAGAGTGCCGTACTAGAAACGATTCCTCTCGACTCAGTATTAAATGGTTTTGCCTGGTTAGTTCCGCATACCATCCCGGCTCAATCACGTTCGTCCCCGTTGCTTCCACAATCAACGCCGCTCCCCTAATGCGATCGCCCGGTTGCAAATCTTGACGCTGATAAACAGGAGTTTCGTGCCAATTGCCTTTGGTATAAATTTCGACCCTGGCAACAGGTTTTAGCGCTGTGGTTCTGGTTGGTGGGGCTACAGGTTCTATCAAATCTAGAGTTTTGCCAATGGCTTCGACCGAAACCGCTTCCACAATCAATTCCTTGTTGAACATTGTGAAGCTATATCGCTGGTGATAACTTTGCTCAAAATGCGATCGCATTCCTTTAAGATCAGCAAAATCTACTACCAGAGCCGAATCTGTGCCCTCGTATCGCAAATGGACTTTTTTCAAGATTTGAATGTGGCTATCCTCTATCCCTTGAGATACAATTTCATCTCGCGCAATGGTGGCTAACTCTACTAAAGTCTGCTGTAAAGTGGATATAGCCTCAACTGTTAATCGTACCTCTACAGCTTGTTCTTTCAGCGATCGCACATCCGCCAAGCCCATTCCATAAGCCGACAATACGCCTGCCAAAGAATGAATAAAAATCTGGGTCATCCCTAATGCTTCAGCAATTAAACAAGCGTGCTGACCTCCAGCACCCCCAAAACAGCACAACGTATATGCCATCACATCGTAGCCCCGTTGAACTGAGATCTTTTTAATTGCATTCGCCATTTTGTCAATGGCGATCGTCAAAAAACCTGCTGCAATTTGCTCAGGAGCCTGCAATCTACCCGTAGCCTGTTCAATTTCGTCCGCTAATGCGGCAAATTGTTGGCGCACCCCTATCGCATCAAGGGGTAGGTTTCCTTCTGCCCCGAATACTGTAGGAAAGTAATCAGCTTGAACCTTACCCACCATGACATTGCAATCTGTCACGGTTAAAGGACCACCCCGACGATAGCAGGCAGGCCCCGGGTTAGCTCCAGCAGAGTTAGCTCCCACCTGATAGCGAAACCCATCAAATGTCAGAATCGAGCCGCCGCCCGCTGCAACAGTATGGATCGCCATCATGGGCGCACGTAGCCGGACTCCTGCAACTTCTGTCTCGAAGGTGCGTTCATATTCACCATTAAAGTGTGAGACATCAGTAGACGTACCACCCATATCGAAGCTAATGATTTTGTTAAATCCTGCCATTATTGAGGTTTTGACTGCCCCAACAATTCCTCCCGCAGGCCCAGAGAGGATACTATCCTTGCCTTGAAATTGATAAGCGTTCGTGAGTCCACCATTCGACTGCATAAACATTAGTGGAGTCTCTTGCCCCAAATCCATGGCAACTTGCCGGACATATCGTCGCAAGATGGGAGATAGGTACGCATCGATCACCGTGGTATCTCCTCGGCTAACCAACTTCATGAGAGGACTTACTTGATGAGAAACCGAGATTTGAGTAAATCCCATCTCACGAGCGATCGCCGCCATCTGCTGTTCATGGGCTGGATAGTGATAGCTGTGTAGAAAAACAATGGCACAAGAACGAATCCCATCCGTGTAGGCAGCTTGCAGCGATCGCTTCAGCGCCTCATTGATCTGGATCGGCTCTAATACCTCGCCCTGTGCACTATAGCGTTCTTCTACTTCAATGACGCGCTCGTACAACATTTCCGGTAAAATAATCTGACGTGCAAAAATCTGAGGACGATTCTGATACCCAATTCGTAACGCATCTCGGAATCCTTTTGTGACCAGTAACAAAGTGCGATCGCCTTTACGCTCCAGCAGTGCATTAGTAGCAACTGTTGTTCCCATCTTCACTACTTCAACGCGATCGGGCGGAATAGGATCATTGACAGAAAGTCCTAAGATTTCTCGAATGCCCTGTACGGCTGGATCACGGTAACGCTCTGGATTTTCAGATAGCAGTTTACTTACCAAAATTTCACCGTCGGAACTACGCGCTACTATATCTGTGAATGTGCCGCCGCGATCGATCCAAAACTGCCAGCGCTTCTGTGCTAGGCAAGGTAAATGATTTATGTCGTTAAGACTCATCATCTTTAGCTCTAATTAAGAGTGAACAGAACATTAACTGATCAAAGTTACAAAAGCCTCATGCCTCCCCACGTCACGAATGTAAGAAGATAAGCCGCCAAAATAGGCATCATACTACTGTACATAGACTGTACATCGTATAATGCCTATCTCAAAATATTTAGCAAAGTAAGCGGTTAAGCCCTTAAGTTAAGCAAAATAAAAGTTCTAACCAAACTTCTTAGACGGATACTCAGCTACACTCCTACAAAGATGAACTACCCTCTCATTAAGTTAAGGACTAGAAAATCAGCTTATGCCAGACCCTTAAATAGCTCCATCAGAAAAATGTAAGTTATTTATCAGTCAGAGTGTGCCATAGCTCCTTAAGCAAGCGCTTCACTTCTTTCTCTTTTCGAGCCACAGCCGTCCCTGCCTGCCCTAGTTTTGTCTCAAACTCAGCTTGTTTCTGCTGCACTAAACCCGACTCAAGGTCATCGGCTTGAGTTTTTGCAGTATCGTGCCAAACTTTAGCATTGTCTAAGTGATGCTTTACTTCATCGTAGCGATCGCCATATCGTAGTGCCAGATTTGCCTTAACAATTGCTAACTGAGTTTGCAACTGACCATAGCGTTTCTTTAATAGAGAGGCTTCTTCAGTATTTTTGAGTCGATCTACCATGGTGGATAATAGCTCCTTAATTTCTGAAGAATCGTTTGCACTAGCCGACTCAAGTTCGCTAACAGCAACGTTCATTGTTTCATCCAAATCTCGTTCTTCTTGTTCCATACGAGTTTGTAACTGTTGAATTTCCCGTTCAGTCCGACTTATTGCATCTTGTTTAGAACGACTAAGACCCTCAAGCAACCCTTCTACTGAGGCAACAGCTTCATCTTTAGTATGCTTGCCCCGTTCACCCAAGCTTTCTACTAGTGCAGCGATCGCATCTCGTACAATCAGCCGAATCTCACCAGATCCTCCCTGTATTTCGTCTACAGCTTGGGAGACTGCGCTTTTAATAATGTCCTGTAAGCGCTCTACTCGGACTTGCCCCTCAACTTTCGCTTGTTCTAAGTCAGCTTTGACACGCTCTTTTATAGAATTAGACATATCATTTCTCATGATTAAGGCGTTAAAGATATATCCTAAGCATTTACATACTTCAACTCCATCCATCCAGAGAGATAACTTTACAGCAATCTCTTGGTGCCAAACTAAATTATTAAACTTAGTGGCTTACCCTTTGAGAATAGCGATTAGAACAGTTTAGTTGAGTGGTAACACAGTCAAAAATCTCATCAAATTCCTCTCTCTAAGAAAAGGGATTTTACAGGAATTTATCCTTTCATTCCGCCGTGCTCACACCAACCTAAGTAGCATCATTTGTTTGACGTTCGTACCAGTTCATTAAAGATGTAGCAGTAATACCATGCAGTACCACTGAAATGACGATCGTCATGAAAGTAATCCAAGCAATTTGCTCCCCTAGTTCATCTTTTAAACCTTCTCCTAAAGCATAGGATAGGTAGTAAATAGAACCGACCCCTCGGATACCAAACCAACCCCAAAGTAGACGCACCGGAGTAGGCTGACCGATTGTACTGACCCACACTCCTAATGGACGAATTACAAAAAGCAAGAGCCCAGCCATAGTTAAAGCAGGAACCAAAAAGCGTTGTATGGGTTCTATGAGCAGCAACGCTCCTAGAAGGAGAATAGTCCCAACCTCAAAGAGCTTTTCAATTCTTTCCATAAACTCTAACTGAGAGAGGCGCTTTTCCGGGTCACGATAGCTCCGCTGAGTAATAATACCTGCTACAAAAACTGCCAAAAATCCATAACCATTTATAATCTCAGCAATTGAGTAGGTTATAAAAACAATTCCAATTGCTACAAAATCTTCCATGAGAGCGTCAGCTGGGCGAATGCGTTGAAGCCGTTTATCAATCCAGACAATGCCTTTCGGAACCACCACTCCTATTATCAAACCAGCAGCGATCGCCCAAAATAGATCAATCAACACCCATTCTGAAATCCAATTTTGCCAATTGCTGTCATTAATCCACCGTAATCCAAAATAAACAAAAGGAAATGCCAACGCATCATTCAATCCGCCCTCCGACGTTAAACCAAACCGCAGTTCGTCGCGATCGGTAGGGTCAGAAAGTTGAACTTCTGAAGCGAGTACTGGGTCAGTAGGAGCAAGAATTGCGCCTAATAAAATAGAAGCTCCCCAGTTCAATCCTAAGAGCCAATGCCCTACAGCCGCAGCCGCAAAAATTGAAATGGGCATCACCCCTCCAATTAACTGAAGCGTTGACTTCCAAGTCCTTAACTTGAAACGCCGATTCATCTTTAATCCACAGCTGAATAGAGAGATCAGCACCACAAACTCAGTTAACCGTTGTAAAAATTCTGCACCTGGACGTAACTGAATTAAATTAAACCCATAAGGTCCTAAAGCAATACCTACGCACAAATAAATCAAGGCATAAGAAAAGGGTAAGCGTCCAATCCAGCCGGAGCCTAGAGTTACAAATAGTAGCAGAAGCCCGATGACTAACAGGTCAAGAATGTAAACGTCCATAATAGATATTGAGTAATAATCTAGTTAAAGTTTGGCTTTTACCGACTTAATATATAACCTCTCTCCCAAAGGAAAGAGGCTTAAAGAAAAGTATACTGATATCACTCGATAACCTTAGAAGATGTCTGAGAAGTCTAAATTGTTATCCGATCCGCCCCCTAAATCCCCCATTCTGGGCGACTTTGAAGGAGGACTGGTGCGGAAGTCCCCCAGAATGGGGGGTTGGGAGGCGAGTGTAAAAATCCTTGAGACTTCTCAGACATCCTCCTAGAAATCACGACGCTAAATCAGCAGAATATCCAAGTAGCATGTATCGCTCTTCCGACCAATTCAGCATTCGTTCGGATTGGAATTTTTGGAGCAAGCGAGTCACTGTAACTCGAGTTGAACCAATAACTTCCGCAATTTCTTGATGAGTCAAACGGACCTTGATAATTTGCCCATCATTTGTATCCTGTCCAAACTTGTTAGCAAACCAAAATAAGAATTTCAGCAACCGCTGCTCAACAGAATTGCTGTGCATCATTCTTAAGAGCTCCTCCATTTGCTGAATATGAGAAATCATCGCGTCTAGAGGGTAGGGCAACCCATTAGACAAAATGCGAACAGTTACATCTGTCAAGCAGTCAATTTGGTAAGGAGCAATCTGAGACAAAGGTAATCCAATAATGTCCTCAGAACCCCAGAAGCCTAGGGGAACTATTGCTGCATCTGTTCCCCATGTGGCAGTCCGCACAACACCACTTTCAATTTGCCACAAGGTGTTTTGATTAAGAGGAATACTTTCTCGACGCTGGAAATGCTGTAACGTCTTAGGCAAAGATTTTTCAAAGGGAGCGCTATCTTTAACTGAGTATTCACTTAAGGTCATTGTCATAAAGATACAGTCTTTGTGAAATTAATCGATTTTCATTAAATTCAAAAGAGTCGCTAACCTGGCTTTTTAGCAATACTGTTAGGTCTTATTTAGTTAACCAGAGCCAAAGTTCTAAGTCCATCTACCCCCAGATATAACCATAGTTCAGGAGCAGATGTATTATATCTCTCAAGTCTTGGGTTATTTAACTAATCCGGCTCGAAGCGCCCGGACGGCTGCCTGTGTTCTATCATCAACACACATTTTATTAAGGATGTTGCGAACATGAGTTTTGACAGTTCCTACAGTTAAGTAAAGTCTCTTCCCGATCGCTTCATTGCTGCATCCTTCAACAATTAACCTCAATACGTCTAACTCTCGCACTGTTAAGGGAGAATTTTGTAAAAGATGCCCAAACTCAGGATCAATTGCCTCGATCGCTACACTCGGAACAGCTTCGGTTTCAGTAGAACGAGTTTGCTTAAGAATAACAGAAGCGATCGACGGATCAATCCAGTTATCACCCGCCGCCGTCACATGAATAGCACTAACTAGTTGTTCAGTGCTGGTATCCTTCATACAGTAAGAATCTGCACCTGCTGCGAACGCTGCTAAGACAGCCTCTTCGCTATCATGCATAGTCAGAATTAAAATCTTAGTTTCTGTTGTTTGAGTGGCTCGGAAACGTCGCGTCAGTTCAATTCCATCCATATCAGGCAGCCCGATATCCACAATAGCAACAGTAGGGCGAGAGATTTGCAGTAGCTGCAAACCCTTCGTTCCATTTTCAGCCTCACCCAGAATTTGAATATCAGGCTGCCGTTGTAAAGCTGCCTTCATGCCTATACGAGTCAGGTCATGATCTTCTACTAGCACAATCGTAATAAAATCTGTCGTGATATTGTCCATCACACACATCTCCGGAACATCATAAGGACAGTCATTTCTCTCATTCTGAGGCTCCGTTTAAGGCACGATGTTGTCAATAAGCTGAATTTTATCAACAAGACTACTCCTTGCGGCAGCGTACATATCATGGGGTAGAAATGAGATCAATTGTATCCTCCTTAAGGCAGATATACTTGGAAAGAAGTAATTAGAACAACTAAAAAGGGGACAGCAGGCTACTTCTGTCCCCTTTTTATTCTTTTCAATGGCTGTGGTTTTGAAAAGAGCACTAGGCAGTGACCTTCATTTTTGACCAAACACCATTTTCGTCCTCATCATAATGATCATGAATAGTTTGCCATGCCGTCTGCTCGGCTTGAGTCACATCATTCGATTTGTCAAAAGAGGCATTGTAAGACTCAATAAACGCAGCTTGAGCCTCTGGCGACAAGTGCGCCCGTACCTCAGGAGACAAATCTTCAGCACCTCCGCAACGTCCCTCACAGGCTCGGGGCAATGCTGAGTCTGCTAGATGCATTTCCTCACCACCAGCACTCTCAATGAGGAGTTGAAATTCGCCTGCTCTATCAGCAGGAACTTCTGCCATTAATACAAACTCTCCAGCTTGCAGACGCGTCTGATAAACCGTAGCTTTACTTTCAGGCATTCCTAGCGTGGTTAGCACTGATGCCAAACCGCCGCCCGCACTCCCAATAACTGCGCCACTTGCCGCTCCCAGCAACAGCGCCCCAATAGGCCCAGCCGCTACAATAGGCCCTACAAACGGGATAAAAAGCACACCAACGCCGCTCAATAAACTGAAGAAAGAGCCAAACAATGAGCCAAAAACCGCACCTGTGCGCAGACCTCCTAAAATCACATCTCGCTTGGAGATAAATCCTGAAATGCGAGTCTGAGACTCAAAGTTTCTGCCCATCACAGAAATATGTTCTCTGGAGACGCCACGTTCTAGTAGGCGGCGTACAACTCCATCAATCTGTTCCTCTTTCTGAAAAACAGCAGTGACAGTGCGTTCTGCCATATATGTTTCAACCACTACTCATACTCCTAGATTTTTTCTTTGTAATTGATCTCGAAACTAAACTCGAAGCTAGATCTGGACGGTGCACTAAGCTAGCAAGCTGTGAATCGATAGTGTTAAACCACAACTGTCAAACCCGAGGGAAATGACTTAATTACCTTGCTTCTCATTGGCAAGAAGCAAGGTAATTCTAACTATTGATGCCTCTAGAGATTGGTACCTATCCACGCCTTTCTAGAAGATAAAGAGCAAGAGAGCTAGACTCCAACTGCCTCTTTTTGGGACATCGTGGGGCGATCGCCACTGGGCTCAACTGCCTCACCTTCTAAGAAGGATCTAAGCATCCAAGCAATCTCTTCGTGCTGCTCCATTAGCCCAGTTAAGAAATCAGCAGTCCCTTCATCTGAATAATCCTCACTAGCTTTTGTAATGTGCTCACGCATATTACGAACCACTGATTCATGGTCTTCCAACAAGTTCTTAACCATGTTAGTAGCAGTGGGAACATCTCCTGAATGCTCCTTGATAGATGCAAGTTTCAAAAAGCCTTCCATAGTTCCAATAGGATAGCCGCCCAGGGTCCGGACGCGCTCGGCCATGGCATCAATGTTTGCGGTTAAGACTTCATAGTGTGTTTCCCAGAGCTTATGGAGAGTAATGAACTGAGGACCAACAACATCCCAGTGATATTTCTTAGTTTTTACCAAAAGCAAGTAAGCATCTGATACATCGCGATTAAGCAGATCAATAACTCCTTTACGTTGCTCTTCTGTCAAGCCAATGTTAATGCGTTGCATTGTTAAATCCTCTAAAAGTTACAGTGTACGAAAAACTGGTCTAGAACAATATCAGGACTGGTTAATTGACCTTGTCTTTAATGTTGCTCATAACATCTTCAATGGCGTTCTCAATTCCATGCCCTGAATCTGTAGCTTTGCCTTGAATCTTAGCAATGTTTTCTTCAGTGCGCCCGTCAACCTCAGTTTTCGTAGCTTCAATTCTCTTCGCTGAATTATCAAAGCTTCGTTTCGGTTGGTTAGTTACTGATTTGGCTTCTTCCGCTAGATTAGCAGAGTCAGAATCACCTAGGACAGACCTAGCCTTTCCGCTTAAGTCATCTTTGACTTTATCTTTCAGGCTTTCAAAAACATCAGGGCGATTAGCGATCGCGCTATCAAATTCATTTACTCTGCTTGCTTGCAACGGCTGTGCTAAAGATGCAGGGCTGTTGTCTAAGAAGATACCTAGCCATAGTACTAGCATGATTAGAAAACAACAAGAAACTGAAAGTAAACTGCGATTAGTTTGACTTAGAGGCTTCACAAACCTAGGTCGCATAAAAGAATTCCTATAGCTAAGCTGTGCAATTCTCTTATACAATGAATTGAGCAATGCTTAGATCTGCCTACGGGAGCAATAGTCACATATTGAATTCAGGCAACAATCATCCTAAAGGGATAGCCTGAGGAGCAATTTCTATGTTGTAGTTTGCTCTAATCAAGTGAACTAATCAGTTATTGTCAGTTATTGAAGCTTGTACCCCTCGTTGGATAGATTGTTCCATAAAGCAATCTACAACTTTTGTCGGAAGATAATGCTCAACTTTTAGATCTATTCTCTATGAGTAAAGTTAGATTAGAGGTTTTACAATGCGTCAGATTTTCTCCCAAGCGATCGGTAGTATCGCATTAAATATCAAAAATTTGTTTTCCACTCTCTTTTCTAAGAAAGCTGGAGTGGCGATCGCGGCTCTAGTTTTATTATTTGTGGGTACAGGGTGTAATCCTCCTGCGCCCAACGTAGTGGGTAATAGTGGTGATTACACTGAAAGAAAAGGACAACAGACGGAGTTATATGATGGTGTTCAGCCAGCTACTGGCAAAATGAATCAGCACAATGATGATTTTAGGTACGACGAGGGTGCGACCAAGGGTAAAGCAGACCGGATGATTCGGCAGGCAGATCGCAATCTCGACAAAACCAAAACTCCTAAAGATGCGTTAAACGAGTTTAAGAATGCAAATCCAGGTGGCAACATTCGTAAAAATACCGAAGCGGCAA
Organism: Timaviella obliquedivisa GSE-PSE-MK23-08B; assembly: GCA_019358855.1. Taxonomy (NCBI): domain Bacteria; kingdom Bacillati; phylum Cyanobacteriota; class Cyanophyceae; order Oculatellales; family Oculatellaceae; genus Timaviella; species Timaviella obliquedivisa. Next base: position 61,492 of record JAHHII010000005.1, on the reverse strand, counting down.
AGAACACTTTAGATAAAGTGACCAGTGATGTTTCAGAAGGTACCAAAAGAGGAACTGAGAACTTAAAAGCTAATGCTAAGAAGGCTCAGGAGAACATCAAAGGATTTGGTAATGATGCAGCAGAGCAAGCTCAACAAGCTGGAGAAAACGCTCTGAAAACAACTCAGCGCGCGGTTGATAGTGCCACTGACCGGACTTAGCTTGTCAGCGGATTTTAGAAACTTGTAGAGTTACTTAGAGCAGCGCATTCTTTTCTTTCAAAAGGATGTGCTGCCTAAACCTTTTTTAATAGCACTACTCATTATTTGTATAAATCTACTCCTTTAGCTAGAAGACTTATCTATACAAAGTATTAATTATAGTAAACAGTAGCCGTGTGTAGTTAACGAATAGATCAATCTTGTAATGAAGAATTTTGTAAATCCTCATCAAAATACTATTGCGCAGTCTCTGGATTATCAGACCGCACAGCTTGCTTTAAGTACACTTCAAAAGGCTGGCTTTCCTTCAAAGCAATTTTCTGTTATCCCTGAGTCTCTTGATCCAAATTCTTCTATTAACGAAACTGAAGCAGCGAAGAATGCTGGCGTCGGCGCTTTAACAGGAACTGTATTGGGTGGATTAGTTGGGGGGCTTATTGCTCTTGCAGGCTCTTTCTCCAGTGGTTCAGATTTAGCTCCTCTTCATTTAACAGGTTTAGTATTAGCAGGCAATGGTGTAGGCGCTTTAGCAATCAGTATTTTAGGAGTATTTATAGGTATTAACGTTCAAAAAGATCAGACAGATCCTACTACTGCGATGCAGTACGTACTTGTTGCAGATGTCACACCAGATGAGTTAAAACAAGCTCAAATACTACTTCAAGAAAGTGGTATTTCAGTTACTCCTAATTAATTTGTTTAAGAAGTAGTGACACTAGCGAATTTAACTCCTTTTGCTTAATTGCTAGACTTAGGATGATTACAAGATGTTTGCCTGATAACTTGCAAAATCGTAGCGATCGCCTCTTTGAACCGTAATTACAGTCTTCACGCCACCACGACGCATAAAATCGCCAATTACTCGCAGCGACCGGGGCTGTACATCTTTAAAGAATTTATCGGCGATCGCATTTATAACACCCTCATGAGAGATTTTTTCATTGCGGAACGAGTTGATATATAGTTTTATCGCCTTTAATTCAACGGTAAATCTATGGGGGATATAATCAATCACAATTGTTCCAGAGTCAGGATAGCCAGACCGAGGACAAAGTGACGCAAACTCAGGATGTTCTAAGTGAATGAGATAAGGAATTAGGGATGGACTTTCCCATATTTCCAAAGGTTCGATCGCTGCATTAGCGATTGCGCTTGAGCCATAAGATTCAATCATTTTGAGCCTCTCTAAATTTCCAAATTGGGTCATCAACTTTAGCTTCCACAAATCCTTTGTCTCGAAGCAGGCAGGCAGCACAGTGTCCGCATCCTCCCTTAATACCTTGATAGCAGGTATGAGTAAGCTCAAACATTCTCTTGAATTCCTCAATGCCTAAAAAGCTTTGAGCCAGCTTGACGCTTTCTGCTTTCGTCAAAAACATAAGAGGCGTGAGAATTTTGAATTTACCTTTTCCCCCAAAATTGCCTAAACTTAAGGCATCTTCTAAAGAATCAATAAATACCCTACGGCAATCAGGATAACCTGAGTAATCGCATTCACAAACTCCGGTATAAATTGTGTTAATTCCTAACGCGATCGCTCGATTAGATGCAAGAGTTAAGAATAGAGCATTTCGAGAAGGAATAAACGTATTAGCAACACCCTCTGGAACGTCTTCCGATCTTTCAAAGACATCCACAGAATTGCTCGAAACTAAAGGCGAAGTGCTCTTTAAGACATTGCCTAATTTAATTACTTCATGGGATGTAACGCTCAATGCTTTCCCTACTGCAAGAGCGCTTTCAACCTCAATTTCATGCCGCTGTCCGTAGTGAATCGTCAGGGCATGAACTTCCTCATAATCAGCTTTAGCCTGGAGGGCAACGGTTGTAGAATCTTGTCCACCGCTTAGAAGAATAATGCATTGAGTGGGGATATTCACGGCTTAGTCCTGTAACAATAATGTGGTTACGCGATCGCGAGTCTCGGAAACTGAAACTTTAATTAGCCGGATTAAGGGATCAGCAATCACGATTCTAATGTCGGCAAAAAAAGAGCATAAAGCCTCAGTTGTTCCCGCTTCACATCCCGGCAGGTGGTTAACTGTTGGCGGGATTTTAGAAATTAAAGCCTCAAGTTTTTGCTGCATTTCGATCATATCTAAACCGTAGAGATCTCCTGAATTTTGTCGGGATTGAAAAGTTAGCCGAACCTCAAAAATATGCGAATGAAAGTCTTGCCACAGAGGAGGGTTGCTGTGAAACCTTTCAAAAGATGAGGCAATTTCGTACTCAAAGTTTAGCGATCGCATTTGACTGAGTAAATCACTATCTTGGGCATTAACGTTGCGATAGATCGCTTGCTGGACTGGTGCTAATGCTGTCGCGGTTCGTTCTAATCTTTGAGAGCGGCAATGATTCGAGTTCATGATCGTTTTTACAGGCTCCGATAACTGATTGATTTGATTGACCTGATTAGTTTTAGAGGTTGTCTGAGAAGTCTAGGTTGCTATCCAATCCGCCTCCTAAATCCCCCATTTTGGGGGACTTTGAAGAAGGAGTGGCTCGGAAGTCCCCCAGAATGGGGGGTTGGGGGGCGAGTGTAAGACTCTTTGATACTTCTCAGACATCCTCTTAGACTAGGGCAGATTTAGAAACTTATGGGTTTGCAAACTCAATTTATAGATTCGCCCATTATGCGATCGCTGTCTCTCTAAATCTTGCAGCAGTGAAACTGCGATCGCGCTGGTCACCGAAAGATTGTTCCACTCTGGCTGTAGATAGACCGGGGCTTGGCTAGCGGCTAAAGAGTTTTGATAAAACTCAAGTTCGGTGCCATCTTCAATGACTAGCTTAATTTCATCGGCTCGCTTCCAGTAGAACTCAAGGGATTTGTACTGAGGCGATCGGGCAACTTTATCTTTAGGCGAAAAGGTAATCCAGCAGTCTGCTAAATCTGGCGTAGAAATAGGGGCAATTCCTGCGGTTTCGATGTGAACAGTGAACCCAGCGGTTTGAAGCTCGTGGATTAAGAGGGCACAGTTTTTTTGCAGCAGCGGCTCTCCACCCGAAATCACAATCCGCTGAGGGGCATAGCTAGAAACTTGCTTAATAATGTCGGCGATCGCCATCCATTGATAGGGATTTTGCCGAGTTGTATCAGCAGATGCCGCCCAGCCCTGATCGCAGAAAGCGCAACCGACCGGACAACCATATAAGCGAACGAACGATACCGGAGATCCTGTGAATGCGCCTTCACCTTGTATCGTTTCAAAAATTTCCTCGACTAGCAAGGTTGTTGTTGCCGTCATTATCGTATCTGCATGGGATGTATCTGAGTTTGTATCTGGGTTTGGGGCGATCGCCGCAAATCTCAGTATATAACAATACTTTTGGATAGTTTTGGTAGAGCCACCCGTAGACAGATGCCGTCTATCCACTTCTACCCATGATCTATCTGTGGAAGTTTCGATCGCTGACTCAACCCTGGCTGGCTCTCCTGGGAAGGGCGGCGATCGTCTTAATTAGTTCATCCGGTTCGATTGGCTTGGACAAATGATATTGGAACCCCGCCTGTAAGGCTTGCTGTTGGTCAAAATCTCCGGCATAGGCTGTGAGGGCGATCGCCACGACCTGTCCGCCTTGTTCGGGTGGGCGAGTTCTAACCTGCCGAATTAGCATGTAACCATCCATGTCGGGCATTCCAATGTCGGTCAATAGTACATCCGGATTATACTGCTCAAGTTCTTGCAGCGCTTCCCAGGCAGAAGATAAGGTCATCACTTCAGCTTGCTCTTGCTCTAAAACAAAAGCCGTAAAGTTGCGCGAGTCTATCTCATCATCCACAACTAAGATTCGCAATCCTGCTAAAGACGAACCCTCAGAGGTCTGGCTTAAAGATTGATTTTCTTCCTGGCTCTTTTCTGGCTTTGCATTAAGCAGTGGCAGCCTCACAACAAATGTTGCCCCTTGATCTTCACCCGGACTCTCTACCCAAACTGTGCCACCATGCAATTCAACAATTTGCCGCACGATCGCCAACCCCAGCCCCAAGCCACCAAACTTGCGAGTGGTAGCGCTGTCGGCTTGACGAAAGTAATCAAAGACATAAGGCAAAAACTCAGCAGTAACACCTTTACCAGTATCGCTAACGGTCACTTGCGCCTGGTTCTCTACTTGTTCTAACTTAATGCTGACCTGGCCTCCCTGCGGTGTGAACTTAACTGCATTAGATAAAAGATTCCAAACGACTTGCTGTAATCGACCCGCATCTCCCAGAACTTGCCCAACATTAGGCTCGATCGTAGGTTGGATTTGAATCGCTTTGGCTTCTGCCGCTAACCGCACCGTTTCCAGTGCCGCTGGAATAATGAAGTTCCAGCTGATGGGACTAACCTTCAAGCTCAGTTTGCCTTGTAGAATTCGGGAAACGTCTAGCAGATCTTCAATTAACTGGGTTTGAAGTTGCGCATTGCGCTGGATTGTTTCTAATGCACGATTCACTGTAGCCTCATCATACTTTCGAGTTCGCAGGAGTTTTGACCAGCCCAAGATAGGGTTTAATGGAGTGCGCAACTCGTGGGATAAGACTGCCAAAAACTCATCCTTGATCCGGTTCGCATGGGAAAGTTGCTCTGCTTGTTGGCGTAACGAGGCGGTTAAATTAGCGCGATCGATCGCAACAGCAACCTGATCGGAAATGGCTTGCAGCAGAGATGCTTCCTCTGAAGTGAATTCTGTTCGAGTAAAGCTGCCGAATGCAAGAGTTCCTAAAAGTCGCCCTTGAACAATGAGAGGCTGGCTGGCATAAGCAGTCACCCCTATAGAGCGAAGAGTTTGAGCATTAGGCAGCGTCGATTGCTGCACATCGTTCAACAACATTTGGTGCTGTTGTTGAGCCACACATCCACAAATTCCTTCTCCTAAAGCAAGCTGCCTTAGCGGGTGTACTGTCACCTCAGAAAGCCCGTTAAATGAAACCAGTTGCAGCATTGAAGCAGGATGATCTTGCTCCATAAAGTATTGAACATAAAATTGCAGCCCCATTTGCACCGAGAGCTTGCTCAGCAGGCTGTTCATCAGTACTAAGGGCTGTTCGGCGGTTAGTAAATCGCTGGCAGTTTCGTACAGCAGTTGTAGCCTTTCACTGGCCTGCTTTTCCTTGGTCATGTCACGCAAGATTTTCATAAATCCCTGAACTTGCCCAGCTTCGTCTAGTAATGGCATTGATAATCCGTTTGCCCAGAAGCGACTCCCATCTCTGCGCTGGTGCCAACGTGCATCATCGGCTCCGCCCTCCTGTAAGGCATTCTGCATTTCTTGCTTTTCTAAACCCTGGGCAACGTCTTCAGGTGTGAAAAGAATTTGATAGTTTTGTCCGACGATTTCGGCTTCGCAATAGCCCAAAAGACGCTTCGCTCCAGCGTTCCAGTTAATTACATGACCTTCCATATCCATTGTAAAAATGGCGTACTCTTTAGCACTCTCCATCATTAGCCGGAACCGCGATTCACTGTCTCGCAAAGCTTCTTCTGCTTGTTGGCGATCGGTAACATCGGTGTTTGTGCCAAACCAGCTTTGAATGCGCCCTGTTTCATCTCGGATGGGTAACGCCCGAGACAAAAACCAGCGATAAATTCCATCTTTGCCTCGCAGTGGAAATGTATCTTCCCAGGGTTCACCGATTTCAAAGAAATGACGGAGCCGCTTAGTAACGCGATCGACATATTCTGGATGATGTACTTTTTGCCAACCCCAGCCTTGCACTTCCTCAAGAGTGGTTCCAGTATAGTCAAACCAGCGTTGGTTATACCAATAAACCCAGCCGCTGGCATCGGTCATCCACACTAGCTGAGAAATATTATCTGCCAGGGTTCGGAATCGCTCTTCACTTTCTCGCCGAGCTTCTTCCATTTGTTTGCGATCTTCAATGTCAATGCAAGAGCCGATATAGCCTAAAAATTCTTCCTCTGAAGTATATCGCGGCACAGATGCACTAAGAATCCAACGGTACACGCCATCAAAGCGCCTAAAGCGATACTCCATCTGAAACGGTTGCCGAGCATCAAAGGCAGTGACGTAGGTGTCTAAGCAATATCGAACATCGTCGGGATGCACGCCTTCTGCCCACCCATTGCCCATTTCTTGATCTAGGGTTCGTCCGGTAAAGTCTAGCCACGGCTGGTTGAAGTAGTGACAGAGTTTATCGGTTCCAGACATCCAGATCAGTACTGGAGCAGCATCTGCCATTTGCCGAAACCGGGCTTCACTTTCACGTAGGATAGCTTCAGCTTGTTTCCGCTCCTCTTCAATGCGCTTGCGATCGGTGATATCAATAGCCAGCATAGCAACGCCGTTACCAGAAGGATAAATGTGGCTTTCAAACCAGCGCTGCCAAGACGGATAGAAAAATTCAAGCTGAACCTGCGTCTGCTCTGCGACAGATCGATGGGCTTCTACATAGAGCGAAGTATCGATTATATCGGGGAATAATTCCCAAACACATTGGCCTAGTAAGTCTGCCCTGGGCATTCCGACAACTTCTACAACGCGATCGTTAACGTAGGTATAGCGCCATTCTTGATCTAGTACAAAAAACTGATCATTAATACCTGCTAAAACATCTTCTAAGCGTTCTCTCGCAGCTTGCGCTTCAATGTACAGAGCTTGCTCTCGTCGAGATGCTTCCTCCTGTGCAGCTTTAGCTTTTTTGCGTTCACTTAAATCCAATACAAAACCAGTCGCTGTATTTTCTTCTCCTATCACAGAACCAATGAGAACAGGCACGCGCGAACCATCTTTATAAATGTACTCCTGCTCAAAAGGCGCACAAACTCCAGTCGATCTGAGATCTTGCACGCACTGTTCGCTCACCTGCTGGTATTCTGGTGGTGTTATATCGCGCCAGCGCACTTGCCCCGATCGCAGATCTTCCTGCGTATAGCCTACTAGCTCAAGAAAGGCATTATTGGCTTCTAGAACCAAGCCATCTAAGTCAAAAACAGCCATCCCAATAATATTAGAGCCAGCTAAACTCCCAAATCTTGCTTCACTTTGGCGAAGCGCCTGAAGGCTATCTTTAGCTTTCCGTAATGCGTTTTTCCGCGACTGATTGAGCCAACTAATAATTGCCGCTACTACAACAAACGTACTGAGCCTAATCACAGATGCTGAATTGATAATATCTAGCGAATAATAGGGCTGAGTAAAGAAGTAGTTGACTACCAAAGTAGATAGAACGGTTGCTAGTAAGCCTTGTCGTAAGCCGCCCGCCCAAGCGCTGACCATCACTGCTAGAAAAAACAGTTGATGGGGACTAGGGGCAAGGAAAGGTCTTAGAATCAGGGTAAGTAGTATTGCCGAGCCAACAGCTAGCAGCGTTATGACATAGGGCAGTAGTTGAGTAATAACCTTGCTTTTACGGCTACTCATAAAGTCTAGTGCCCATGCTTTCACTCGATCGCTCACCCTTTTAACTCCTTTTCTAGACTCTCTTTGATGCGCCGCTCTTCGTAATTGCTTACTCTGTTTCAGAAAAACACTGACTTAGCAATAATTGACCGCGATCGCCAATTTGGTGCAAAAGTGCTTCAATCTTCTCCATTGCCAAAGGAGAAGGAGTTGCTCGCCCATTTTCCCAGCGATTGAGGGTTGGGAAGGTCACTCCCAGCCTGGCTGCCAGTTTTTCCTGAGTCAACTCCATTTCTTGGCGAAGGTGACGAATGAGTTTGCCAATTTCAGGTTGCTTTGCCCTCAGCGAGGGGTGCGATGTTTGCATGGTAATCACAAGTTATAAGGCACTTTATAAGTCTTAAGCGTGGTTTTTGCTGTGTCTATCTACCTTAAGACTGATATTGCGTGAGTCGTTGATAGGATTAGGGGCGTTGATGAATTGTAGTATGAAAATCCGGTTCCCCTGCCCTCTTAGGAAAGGGGCTAGGAGTTAGGTTGAGTTGGCAACGCAGCGAATAGACCTCTCCCCCAACCCCTCTCCTGAAGGAAACGGGCTTTGAGCAGATTCATACTTTCATTCAGCAATGCCGGATTGGGAAGGTTCGGAGAGCTTTAAGATAGGCTCTAACTCTCTCTACGCAAGGAAAAATGCTAAGAGAGATCAGCAGTATAAACTTGTAAGGCTGCCCTCTCAGTTTAGAGGAAAGAAATAGGACATGGTAAGTTAAGTTCTACACTGTCAACCCTCGAAAGACAGTATAAAATTTTCGTGACGTTTTCATATTTTGCCAGATGGCTCATTCACCTTCGGCTTCTCAATCACGCAGCGATCGCCAAGCTGCCGGAAAAGCCTTGCGCCAAGCTGTACCGCGATCGGCTCACCGAGAATGGCAAGTTTCCAGCGATCGGGCTGACCCAATTAGTCTCATAGAAAAATCTAACCAAGGACGGATCCCCAATTTGGTTCCCATTCGGCATTGGCGGATGATGCAATCTACTTTTACTTTCTTTCGAGGCAGTGCTGCTATCTTGGCAGCAGATTTGGCAACGACTCCTACGACACAAATTCAGGTGCAAGCCTGTGGAGATTGCCACCTTCTTAACTTTGGTGGCTTTGCTACGCCTGAACGCAATCTCATTTTTGATCTCAATGATTTTGACGAAACGCTAATTGCTCCCTGGGAATGGGATGTGAAACGACTTGTCACCAGCATTGTTCTGGCGGGTCGTGAACTGCGTCTTTCTGATCACGACTGCTGTGAAGCCGCATTAGCAGCCGCGCGCGCCTACCGACTGGCGATCGATCGCTATAGTCACCTACAAACCATAGAAGTTTGGTATGCCCGACTAGAAGCAGATTTGTTGATTGAAAATGCTCCTGAGGAAGACACACGCAGCCATTGGGTAAAAATGGCAAACAAAGCATTTACCCGCACTTTAGGACAAGCATTTCATCAACTGACTGAGGAAGTAAACGGGCAACGTCGCTTTGTGGATAACCCCCCTCTGCTTTATCATCTGCCTAACCAAGATGAGTACTTTGATGAAATTCAAGTCCTATTTGAGCAATATCGGGATACGCTTCAGGTCGATCGCCAGTTTCTGCTCGATCGGTACCGCTTAGTCGATGTCGCGTTAAAAGTAGTGGGTGTTGGTAGCGTCGGCACCCACTGTGGCGTTGCTCTACTGTTAGACAATAACAACGACCCCTTACTCCTTCAATACAAAGAAGCCAGACCATCCGTCTTAGAACCCTACGCAGGGAAAAGTCCCTATGCCCATGAGGGACAGCGCATTGTCAGCGGTCAACGCTTAATGCAAGCGGCTAGTGACATTTTTTTAGGATGGACAAGTAGTCCTGAGCGGCAAGACTTCTATTTCCGTCAACTCAAAGACATGAAGACTTCCATTAAGCTCAAAGGCATGTCTGCCCACAGATTAGAAGATTATGGAAAAATTTGCGGCTCCACATTAGCCCGTGCACACTCTCGCACTGGTGATCCGGCTTTAATCGGCGGCTACCTCGGTAAAACTGACGCATTCGATCAAGCTGTGACTGATTTTGCCGCGGCTTATGCCCATCAAGTTGAGCAAGATTATCGAGTGCTAAAGGAAGCCATACGATCTGGGCGATTAGAGACAAAAGAAGGCTAGCTCAGCTAGCACCTAACATCTATCTAATTCACTGCTCTATTCAATTACAAATGGCTTAACATCATGTTCCAACCACTGCTGCTGATGCCACTCTGCGACCAGTGGATGAACCACAAATTTAGGCGGGTCGCCTGCTTTAACATCAATGCGTAAAGCAGAATAGGGTCGCCGTTTTTGAGTACCATTGCCACTGCGACCAATAAACAAGTGAGAATTCGCAACAGGGCGATCGTCTCCATCTTGGATATCTTCCTCAAGCAACTGATGATCTCTGCCTACCTCATTGACTGATTCTCTTAGCTCTGTTCCTTCAGGTCTTTGCCGACGTAAGCTATAGCCACTACCGCCACAAATAATCCAATTAATATTTGAATCAGCGTGTCCTGTGTCCAAAGTTTTCAAATGCTCCAAACAATGGGCATGACCTGTTAAAACAAGATTTACTAAAGGACGACCCTGAGTCAAATCACCGATTTCCTTGGCAACTTCATCAAGCACATACCGTAAGCGATAACGTACTGCTAACGTTTGCGCTTGCTGCCACTTAGTTGCTTCGGTAACATAAGGAGGATGGTGAAAATAGAGAATTCTTCCACGTACATTATCGGTTTGCCACGAATCAATCAACCGTTGCTTAAGCCAGTCTAACTGCTCCCAATCAACCGTTACATTTTCGTTAGAAGCCAATTGTTTAATAATATCTACTTGAACTTCATCAATCTGCGAAAGCTTGACCCGGAGATCATCCAACTGGTCTGATTCTTCGGGGTTACTGGAGTTAAGAGTTGCCGTTTTTTCTAGTATCTGAAGCTTCTCTTGGTTTAGTAACTCACAGCGTTCCTCTAGGTGTTGCCGATAAGCTTTTCCTTCAGGAGTCGTTGGCAAAGGAGAAGGTGCATTGAATGTGTTAGAGTCAAGTGCAAAAAAATCGATACTGCCATAGCGAAAGGTATAGTACCGATTAGGTAACCGAGTGAACTGACCCGGTTGATAGTGTAAACAACGCCCATGATCAGCAGAGGCAGTATAATGCTGATCTAGGTGATGAGCTAGCTTTTCGGGCGATAGTGCTTTGAGATAGTCTAGGAAAGCACGGGCATAGGCATCGCCCTGCTTCGAACCTTGCCGCCCTACATCCAACTCTAAACGAGAACGAAGTAGAAACCGAGCAGGCGTTGCCAAGAGGGAAATCAAGCCAGAGAAAAAAGGCAAGTCATAATAATCATGATTGCCCAAGACTGGCAAAATTGGCAGAGAAAAAGTCATCTGATCATATGCAATGGTTTTACAGCGATCGCCTCCTACCAAAAACTCTCGGTAAGGCTCTATAAAATTATCCCTGTAATATTCACTAGAACCCACTAGGTAGATCACATCACCCGTGTGAAGCATGAACCGACATTCTGCATGGTGCGGCAGCATTAGCTCTGCAACTTTACGTTGAGGATGGTGACCTCTATGTGACCCTGAACCACTATCACCCACTACCAGAAAGGAAAACTGAGAGTCTTCTGCTTGACCATCACCCAGGACTAGAGAAGTTTGGTCTATCCCCCGTTCAACAATGGTTGGATCACGCCACTGCACTCGTTGTTCCATTTTATAAACTTTATCTGCGATCGCTGGATCAGAAATAAGTTTAAAGTCAAAGGAACGATTAATCCTCAGTTTCATGATGACGTATGGGATAAGTTAGAGAATTTCATATTGTCATAGAGCATTATATTGCAGCAAATAGAAAATCTCCACTACCGCACAGACAAAAGTCGGTTCAGTTAGGATAAAACCTAGAAATTGTAACCTGCTCCTAGGATCAAGCCAATTTCAGTATCGTCAAAGAAGGCAAAGTTAACCCCCGCTGTTGCGGTCACGCGAGATGCAACAGGTACGTCTACTCCAGCAGAAATCAAGGGTCGAACCAAACTATTACTGCCTGTAGAAATGGCGATACCACCCCCTACATAAGGAGCAGCCGCAAGGGTTACTTCACCTGCTTCAGCAACAGATGAGATTGGAAAATCTATTGTGACTGGAACTAATACGGTTGGATCATTACCGCCAATGACCACAGAAGGACGAGTAGACAAATTACGGGTCAGCCCAACCTTACTAATCACTGCAAAACCACTATCGCCTAACGTTGTATCTCCTCCTAGTCCAATGTTTCCGCCAATACCAATGTAGCTAGGTCCTGAACGAGTGCTGCGACCAGGAATGATAGGAGCTTGCGCAACTTGAATATCTTCTGTTTGAGCCTCTCCTGTAACAGATACAGCATCTTCACTGACTGTCTCTGGCAGAGACGCTGGCGAGGAGGAGGATTCAATCTCAAGAACAGGTAAAGCTTGAGACTGACTATTTCCTATGGAGTCCATCTCAGCAGAGAGCGAGTTTGTTTCAGCAGAGGCAGAGTTTGCAACCGCACCAAAGGCGATCGCAGACAACCCTATTAAAAGCATTTTGTACTGAGAAAATTTTCTATTCATTACATCATCCTCTACAGAAATAAACAATAAAGTCAATGAGAGCCAATAATGATTCAGTAAGTACGGAATTTAGCACCAAATTTGATTGCCATTTTCATCTAATCTAGCTTGCCGAATCATATCTGAAATAGCATCTGCATCCTTTACATGATGAAGTGCTTTTTGAGTTCCATCAGGGCAATTGAATACAAAGTAAGTCGGAACTACAATATATTCTCCAGTGATATCTGGCGCATGAACAGCGACTTGCTCTGACTTTTCTTGCAATGTCTTAGACTCGTCAATGCGATCGCCTGGGTTAATAGTAGGTTGCTGTCCCTCAGAGAATGCTTCGTGATGCTCTCTCTTCTGTTGAGGATCAACCTCTTGTGCAGACATAGGTTGGCTGACAACGCGATCGTTGGCTCCCATGCGTTTATCTTCTTCTTCACGTCTAACTGGAGAAAATGGTTCTTTACCCACAGTAACCTCCGGAAAATTAAGTGTTGCCTTAAGCTTTTGCCAAGCCGTCTGACGATGTTGCTGATTTGGCAACATGTTTTAAGTCATATTAATAATCTATGTAAAAATTTTTTCTTCTACCTCCTTCAAAGGAAGTACTTTAGACAATGCTTAAAGTTCTCCGTATATCACTCTTCTAGAACTTTAATAGGTGGCTGTTTTTCTCTTTTCCTATAAAAAATTAACCCCCTTCTTCCGAGAAACACTCTGTTAGACTAAAGACTCAAGCCTTCACTAGTCTTTAAGAGGAAGACTATAGGGATACTCTGTCAGAAAAGTTTTATATCTGCTGTAATGAAACGTTAGTAACATATAAGATTAAGATTTCGTAGAAAATTTTGTAACCTTCAAAGTCGTAGTCTAATGATTGTAAATAGAAAAGAAATTCTTCGAGTCATTCTTTCTGTCTCTTTAACCATAGTTGGCATCACTCACTTTATAAAGCCTGAACAATTCGCTAGGATCGTTCCACCACAGCTGCCTTCACCATTGGGGCTAGTTTATATTAGTGGTTTTTTTGAGATTTTAGGAGGACTGAGCTTACTAGTTCCTTCGGTCAGCGTAGCGGCTGCTTGGGGAATAATTGCCTTATTCATTGCTGTCTTTCCTGCCAACATTAATCAAGCCATAAATAGTATTTCTATTGAAGGAATTCCCGATTATCCCTGGCTTTATTGGTTAAGACTACCTTTTCAGGCAGTGCTAATTGCTTGGGCCTGGTGGTATACAAAGCCGTCCTTTAAGTCTTCCACTTCAAGAGAAGTCACTAAATAACTTAGAGGTTGTCTGAGAAGTCTAGATTGCGATTCAACCTGCCCTCTAAATCCCCCATTTTGGGGGACTTTCAAGAAGGAGTGGCTCGGAAGTCTCCCAAAATGGGGGGCTGGGGGGCGAGTGTAAGAATCTTTGATACTTCTCAGACATCCTCCTAGAACCTTTAGATTAACTGTTTGAAAACTAAAGATTGTAGCATCTCTAGGTCATTAGTAAGATATTACTATTCTAATCTTAGTAAGATATTACTATTCTAATCAAAGTTCCTCTTCTTTGAAGAAGGACTTTGAGCCACATTGTTTCTTTCTACTATAAGAAAGATAAATACATCTAAGCTTAGCAGCACTTCAATCTGCTACCTACAAAGCTGTAATTACTTTAATTAGCTCAGATGATAAGTCCGTCTTTCCAACAGTTTTTCGTTGAAATAAAACACCTGCTAAGAAATAAATATTAGACGAGTAAAATGCCTTCTTTTCTTCTCGCAGTTTGGTAATCCAATCTCTCACTTTAGGCTCTGAGCTATAGTAACCAAACTGCAATGGAGTGACCATGAAATCAATAACACTATATCCTTCATCGATCGCATGTTGAATAGTCTCAACAGGGTTAGAGTAAGCCGACACCATCAATAGAACAGTTTGACAGCCTACTGATAACAACTTGTTAGTAATAGTGGCACCATCTATTCCTCCATGGAGGGCAGGCATATAAATGGAATCATCAGGTGAAGGGATATAAGGAGGATTGGCAATTAAGTAATTTGCATTAATTGACTCATACCCTTCAAAAAAACACTGATTATGAATCTTGTATTTGTCGCTAAGCTGATACTGCTTAATCCTATTTTGAGCAACTGCATAGGCAGAACTACTAAGTTCATAACCGTAAATAGTTCCAGCAAATCTTGTCTTTAACAAACCGCTGATCACAGGAGTACCATCACCTGTTCCAAACTCAATGACCTGCTCAAAGGGTTCGCACCGATTAAATATCATTTTTTCAAGGCATTGAGAATAAAATTGTGATTCTTCAGGACAGAAGAACACATCATCAGGAGAATATGACTTAAGTTCGGGCGATCCTGTTCTAGATAGACTAGGTTTAGGCGAGTTGAGTTTCACTGTGTTCATGACTGCCTTCTTCATAAAACTTGATTTCTTGATAATTCAGCTGTTTGAATTGTGTTGATGATAGCTGCTCCCGCCCGATCGCCAATTAGCTTCTCTTGGTCATAGCCTAATACAAGCTCCCAAGCATTAGCGGGATACATCTTTGCCAATGGAAAAGCAACCTCTTGCAACATCCATTGTCCATGACGTTCATCCTCACGAATATGCAACTCCCAGTAGCCCATAGCAGCATCTGACAGCCCTAGCCTACCAGCAGCAGCCATATAATCTCGATAGATTGAGGGTCCTACAATCTCAAAATAAGTTAACCCACCGTTGTAGCGTAGGAAGTAGCGTTTACGTTCGGTCAACAGAAAGTTGTGATTAATGCCCGCTAGTAACTCCCATGGAGCCTGATCAAAATATGCTTCTGGCTCTGTGTTTAGACCTACTTCCTGCATCATCTGAGCAAAAAACGTGGAATGCTTACGGTTGAAGCGTCCGTTTCCATATTCCTCCATCAACACACGAATCAGCATTGCCTGGATTTCGTTGCTTGCGCCTCCTAAGATCCGAGACATTCGGCTCGCTTCAACTAGCCCATCTAAAGACACAATCGCCAAGAGCCAGCGATATCCTTCAAACGTTAAAGTTTCACACAAGTAGCGCTTGCTTTCTGTTACAGGCGGATTTAAA
This sequence comes from Timaviella obliquedivisa GSE-PSE-MK23-08B, assembly GCA_019358855.1. Taxonomy (NCBI): domain Bacteria; kingdom Bacillati; phylum Cyanobacteriota; class Cyanophyceae; order Oculatellales; family Oculatellaceae; genus Timaviella; species Timaviella obliquedivisa. The sequence goes on along the minus strand of JAHHII010000005.1, from coordinate 46,180 downwards.
TCTACTTCAGCGCGCGTTGTTAAAGCTTGCTCTACGTCCAACTCCTGATATTGCTGAATATCAAAGTGTGAAGTTTCCCAGTTTTGCCAAACTGTCTCAATGCGATCGCGTACCTGTTGCAAATAGTAAGACCGCTCGTTCTTATAGTGTTGTAGGTCATCATACCAAAACAGGTTCAAGCGATTAATTCGGTACAGAATACGCTGTAAAAACAAACAAGCAGCATCGTCTGCAACGTCGTTGTTACAAGCAGACTCAATTGCCTGTGTCAAACTTGACTCAAACTTTCTGACTAAGCTAGGCTGCTGGCTGATCTGCTGATCTAGATTATCTAGATTAAGCAATTGGATAAACTGTTGCTCTGCCTCAGCATAATCAGAAACGCTGCAATAGGTTGAGAACACGTCAGTAGTTCTTGAGAATTTAGACCTATTATCTACACTCGTAATCATAATGCAATAGTTAAACTCCAATTCAGACTTATACTCAGTTGTTCATAACGGTTCCCCAGTCTGCTTTGACAAGCAATAGGAGAACCGTTCCTGATCGGTATTACCCCTACTTAACAGAAACCTCAACCGCTTTTAAACGATTCCAGTACCGATGCTGAGCGATCGCTTGAACAAACGGTTTGACAACCTGGCTAACATCAGCCTTACCAGCTGTTACGACCCCTTGATCATCATGCACAGAGGAGTCGCCTAACGAAACACCCGTTAAACCAGAAGCTTGCAATAAATCTACTCCCTCCGCGGTTGCCGCAATAGGTTTGCAGTGTTTAAAGGCTTCCCTCACAAAGTGCAAGGCATCTTCAGATGATTTCAATGCCTCAATGCTTGCCTTACCACCTGGCACATAGATTGCATCAAACATCGCCGAAGCAGATGTCAAAAAGGTTTTATCAACCATTACCTCTTGACCCTCTACTGTTTTAATCTTACCGCCAAACTTTGACACAACTTCAGCCTCAACTCCTACTTCTTTCAATGCCTGCTTAAGTGCCATCAGTTGTGCTCCATCTGCCCCTGCTGCCGCTAGAATTGCGACTTTACGACCTTCGGCACCCTTTGCTGTATTTGCTTGACTCAGAGCCTCTGACTTTTGTCCGTGGTTAGAACTGACAGGTTTCTCAGGAGCAGGCATTCCTAGTCCTTCTGCAACTCGTTTTGCCAACTCATGGTCAACTGTATTAAAGCGATCGAGCATCCGTTGTTTAATTTCTGTTTGGCTAACCTTACCTAGCTCAAAGTGCGATGCCTCAACTAGATGATCTTTTTCGATCGCTGAAAGACTGTTCCAAAAAAGCGTTGCCTGACTAAAGTGTTCACTAAAACTAGGGCTACGCTCCCGAACTTTGGTGCCTTCCAGATGTTCAGGATAATGCACAAAAGCTTGCTCTACATCAGGAGAAGGGGCAGGACGGTTATCCCCTAAAGAGTTCGGCGAGTAGTTCACACGTGTTGTTTTGACTGCCATTTGCATTCGTCCATCCTGGTTGTTGTTGTGGAAAGGACAGACCGGACGATTAATGGGCAGATGATTGAAGTTAGGACTGCCTAAGCGATGCAGCTGCGTGTCGTGATACGAGAAGAGGCGACCCTGCAATAGTGGATCATCACTGAAGTCAACTCCAGGCACTACATTAGAAGGCTGAAAGGCAACTTGCTCCGTTTCTGCAAAGAAGTTATCGGGATTGCGATTGAGCACCATTTTCCCAATTATACGAACTGGAACTTGCTCCTCTGGAATGATCTTAGTGGAATCCAAAATATCAAAGTCAAATTTCGATTCCTCTCCGTCTGCAACAATTTGCACGCCTAGCTCGTATTCTAAGTAATGACCTTTCTCAATGGAATCCCACAAATCGCGACGGTGAAAATCTGGATCTGTGCCGGCTATTTTTTGGGCTTCATCAAATGTATGCGAATGGACTCCTGCAACAGGCTTCCAATGATATTTAACGAAGCTAGACTTTCCTTCTGCATTAATCCAACGAAAGGTATGAACTCCAAAACCTTCCATTGTTCGATAAGTTCTAGGCAAAGTGCGATCGGACAACAACCACATAATCATGTGCGTAGATTCTGGCACAAGCGAAATAAAATCCCAAAAGCTTGGATGTGCAGTGGAAGCCTGAGGCATTTCATGATCGGGCTCAGGTTTAACAGCATGAATGATATCTGGAAACTTAATAGCATCTTGAATAAAGAAGACAGGAATATTGTTACCTACAATATCGTAGTTACCTTCTTCAGTGTAAAACTTAACTGCAAATCCCCGGACATCTCGCACTGTGTCTGCTGCGCCTTTTGAGCCGCCCACAATTGAAAACCGGACAAAAACTGGAGTTTGGACCGCAGGATCTTGCAGAAACTTTGCCTTAGTAAACTCTGCCATTGACTCATAGGGCTGAAAGTATCCGTGTGCACCTGACCCTCTTGCATGAACCACACGTTCAGGAATACGTTCACGATCGAACGCCGCCAATTTTTCTTGAAATTGAAAATCTTCGTGTAGAGTAGAACCTCGCTCACCTATCTTCAAGGTGTTATCAGTATCGTCAATTTTGACACCTTGGTCAGTTGTTAGCTGCTCACCTGCCCCTTTTCGATAAATTTCAAGATTTTCATCTTTAGTGCCTTCATTAACCTGATTTCTCTGAGACATGGTAATTCAGCCTTCGATTTAGAACTGCTTTTAAGTTAACGTCATGCGCAGGTAAGCAGATTTATGTAATCACACATTCTGTTTCTACGTATACAAACTACTAGGCATGAGTAATCTACAAATTCGCTGGAGCGATCGCATCCCTCTAAAGCAAGAGAGGAACCACCCTCTAGAACTTTCTTATTTTTATGCAAAGGCTTTACTTAGAGTCGTGCTAAGTAGAGATGTTTACTTTTATACAACCCTTCTGCTGCAATAAGAAATTAGGTTTAATACTATAGACAGATAACATTAATACTTTGAAACAATTAGCTTAAAGCTGTCTACCAAGGATGCGATTCGAGCAGTCTTTTTACTAATCTAGAAGGTACCAACATGAAAACTACAACCGAGCGTCCTGCTATTACCGATGCTTATAATGGTCAAGATCGTAACGCTTTTCTGTTTGGGTTCACACCCCAGGCAGAGTTGTGGAACGGGCGCTTTGCCATGATTGGATTTCTTGCTTATCTACTTTGGGATTTGAACGGCGTTAGTGTTGTACGAGACTTGCTGCACTTATCTACTTCCTCAGTACAGTAGATAAATAGGCAACAACAAGGTAACAAGACCTGGCTTCTAAAGAAGTTAGGTCTTGTTACTTCTAACTTAAGGTTTAGAACCCAGGTTAAAATAAAGTTGTCAAGTTTCTAAGCTCCCACCTCAAGGAAACACTGAAATTTGATAAGTGAATGTCGCTAGATTGGCAATGCATCACAATTCTAGAGTAGCTCGGCTCATGGAGACATTGAAAGATTGCTTTTTTAGAGTAAATATTTATGGAAAAGCGAGTCTTAGTTATTGGCGGACGAGGACGAATTGGTAGTTGTGTCCTGGCTGACTTAATGGCTCATACCTCAGCAAATATGGTCATTACTGGGCGTAAACCTAATTCAAATCTTTTCTTAACAGAACAATTTTCAACAGACCACGATCGATCGCGAGTGAGTTATATCACACTGGATCTACTTGAGTATGAAAAATTAAAAACAGTGATAGCCCAAAGTGACCTTGTTGTTCATTGCGCAGGACCCTTCCGCCAGCGAGATACTTGGATATTACAATCCTGTATTGAAAACAGGGTTTCTTATATTGATGTGAGTGACGATCGCACCTTCACTCAAAAAGCGTTATCTCTCCATGAAATGGCGATTGCTTCAGGCGTGACTGCCGTGATCAACTCCGGTGTTTTTCCAGGTATTTCTAATAGTATGGTACGGCAGGGAGTAGAACAATTAGACACTGTTCGTAAGATTCACCTCAGTTATGTTGTGGGTGGGTCAGGCGGTGCAGGAGTCACCGTTATGCGCACAACATTTTTGAGTCTTCAGCAACCCTTTGAGGCGTGGATAGAAGGTCGATGGCAATCTGTGAATCCTTATACTGACCGAGAAATAATTGAGTTTCAGGCTCCTTTTGGTCGGGCAGGCGTTTACTGGTTTGATATGCCTGAATCTTTCACCTTAGTCAATAGTTTTCCTGTAGAAACTGTGATTACAAAATTCGGCTCTGTACCAGACTTCTATAACCATCTAACTTGGATAGTAGCTCATTGGTTTCCCGCGCAACTTATGCAGAATCCTAGAGCAATTGAGTTTTTAGCTCAGATTAGTCACAGAATGACAGGTATTAGCGATCGCTTTAGCGGTACAGGGGTAGCAGTTCGGTCAGAGATCACTGGAGAAAAAGAGGGGCGATCAGTTCGACAGTGTAGTAACTTTATACATGAAAGTGCGGCTGTGGCTACAGGTCAGGGGACAGGTAGTATTGCTCAGTGTATTTTATCTGGTCAACTGGTTAAGCCCGGCGTTTGGGCAGTTGAGCAAGCTCTAAGCACAGAATTGTTTGAGGAAATGATGCGAAGCCGTGGCTTAGCAATTAACCAAGCTTGGCTTTGAAAAAACTGACTTTTGAGTATGCAGTTTTATTACTTATTGAAGGAAAGTAACATGCACAGCTACACTTTTTCAGACTCTAACCTGTTTTATAAAACAGACGAAGGTTTTACACTAGTGAATAGTGGTTATATCAGTACTGCCAGCCAGTCTATGATAGTGCAGTCATCGGCAGAAAGTGAATTACCTAGCCGTACTGATCAGTTGTACGAATCTGATCTTGCTCAAAATAGTTTGCTCATTATTCCTTTAATAGGCTGGTTTGCTTTACTTACCTCTTTACTAATCTCATTCTTTAGATCTGAAAAAGTTATACCTATCTCTGGGCTTCAAGCGGCAAAACAAAAGGAATCTATTCTTACTAAACAGGCAATCCCCTGTGGAAAATGTCGTTACTTTTCTAGTAACTCCTATGTTCCTTGTGCAGTTCACCCTTCTAAAGCTCTAACTGTAGAAGCTGTAGATTGTGCTGATTATTGTTCTAGATAAGGAAGTTGATAGGTAGGCTCACTAAATAGTCCGCTGAACGGCTCTGTTATGGGTTACCGGATTACCAAACCAAAATATAAATAAAGAAAGGGCGATCGCTCCTAACTGCTGAGCGATCGCCTCATGATTTTTACCTGCAACAAAGAGCTTCTAAAGCTAATATTTTCAACTCAGCAATTGTGTACGTTTACTAGATATACACGCCTAACGGGAGCAAAGCTACTTTTCATCATTGGAGTCCGTAACTTTATTCACTAACTCTTTAGCCTGCTCAACCAATCCCCCTTCCTCAGGGTGATCTTTAAAGTATTCTTGCTCTTTCTTCTCGTATTCCCTTTCTATTCCTACTTTAGGATCTTCGACGATCTTTGTCATCTCGTTGTAGGCTTTAGTTGGACTTTCCGCAGCTTGATCTTTCTGAATTTCTTTAAGTGCCTGCTCGGGCGTGGAAACCTCAGCGAATGCAGATTGCACACCGCCATTAAACATGCCAGAAAAACTAATGAAGCCTACTAAAAGGGTAACGATAAAAGCCTTGTAAACTGATCTAATACTCGACAAAAAGTATTGCACTCAAAACACTCCTACTCTTTCGATAAAACCTATCAATTAAAAAGGGCAACATGATACGTTCAGTTGCCCTACCTAACTTTTGTCCATGGGCACAAATTAGTATTCTTAAACTGTTCTGCTGCGAGTAATCAAATTCCAAAGGAAGACAGCAAGGATAGCTCCTAGAACTGCAACGAATACACCAGGAATACTAAGAGAGGTAGCAGTTAGCTGAACCGCTCCAGTCTGAAAGAAGGTCAATAAGCTTCCTCCAATAAATGCACCAATAACTCCTAAAATTATCGTTCCTAAAATTCCACCACCCTGAGAACCAGGATAGATTGCCTTAGCAATTGCTCCTGCCAAAATTCCAAGTATAATCCATGCAATAAGATTCATAGTTAAGACCCTCAAAAACTTTGCTTGTAAATAAACTATACCGAAACTATTTTGTTGCCTCTTCTGCCTTAAGAGATAGATTTACAGGAGATGAATTGAACACAGAATAGTCTGCTGTTGAGACGCTCCAAGTTATCTTCTCTCTAAACCTTCTCTCAGAAATAGGAGAAACGTACGGCAGTACTGTATGCCATAGCTTATCCCAATCATCTCACATAAATCTCAGCCTAGACTTAAGGTTGAAAACCCATGGCTGTCTTACGCTTCACCTTACTTCTAGACTTATCCTTACCAACTTCTAACAAGGCTTCTTGGAACAGATTGTGGAGATGCAACGGCACGCTTGCAATCTCAGGTAAGATCGGTTCTAACGGTTGATTGAATTCTTGCAGAAGTCGATCGAGATCGGTTTTAAGATTGAAGTCAGAACGCTCTAAAGCAAATTGCAATGCCTTTTCTAAAGAGACAGGATATTGCTCTGCCAATCTGTACCAGATATGGGCATTTACCTGGGGATCTCGAAGACATTGGAGAATAAGAGTTTGTGTCGTAGGCTCTAGCTGCTGTGATTCGAGAGTAGCTTTTAGCTCCGAGTAGGTGCTTAGAAAAGTTTGTCCCCAACGAGGATGGGTTAGTGCTGTAACATGCGCTGCTTTCTTAAGGGAGTTAGGCAACTCAACAGTTGGATTGACCATCTTGGCAGGTGGTTGCTCTGTCAATTGCTCTGTCCCCAAGATTTCCTTTGCAACTTCATCTGGCGGCAGTCCTGCTTCTTCAGCAAGTTGCGAAAGTGTTTTAGAGCTATCAATACCCGCCGCCTCTAACCGCCGTTGAGTCAGCACTTCTTGAAAAGATGTTAGTTGCTTTGCCCATTGGTATCCGGGTAAGGTTAATTCATCAGTGTTAAAGAAATCAACGAAATCTTGGTGGTATTGCTCTACCGATCGCCATGCTTCAGTCAATAGCTCTGGCGCGTCACTGTATAAATATTTGCCATAGCACTGCTTGAAATTACCGATCGCTACTGCTAGCTTAGGTTTACCTAACTTGCCCAAGCCAACGATTTTGGAGCAAATCCACTCCTGATCTGTGACAGGAGTAAGGTAAGTCAACAATATTTCTCCAGATGTCAACCTTGTCAATTGAGCTTCAGGGATCTGAACCTGATAATGCTTCGCAGTCAACCAGTTCATTAACTCTAATCCACCAGGCAAAACCTGAACCACTACAAATAAGCCTGGAAAACTACGATGCCACTGCTTAAGTAGCTGACGATCGCTTTCTGTAAGTTGAGGTTCGTGCTCTAAAAACAAATCAATTGGCGTTTGATTACCTACTTTTCCTGTAATTAAAAAAGACTCTGTCACCATCTCATAGGGCATTAAATTTTGAGCAGGCGACTGAGCAACTTGGGCAAGCTGGGTAGCACTGTAAGATTCTAGAGAAGTCGCTAATTCTCCTTCTGCATCTAATACAAAATCAATCAGGTCTTGCTTTAGGGCGATCGCTCGTGTAAAAATGTCGTCCACTCTTTAACCTCATGCTTGCAAGTTCATCGCTCAGTCTACCTCTTAAGACTGAAAACGAGAAGTGTCTTGAGATAGATGATTTTTAGAGTAACTGTTCTGTTGTAGCAGGTAGTTTTACAACAAATTTGCTGCCCTTTCCAGTCGTAGACGCAACATTAATCTTGCCAGAGTGCGCTTCAACAATTCGACGAGATAAATACAGCCCTAAACCGCTACCAGAGCGGCGATGCTTACCCGGACGAAATCTTTCAAATAGATGAATTTGATCATCCGATTCAATTCCTGTCCCAGTATCTTCAACTTCAATACTAATCCAAGGTTTTGATGCGTTGACTTGACCATTAGTCTGATTATCATCATTCTCATCTAACGAAACAACAACGCGCACCTCAATAGTTCCTTGTTCGGTAAATTTAATGGCATTGCCAATAAGATTGATCAAAACCCGACGTAGCTCAAGGCGATCGCCCATGACAACACTCATCTCATCATCTCCATCAAGGATTCTGAAGTCAGACTTTAGGTCTAAGTTTTTCTCTTCAGCTAAAGGCTTAAGTTCTTGAATAACGTCACAGGTTAATTGCCAAAGGTTACAGGGACAGGCTACTAAGGATTTTTGCCCAGCATCGTAACGATGAACCTCAAGTAAAGTGTTAGTCATTTGTAAGAGGCTTTTGTTACTACGCACCATGACAGCGATCGCGTCTTTCATGTCAGGAGAGAGTTCACAGAATGCCTCTTGTAAAAATAAGTTCAGCATTCGATCGGCAGCAACCAGGGGAGTTCGTAAGTCATGAGTCAGGCGAGAAACAAAGTCCTCCCTCTGGCGCATCATCAGTTCACGCTCATCAATGCTGTGCTTCAAACGGAGGAGCGATCGCACTCGTGCTAGCAATTCTTCTGGATCGACAGGCTTTCGGACAAACTCATCTGCACCTATATCTAACCCTTCTACAACGCTAGAATGATCAAAAGCAGTAATTAAGAGGATAGGAATAAAAGGCAAGGCAGAATTTTTACGGATGTGTTGCGTTACCTCATAACCATTCATGCCTGGCATCATCACATCCAACAGAATCAAATCAGGAGGAGACTGCTCAACATGCTTAAGCGCACTAGCACCATCTTCCGCAGTATGAATGTCATAGCCTTCCTCCGACAAGATGGCTTCCAGCAAAAGTAAATTGTCTGGGGTATCGTCAACTGCTAGAATTGAGTCAATTTTGGACAGTTCAGTAGAAGACATGCAATGACCTAAAGTTTACTCCTCAATCTATCTTAAGGAGGTCTATTATAAAACTCAATCACTCTTTAGATAGAATTCTATTTATATGCACACTTTAAGGTCATGCCCTTCTCTAAATCATTCTCTTAGTTAAGACAGAAAGACTTTGATGGATAGTTTCAAGAGCAAAGAAACTAACGCTAAGCCAGAGTAAACTGAACTTTTAAAGTCTTCTTTTAACTCTGTTCTCTTACCTATTTAGGGAGAGCTAATATCAGGACAAATTTCAGGCTCTGCTAGCTAATTGCTGATTCAAGATCTTCTTCCAGACAGCCCAGGATCACTCTGCACAAATCTAGGAATATCAATTCTGAACAACGAACCTTGCCCTAGCTGGCTCTGAACCGTAACCTCACCCCCCATCATTTCCACTAACGATCGCGTAATCGCTAGCCCTAACCCCGTGCCACTATACTTACGGTTGATAGTTTGATCTATCTGTTGAAACATCTCAAAAATATATTCTAAGTCAGCAGGGGCAATGCCAATTCCTGAGTCTTGAACAGCGATCGCCACTCTGCCAGGTTCCGGTTCACTTAGCTCAATAGAAATTTCTCCAGAATCTGTAAACTTGATAGCATTAGAAATTAGGTTTACTAACACTTGCCGAACGCGCATTGAGTCGTTAAAAGCCCGACTATGGGACAAAGTAGAACGGACTCGAATCGGTAGTTTTTTTTCATCTGCTAAAGATCGCAACTGCCCGATCGTTGTTTCTAAAAGCTGGAGCAGATCACAAGGCTCAGGTCTAAGTTCTAAACGACCTGCCTCAATCTTTGAGAGGTCTAAAATATCGTTGACTAACTCTAAAAGACTTCGACTGTTTGATAAGATTCGTTCTACCATCGTTTGCTGATGGATATTAAGCCCTCCCTTGCTCTGGCGCAGTAACACCTGAGAAAACCCAATAATAGCATTCATAGGAGTTCTCAACTCATGAGACATCGTTGCTAAAAACTGAGATTTAATCCGTGAAGCTTTAAGTAATTCTAAGTTCTGCAACTCGATCTTCTGCTTTTGCTTTTTCAGTTCTTCGTTTTGTTGAGACAACAGTTCATTGCTTGTTTGAAGCTGTTGATAGGCTAAGTTTGCTTTTAGCTCCGCTCGATAAACCCGCACGGCATTTTTTAGAATAGAAGCTAATCGATCAGACCCAATTTTGGATTTTGATAGATAGTCGCTTGCACCTGCTTTCATACACTCAACAGCAATTTGTTCATCGCCTTGCCCTGTTAAAACAATCAGCGGAACTTTAATGCCTGCGCCTCGCAAAACCTGAATTAACTCCAGTCCGTCTTGATCAGGAAGAGAGTAATCGAGGAACACAGAGTCAAAGGAGGAGGTTGTCAGCGCCTGAACCGCTTCCGCAGCAGTTGTGGCTTCAACTTGCTCCATCAAAACGCCAGATTTTTTGAGGGCACGGCTAACAGTTAGGCGATCGACCTCGTCGTCATCTACAATTAAAACCCTAAGCTGGTCTTCCATGAGCCTCACACCTGCCCTACGGCATTTTCGATAGCGTCCAATATTTGTTTAGAACAGCCATCAATTCTACAAACTCAGAGAATTGAACTGGCTTCAACAAATATCCTGCTATATTAAGTTGACTAGCTTCGACCCGATCTTGCTCTGCGGCAGAGGTAGTCAAAACCACAACTGGGATAGACTTCAAGTTAGAATCAGCCCGCAATGCCTGCAAAAACTCTATGCCGTTCATTCGAGGCATATTCAGGTCGAGCAAGATTAAGCGACGATAGTCGGGGACGATAGAAGGCTGACCGTCAGTGCCACGCAGCATCTCTAGTGCTTCTAACCCATTGGCAGCGAAGTACAGTGGATTAGTAATCTTGTTCTTTTTAAAGGCTCGCTTGACGTTAAGGATATCTACCTCATCGTCTTCTACTAACAAAATATTGATAGTGCTATCAGGAGAGGTAGGTGACATTTCAAAAAAGTTTAAGTTACAAGCTAAATTTTTTATCTTCTAATTTTATACAAACGATGTGCCTTGGCACGTCAGTCATTGGTTAGACTTACATCATTAATCGCTCTGTCTCGTCGGTATAGCGATCGCTCCGCTATTAAGGTACGGATGCGGTATGCCAAGTAAAGATGAACTTTGCCCCTTCTCCGGGCTGCGATTCTACCCAGACTTTACCTCCTTCTAACTCTACAAGCTTTTTGACAATGGATAGACCAATTCCAGTATTTTCTGTTTTATCGCGGGCATCCAGGGTTTGAAAAATCGTGAATATTTTCTTTTGATGTTGTGGAGCAATTCCAGGACCATTATCAGCTACTGTAAATTCGCAAAGCTGATCTCGAACGTCTACTGTAATTTGAATTTTCGCATCAAGGCGATCGCAGTGCTTAATAGCATTGCTGAGCAGATTAGAGAAAACTTGACTCAAAGACAATCGTCTAGTTTGTATTATTGGCATTGGCGCAACTTCAATCACAAAGTTAGGCGGAGGAGCCAACAAATCAATCACTTCTGTCAATAATTCTGCTACATTAACTGATTCTACAGAAACCTTATCTCGCCCCACGCGCGAATACTCCAACAGCCCATTAATTAAGGCATCCATTCGCTGAACTCGTTTACGCAGAAGCTGCATGTGTCGCTGTCCTTCCTCAGGAAGCTGTCCATCTAAATCTTCTTCAATCCATTCTGAAAGATTAGCGATCGCCCGTAATGGGGCTTTCAAATCATGAGACGACACATAGACAAATTGATCTAACTCTTGATTGCGATCGGCTAGCATCATATTGGTTTGAGCCAAAATTTGGTTTAGCTGTGCCACATTCTGAGATTGCGCTTGCAGCTTTCTAATTCCTAACTGCCGAGATTTTTCAATACGGTCAAATAGATAAATGGCTGCTAGCGAAGCCAAAATGCTAATGGCAATCATGACAAGTTGCACCCAGCCCCGCAGTTCCTCTTGCTGATTCAACAACTGTTGACGAATTTCAAGTGAGCGCCGCTCTTCTAGTTGAAACTGGCTAATATCTAACCTTAGCTGATCCATAATCTCTTTTTCTCGGGTCAAAAGAGCGCTCTTTGGGCTAGAAGACTCTGCTGTTGGGGTTAATGCTCCGCTACGGTTAATTCCCTCTGATAACAACTCAAGTTCTTGTCGAATTTTCTGCTCTATAACTAATACTTGTTGCGTTTGCTTAGAATTATTTCGTACTAGCTTTTTCAGATTGCTAATTGAGGTGGGTAACGATTGCATGGCATTAGTATAAGGCTCTAAAAACTCTTCTTCACGAGTGCTCCTATAGCCACGAGCACCCGTTTCGGCATTAAGAAGCAAGATTAAAAGGTTACTACTTTCTAGTAAGACATCCTGTGTATGAATAATATATCTCGTTGCTACCATCATGGAATACCGCAAATAAACAGAGGTTCCTAAAAACAAAAGTAAACAAATAACGGGAACCGTAATCACAAGAACTCCTCGGCGACGCAGTGACATGCGTGTCCAAAAGTTCCTCCAAGAATGATGCAAAACCACTATTTTTTGCAGTAAGTTGATACAAACTTATCCCAGACAAAACTGCCATTTAAATCTTAATTTATCATCTATCTATAGGCAGATTTTAACTGTAAACAGATTTTAAGCAGTACTTGTTGCTCGTTAGATTGTATTAATGGCTCTCATGATTAAACAAAACTTAGATTTTCTTACCCTTAATTCTTTTCACAAAAGGAAAAAATGAGCTTAAAAACTTTTCCATTCCAATAAGTCCTTCTTTTTTATTTACAAGAAGAGCCTATTAAAGAGTAACTAAGCGATTGTTTGTCAATGATTATGCCGGACGGTAGATGGCTACAGGGGTAATTGTCTGTAAGGTAAAGCCAGACTAAGTGGTAGTAATGCTGGGTAAGAAATGAGTAAAATCAAGGTCGTTTTAATTGAAGATCACGACTTGACTCGTATTGGGCTTAAAACAGTCTTACAAGCTCAGGAAAACATTCAAGTGGTGGGAGATGCAGCCAATGCTACCCAAGGTTTGCAGCTCTTACAGAACTATCGCCCTGATGTGGCAATGGTAGATATTGGATTGCCCGATCTTGATGGAATCGAGCTTACCCGCAGGTTTCGGCAGTGGCAGGTTCAGTTAGAAGATTTTGGTACTAAGGTTTTAATCCTGACGATGCATGATGGGCAAGATTCTGTGTTGGCAGCTTTTGCGGCAGGTGCAGATTCTTACTGCATGAAAGATATTCAGGTAACTCAGTTAGTTGAAGCTATTCAATCTACAGCTTTGGGTCAATCTTGGATAGATCCAGCGATCGCCAGTGTCATTCTTGGGCAAGTTCGGCGCGATGTCGCAGCAGAGGCTTCAAACTCACGGGGCAAAACTGTCGAAATTAGTGCAGTAGGCAGTGGCTATGAGCCATATTTAGGAAATACGCCCTTAACAGCTAGGGAATTAGAAATTTTAGAGTTAATAGTAGCAGGCTGTAGCAATGCTGACATTTCACAGCGACTGTATATTACGATTGGCACAGTCAAAACTCATGTCCGTAATATTCTCAATAAACTCAGTGCCGATGATCGGACTCAAGCTGCTGTCAGAGCCTTGCGATCGGGCTTAGTCACATAATTGAGTCACATATCATTGAGTTACATAAAGTATTGTAGAACGTAGATTCCCTCTTTTGAAAGATGCCTAAATGCGTACATAAGGTTTCAATTATATGAGCCTTATTAGTTTTGCACAGGCGAGGGACATTATGGTTAACAGCCCTAATTTATTAAATGATATTTGGATAGGCGCAACTCAGTTAGTTCAGTTGCCACCTAATGCCGTGGATCCTTTGGGCAGTGCAGGGACTGTTGTTGCTCCAAATGCTGCAACCGTTGTGTTTTCAAGCCCACAATTTTTCATCGCTTTAATTTCTGGGATTGTCTTGGCATTCGGCTTCCAGCTTCTCCTGACAAACCTTTCGGTGGCTGCTGGCATTTCTTATCTAGGTAATTGGTCTAAGCCTAATGAGCGACTTCATAATCATTCAGACAGTCGCTCAGACCATCACTCTACCCATCACTCCCATCCTGATGAGAATGGCTCAAGCGGCAGTAAAAAAATCCGTTTAGCCGTGGGATTGTGGACAGTAATTAGTGTCAGCTTAGCGTTATTTTTTGCATGTTTCCTAGCTGTTAAGCTTACGCTAATTCAAAGTGCACTTCTAGGAGCCATTGTTGGATTAGTTATTTGGGGCGCTTATTTCTCATTGTTAGTCTGGATTAGCTCAACTACTGTGGGTTCTTTAGTTGGCTCTTTAGTCAACACTGCGACCTCGGGGTTTCAAGCAATTGTAGGGACGGCAACGGCTGCTCTGGGTGCCGCTGCAACAAAGAATCAAATTGTTTCTACGGCAGAGTCGGCAGTAGCAGCAGTGCGACGAGAATTAACTTCAGGCATGGATCCAGAAACGCTGCGGGAGAATATAGAGGAATATCTTAATAAATTGCGTCCTCCCGCGTTGGATGTTCAAAGCGTTCGTCAGGAATTCGAGAAGCTACTAGATGATCCTGAACTAAGAGCGATCGGTAACCCCGAAGATTTACGTCAAGTCGATCGCGCTACCCTGGTTAACCTCATTAGCAGTCGCACTGACTTATCTAAGCGTGAAGTTGACAGTCTTGCAGATCAGCTTGAAACGGCTTGGCAACAAGCGATCAACAAGATGCATAAGCCTGACCCCTTGAGAGAAGTGACAGACTATCTCAAAACTGTTAAGACAGGACAGTTTTTACCTCAAGAACTAGGGCAGCGTTTGAATGGACTACTGAATACTGTTGGACAAGGAGGTCAGTCTGCTCAGGGCGCGCAATCACCTGCGGCAGGTGCATTGCTGAGTGGTCTTATGGGCATTGTTCTCAATCGAGTCGATCTGTCAGATCTAGATGTAGGACGGATGGTTGAGCAGATTAAGAGCACTCCGCTGGGTGAGAAGACAGACAAAATGCTCAAAAAAGAAGCTCCCTACAGCGTCATTCGTGCTGATGTTGAGGACTATTTACTCAATACTTACTCTTGGCAACTCACGCCTGAAAGTATCCAGAAAGATTTTCGAGCCATTATTTATGATGAGTTTGCTGATGCTAGTAGTGTTCGCCGAGAAGTGGAGATGCTAAACCAGCAGGAGTTTGCGAACTTGTTGCAATCACGGGGGGTGTTTGTACAAGACCAGATTACTAGACTTGCTCAAACGCTAGAGACTGTACGTTTAGATGTCTTACGCGAAGTCAGCGAAATTGAAGAAACCGAAAAAGCCTATTCCCTGAAAACACAGTTGGAAGACTTCCTGCGATCTTCACCTAAAGAAGGGCTGGTTAATTCGCCGGCGTTGGGTGCATCACTTCGTCCCATTTTGCAAGACTCAGAGGCTGAAAAGCTGCGATCGCGACTCGTTCCGTTTAATCGTGATTTCTTAATCGATCTACTTAACTCTCGGAATGATTTAACAACTACAGAAGTTGCACAGATTACTACTGAAATTGAGCGTGCCTTTGAGGTGGCAGTAGCCGATGCACAAGGTGTACAACAGGCAATGCAAACACGAGTATCGACTCAGTGGCAACGAGTTGAAGACTATTTGCGTAATACGGGTAAAGAAGAGCTTAATCCAGAAGGTATCCAGCGTGATTTACAGAAGCTAGTAGACGATCCTCAGGTGGGTTTGTCTCGCTTACGCGATCGTGCTTCTCATTTAGATAGGGATACGCTGGTAAAGCTTTTAAGTCAACGCAATGACTTAAGTGAATCAGAGGTCAACAACATTATTGATCAGTATCAATCAACGCTTCAAAACATCCTTAAAGCGCCGAGACGGTTAGCGACTCGTACCCAGTCGAAAGTACGGGATTTCAAAACTGGCTTAGAAGATTACCTGCGCAATACGCAAAAGGAAGAACTAAGCCCTGAAGGAATTCAGCGTGATTTGAAAACGCTGATGAGTGACCCTCGATTAGGAATAGAAAAACTGGGCGATCGCCTTTCTCATGTCGATCGTTCTACCTTGATTGCCCTGCTCTCTCAGCGCCAAGATTTATCTGAGGCAGAGGCAAACGCTATTGTCGATCGGGTGCTAGCAACCCGTGATCAGTTAATGGCTCAGATGCAAGCAGTTCAGCATCAAGTCCAAGCTGCGGTAGAGAGAGTTCTCGATCGTGTTCGCAACTACCTTAATTCTCTCGATCGTCCAGAGTTAAATTATGACGGTATTAAACAAGAAGTTCGCACCCTATTTGATGATCCTCAGGCAGGCTTCGATTCTCTGCGCGATCGCCTGTCGTCGTTTGATAAGGATACTCTAATTGCTCTTCTCAGCTCACGGGATGACATTTCCAAAGCAGATGCAGAACGAGTGTTTGAACAAATTGACCGGGCGCGCAGTAGCGTTTTACAACGTGCCGAACGACTACAGCAACAGGTTCAAAATCGCTTAGATGATGTTAGGTATCAAGCGCAGGTACAGGTTGAAGAAACCCGTAAGGCAGCCGCAACAGCCGCTTGGTGGCTATTTGCAACCGCTTTAACTTCAGCCATTGTTTCAGCGATCGCTGGGAGTCTAGCGGTATCTCCCATCGTCTATTAATTTAGTCAGTAATTTAGTCACTAAGTTCACAGAAGATGTCCTCATTCCTGTTTTTCTTCTTAAGGAAACGCTAGGAATGAGGACATCTTTTGTACTAATATTCAAATATGCCATTATTTAGCTCTTGTGTTCATTCAAAATTCTATCAATGACAGATAACACGCCAACCCAAGGTCAAACTGAGAGAACACTTTCCCAGCGAATTCAAACGTTTTACCGAACTCATTTAGGTCTTCAGCCAAGTAAGGTAACCTGTCAGCTGATGGATGAAAAAGTGACGATCGTCCTAGAAAACTCAGTCACTCGTCCAGAGCAAATTTTAGCGGAAGCCGATGAACTGCTTGCCCAACAAGTTCGTAAAGACCTAGATGCAGCTATTAGACCTCAACTTCAAGATCTAATTCAAGAAGTTCTCAACGTTGAGGTGCTAGACATCTTAAGCGACACTACCTTGGAGACAGGTCGCATGGGCATCATTGTCATTTTGGCAAAGAAACCTACCGTTCGAGAGTCTACGACAAAAGCTAAAGCCAAGTCCTCATCTTCGTCTTTATCTCCTGCCTCGTAACAGAACCTTTCTCATTGACCTCGTCATCTGTCATTTGACGGATGTTTAAAGGTATTGACTTCTCGTATTATTGTCTCAATGAAGACAAGTCATTTATATCTTTAGCAAGAGGTCGCTTTCATGTCTGATACAAATGGGGTCATGATGCAATACTTCCACTGGTATAGCCCAGCGGATGGTTCGTTGTGGAACCAGTTAACGGCATCTGCCAAAGATCTAGCAAAAGCTGGAGTCACTTCTCTTTGGCTTCCTCCCGCCTACAAAGGTACGGGCGGTGGAATGGATGTAGGATACGGCGTTTATGATTTATTTGACTTGGGAGAATTTGACCAGAAGGGTTCAGTCAGAACCAAATATGGTACCAAGGATGAATATATCCGAGCCATCAAAGCGGCTCAGGATGCAGGAATTCGGATTTATGCCGATGCGGTCTTCAACCACAAATTAGGTGCAGATCATGAAGAAGAGGTACAAGCTACCCCTTTTCATCCTGAGGATCGCAATGCCCCGATTGGCGAGTATCAAACTATCAAAGCTTGGACACACTTCACCTTCCCAGGTCGTAATGGCAAGTACTCCACAATGGAATGGCATTGGTGGCACTTTGACGCGATCGATTACAATGCCTATAACTCAGATGAGAACGCAGTCTACCTGCTAAAAGGCAAATCATTTGACGACAACGTTGATCAAGAAAAGGGAAACTTCGACTACCTGATGGGTTGCGACCTGGATATGGATAATCCCGAAGTTTCTGGTGAATTAAAGTATTGGGGTGAGTGGTACGTTAACACGACAGGTGTAGATGGTTTCCGCTTCGATGCTGTTAAACATATCTCCGCAGACTTCTTTCGGGAATGGTTAGCACACGTTAGCCACGTCACTCAAAAAGAACTTTTTGGAGTAGGCGAATACTGGTCATATGATGTTGAGACACTTCATTCATTTGTTGAAACGACCAACGGTAAAGTGACTCTGTTTGATGCCCCCCTTCATTACAATTTTCATGTGGCAAGTCAAGCAGGCAATGATTATGACTTACGGCAAATTTTTGACAATACCCTGGTTCAACAGCAACCTGCATTGGCGGTTACATTAGTTGAAAACCATGACTCTCAACCTTTACAGTCATTGGAGTCGGTTGTCGAATCTTGGTTTAAGCCCTTGGCATACTCTTTAATTTTGTTACGCCGAGAAGGTTATCCTTGCGTGTTCTATGCCGATTATTATGGTTCACACTATAAGGACACAGGCAATGACGGTAATGAGCATGAAGTTTGGCTGGACAAGCATAAATGGCTCCTTGATAAGTTCCTCTTTGCCCGTCAAACTTATGCTTATGGCGATCAGTACGACTACTTTGATCACGCCAATGTGATTGGCTGGACACGGCTAGGCGATGATGAGCATCCAGGCGGTGTGGCAGTGGTTTTGAGTAATGGTGATGATGGCAGCAAATATATGGAGATAGGTCAACCTAATCAGGTTTACGTTGATTTAACTGAGCATATTGATGAACCTGTCACCACAAATGACGAAGGATGGGCAGAGTTCCGATGTAAAGGTGGCTCTGTTTCAGTCTGGGTGCCACAAACTTAAGTCAGTCGATCTTAGGTCAGCAGATCGACCATTTTAATCTCTCTAGGGGCGCAAAAGCTGCGCCCTTTTTAATTTTTATTCACCTTGGTTCGACTTTGACTTTAAATGACGAAGAATGACTTCTTCCACTTCTTCCAGCATGTAGGGCTTACTAATATAGTCCACAAAACCTGCCGATAAAAGTAGAGCGCGATCGCTTAAAGTTGCTAAAGCTGTGACTGCTACGACTGGGATGTCACAAGTTAAAGGATTTTGCTTAAGGTAATATAAAAAATCTATTCCGTTCAAGTCAGGCAGTAAAATGTCGAGCAGAATCAGTGCAGGAGGAAGAATCGCAACCAGCTTCAAGGCTGCCCAGCCGCTAGCTCGTCCAATAAACTCAATGTTACAAAATTCTACCGTATAGCTCAGTAGCAACAAATCATCTGGATTGTCATCTACACATAGCACAAAAGGCTGATTTGAGTCTCTCAGCAGCGCTTCTGGTAAATCACAATAGCTACCTTCTAAATCAAAAGGTTCAGAGGGATTAACAACCTCTTCGGAGAAAATCATCGGCAAAATTCCGTAAAAACACTAATTGACCTCTAGAACAATCTAGAAAAGGTATTTATCTAACAGCGCTCAGGATTAGATAAAATTAGCTTTTGCCCACTCTCCAAAGGTTAGAAGTTCTTTTGCTCTGTTTTAGTTTAGGAAAAGAATACTTTAAGCTAGGAGCATTAAATCATCTAAAAAAATTATAGAGCAAAAAATCATGATGCTGACTTTTGCCATAAACCGTTTAATTAGCTGATAAATTCCTGTTAATTTTTAAAGGCAAGCCCTGCTTTCGGAAAGAAGGCAGGGCAGCCAAATTGTACTGTAATAATGAAAGATGAAATTCTTAAATGACCCCTACACCTTTGCCTCGATCGTCATGATCTGTACTCAGCTTACCATCCTCGTTCGTCTGGTTGACCTCTTCCATCTCTTCAGCCCGCTCTGCTGCTAATGCAGCTTCTTTTTCCCGCAGATCGCCAGGTACTTCATAATACATTTCTGGTTCAACAGCAAAATTATTAGCCAAACCTTCTTTGTCTACTGTATAGCCTCCTACAGTATCAATGCTATCGTCATTACCGGGAGCATCTGGGCGGTTTTTGTACCCTTCTCCTTCTCGCTCCTTGCGTGCAGCCGTCTCAGCAGGGATAATCCCTCTGTCATAGGTATCTGGAGTACCACTTTGATTACTCTCAGTGGAGTCTTTTGGATTACTCATAATACGATAAACCGTTAACAACTCACATTAGTATTAACCTAAATGCTCAAGCAGTCTTCTATCTTAAGGAAGAAGGTAGCCAAGAGCACTTTTTTCATTAATGAACAAAAGTATAGACCTACTCTCTACTCTTCTTTTCAAGACAGGAGAGGTTAGATTTGTCTGGCTTCTTTTCTGAAAAGATGAAAGGGTAGAATTTACATTCTATATTTCAACATTGCTAAGTAGCTTTTTCAAGACAACAAAATTAATGATCAAATGTCCGCCACACAATAACAGGAAGCTAATTCCCTATACTTCCTGGCATTTTGCTTTAAAGTTACTAAGTTAGAGAGGCTCGACCTGGATGAGGTGCCTCAATGTCCTCCCTTGAGAGCTTAGGTGTTTCAGTGTAAACAGAACTCAATAGAACCTCTAAAACTCCTGCCTGACGAGAAACCTCGATCGCCTGGTGAGTAATTAATTCACCCACGTTCAGAATAACTTGATCTTGTTGGTCTAGAATAACGCGATTAACCGGACGACCTAAAGCGCCCACAATCCGCTTTTGCTCGATCGCTTGACTGCTCCGATCTTGAAAGTTAGCCATTCCTGTTTTAAGCTGTCGCCACACGTGGTTAGCTTCTACCTTGAGCTTTTGTGCTCCTTCTTGCAATTGATCTTCAGCTTTATTTGCTCTGACTCGAAAGCGATCGCCTGTCACCATAGCCATACCATTAGCTCTTGAGTGGGCAGCATTGTGGGTCGAAAGCCCAACTGCTTGTAGCAACGCTTCCTCTTGATGAAATCTTCGAGCGAATTTGACGACTGAGTCACTCACAATTTGTCCAGGTGCTGCAATAATGAAGCCATCTTCCGAGCGAACAAACTGCTGTACGCGATACCCTTTTGCTTCTTCAACAGCCTGTCCTGCTAGGGCACTGTTGAATTTTCCGCCTAAATTTTGGGAAAGACTACTACTAGACTGCTTCAGCTTCCCTCCTGCATCTTGCAGCTTTTCGCCAGTAGATTGCATGGTTTCTTGCACTTTTTCACCTGCAACTTGCATTGCTGCCTTGATTCCTCCAACCTGCTCTTCCATCAATAAAGCAGTTTCCACCGGGACAAACGCAACATCTTTGCCGATTTTGAGCGTTTTTGGAGTAGGTACAAATGATCGACCAGAGTAAGCATCAGCAAACATTCCTCCCGATACTTCGTATCCTTCTACTATCCCTGTCTCATTGTCAAAGTACAAATCAACCATTGTGCCCAGGTTGCGACCATCTGTAGTAAGAATGCGCGTTCCTTTAAGCACGTTATTGTACTCTAGAATTTTGGAGATTTCAGGAACCTGTTTAGCATCAAAAACATGATCTTTAGACGGAATAATAACCGCATCGGCTCCGATCGCCAATACGTCTTTTAGCAAAAGGACATGAGGGCTACTAAACCAGCCCCCTTCTGTGATCAAGAATCCTAACAGTTGATTGCTGTTCTGATCAAAAATCAAGTCCTTAACTGTATCAATTCGCCGTCCTGTACTGTATGAAACAACAGGCTTACCAATAACTTCATTACCCTTACGCATAATATTTAACGTCCTAGTCTTTATTTTTGAAGAGATTTAGATACAACAGATTGATCTGAAGAGACATCATAGCTGTTGAAGTTCAAAGCAGCTTTATCTTTCCCAAAACCAGGAACAACATTGATGACTCCTACATACTCTAAGCCTACTGCTATAGCGATCGCAGTCAGGGCTAGTAAGCTTACATGCAGACCTTCATTGGATTGCTTTCCTGCTAACCTTGGCATAACGTTTCCTCTACTGAATTATTGCAATTATTTTTTAGTATCTATATATAAGCACTTTACTTAGACAATTTCCTCGCTCCTCAGAGGTAAAGTACTCATATTGAATCACCCAATAGGCTGAATAATCTATGGTAATTTATAGCTTGCTACTCGAATAACGAGTTTACCGTTACTCGGGTCTTGACTAAAGATGAAAGCACCTGATTCAGTTTCATGACTCGACAAGAAATCGATCCGTTGCTCTCCTGTTTCTGCAACTGCACCGTTGAGGGTAAGTTCCGCAACAACTTGGACAGATTCTGCTGTATCATCTCCCTGATTAATTACTTCAAAGGGAACATGAAATTGTCCTGAAAGTTCTTGAGGTGGCTTAACAGTTACTACTGGGTTGGGCGGTGCCTGCTCACGCTTACCGAACCAAAGATAGCAAACTAAACTAACGAGAGTCGCCAAAAATAAAGCAGCAACACTAAAGCTAATTTGTTCAGCCACCGATCGCGGCTGTTGACTCTCTAAAGAACTACTCTCAGACGGCTTATTACCAGAAGAAGGAACATTACTCATATAGACAGTCTACCTGCTGCACCACCAATAGTTGCAGGCAATCCTAAGAGCAACGTATAGCTTAGCCACATTGATCCAGGGTCGTTGAAGGATAGCTGCTGGAAAAACCAAAGCATCATTGCAGCGGCTACTAAAGAGAGTAAATATGACATAATAGTTTCACTTAACGGACTTTGAAAAAGCCCGCGTTGCTGTTGGCGCTTGCTCTTATTCGCAAAATTAGCCTCAAACACAATTCCATAAGAAATTAGTAAAGAGACTGCAATAGTGGCTAAGAGCCAAACCTCTGAGGTTGCTGCTGCTAGCATGGGAATTTCATCAGTTGGAGCAATACTGAATGCAATGATAATAGCTCCTATCAAAGTTGCACCAATATCAGCAAAAGTCTCGCTTATCTCAGGCTTTGGAGCTTCAACTTGCGAAGTGCTAGCTTGCTTTGAAGGCTGAACTCGATTTTCGTCTGGATTGCTACTCAAAAATTGATTGGAGAGAGCTACACCCAAGGAAAAAGGAACGCTCTCAAAGATCACCTTACCCAGTGCTTCACTCAACTGAGTCTCCAGGGTGACTTCTTGCAATATTATTAGCATGATGCTCGTACAAATTAAACCGATCGCAACTGTTTCAACCGTATCTCTGGCTGCATTGACAAAACTTATATTTGCAGTTCGACGGAAGCCTTCTGTGCGATTCAGAAAAAAAACGATCGTCCACGTTATGGCGATCGCTAAAAGCATTAAAATTGGAGAAACGGTAGACCCAATCCACCAGACTTCCATCGTGTAAAGCAAAGGAATACCAAATAAGAATCCTCCACAGGCACCTCGTGTAATATCTTCCAATTCACGAGTCCAGTTAGCTCTTTGTCTTCTACGACTTCTTTTCATAATACCAAGGTGCCCGTAACTCGACTTTTACTCAGGATTGCCTAGACCAGGATGATCGCTAGGCTCAACGTCAGGAACAATTGCAGGACGTTCCTTATCTTCCCAACCAGGAGGGCGCTTCGAGTTGTACCAGGCAACAGAGCCAATTCCAGTAGCGGCAAGAAAACCAATGACTGCCACTGCGATTAAAGCATCAGAGGAAAGTGCCTGCTCTTTGGCAATCGTGTCAGGGGCGATCGCCTCAACTAATAACAAAAACGATGCGGTTAAAGTGTTGATCATAAGGGGAACCTTACTAAATTCCTTTAGGGTAAACGTGTAGGATCTAAAATTCAGCGCATCACTTGTAAAGATGATGCGCTGAATAACTTAGCGCTCTAATGCGTCAATTTAGTCAACAACCTTTTTAACTTCGTCTTTCGCATCTTCAACGCCGTGGCGGACTTTAGATTCAGCTTGCTTTGCTTTGCCCTCAGCTTTGTCTTGGGGATCTCCTGTCACTTCACCCATCGCTTCCTGAGCTTTGCCTTCTATGTTTTTAGCAACTGCTTTAGCCCGATCTTCAATACTCATAACTACTCCTGGAGAATTCAAATTGACTTCTATAATCTATCTAAGGTTTCAGATTAACTCATCCCCTAAAAGATAGAGATGTCTGTAAAGCCTCTGTCCACCGACTTACCTCGTATGACTCTTGACGTTTGGCATAGTTATTCTATTGCCCCCTTCACATCATCCATTGCTCCCCTAATATTTGCTTTATCATCGGATGCCAGCGTAGGGTACTTTTCGACAAAGTAACGGCTTAGAAAAGTATTCACGAAAGATAGAACAACAGGACCTAAAATAATGGCTATTAGACCACTTGCACTAAAGCCAGGAACTAATAAAGAGGCTAGCCAAAAACATAGTCCATTGACGACTAGTGAGAACCCTCCTAACGTTAAGAAGTTAAGCGGTAGAGATAGTAAAGAGAGAATTGGCTTAACTCCAATGTTCACAAGACCTAGGGCGATCGCAGCAATTAGCGCAGCGGGAAAGGTTGCAATATTAACGCCGGGAACAACTAGATCAATGATTAATAGACTTAGGGCAGTAGCCAACACAGTTAATGCAGAACGGATCATAAATTTCTCCTTCCTTATGCCAGGTAAGCACTTGTTAGTAAATTCATATTCAGATCTAATCTTCAACTGATGGAGCCGAAGCTGCTTCTCTCCTGAGAAGGATATAAGCTACGAGAATTCATCGCTTCAGGATTAAATTTTGTTCCTCCTAAAGAAGGAAGCAAGTTTTGCTTATTGTTGGCAACATAGCATACATAAGTAAGTAGTAATACAAGTTGAGTCCTTAAGGGTTCTTAAAGGTAAATAGCATGAAAGTTCTTCATCTAATTTTAGGTGTTCTGATTCCTCCAGTAGGTGTCTTTTTGACTTACGGTTTGAGTACTACTCTAGTGATTAATGTTTTACTAACATTTCTTGGGTGGATTCCTGGTAGCATTCATGGCATTTGGGCGATCGTCAAGCATTATGAGAACTCTGAAAGAGTCTATTAGGCTGCGCTGAATAGATGTTTGTTGGAGTAGCTATTTTTGTTGGAGTAGCTATCGGAGAATCATCATTGATAAGCATTAACAAGCTAGACTGATGGCAAATTAGAAGAGTAATTAAGTTTAAAGCAATGCAGGTGTAGCGTGAAAAAGATCATGCTGCACCTACATTGCTTTTTAACCCAGCATTAATTTATATCTCGTCTAAGAGGTTGTCTGAGAAGTCTAGGTTGCTATCCAATCTGCCCCCTAAATCCCCCATTTTGGGGGACTTTGAAGAAGGAGTGGCTCGGAAGTCCCCCAGAATGGGGGGTTGGGGGGCGAGTGTAAAAATCTTTGATACTTCTCAGACATCCTCTAAGCTTTAGCCTTGCTATAGAGGTAGAAGTATCGCAAAGATTAGTTCTTTGGAAAGAGGAACCTAATAGACTGCTATGGCACCTTAAAGGAGTCAGTTAATAACTCAGCCTTTAGGAGAACATAAAGATGGTAACTACTCTTGATGATTCCAAACGGATGGCGATCGGTGAAAAACTAGCCAGCATGAAGGTTGTCCAAGATCTGCTAATTGAGAACGAGCAAAAGTTAGCAGTGGCTTGCAACGATCCTGAGATCCGTCAGCAATTGGACAAGATGCTAGAAAGCGATCGTAAAAATATGGGGATTTTGGACACCGTGATCGTGCAATACGGTGTTCAAGGCAAACCTAAGGAAACTGTCGAAAAGATGGTGAAAGAGGTTGATGGACTAATGAAGGGTTCTGAATTGTCTCTTTTTGAAAAAGTCTCTCAGCATGAACTTCTTAAGCATCAGCAAGTTATGAGTGGCTTGCTGGTTCACAAGGCAGCCCAAGTTGTTGGTGCAGATGTTGAAGCTGCTATTACACCGTTGAATGCAGTTAACTTCGAAAACCGTGCTCACCAAGAGCAACTTAAGGGTGTCTTGGAAGTCTTGGGCGTACGTGAAATGACAGGTCAAGAAGCAAAGCAAGGAATTTGGGCAAGGGTTCAAGATGCAGTGGCAGCCGTTACAGGCGTTGCAGGTAGCGCTATCAGCCACACAGACGATGAGATGAATATCCAGGATGTAATCCGTATGGATCACGCCAAAGTCAACACTCTGTTTATGCAAATTGAGGGTACTGATGATCCTCAGAAAATTCAAGAGTTCTTTGGTCAAATCTACAAAGATTTGACAGCTCACTCTGAAGCAGAAGAACAGGTGGTTTATCCAGCAGTTCGTTCTTTTTATGGTGAACATGACACTCAAGAGCTATATGACGAGCAAGCATCAATGAAAGTTATGCTAGATTCCTTGCTGGCTCTAAGTCCTACTGCTCCTGAGTTTAAAAGCCAACTCAATCAGTTAAAAGAAACTGTAATGGATCACGTTCGCCAAGAAGAGAGCACGATGTTTGCTGCAATTCGCAATAACTGTAGCAGTGACCAGCAAGAAAATCTTGCGACTCAGTTCAAAACTGCTAAGAGTCAGCTTCAGCAAGAAATAGCTGCTCAGTAGCCAAGATAGAAGAGGTCGCCTTCGTAGCTTAAGTATTGCTTCTAGTAATAGGCAATAGATTGAGATGCTGAGGGGAAATACTGTTCTATGAGGACTATGAGGATTTAACCTGTATTCTTCCTGTTTGGAGCTTTTACCTAAAGCTCCAAACAGGATTTTTTGTAATGTTTTACATGCCCAATTAATATAGGTAAATTCTTTTAGTTCTCTAGAGATTCTCTCAATTTTCATGTCTTCCAACACAAGGAAGAGGATTTTCTAGGTTTTATCTATCTAAGGGTAGGTGTGACTTACAAAGGCTCGTTATATTGTAATGCAACAGCAATTTCACACTTCCATCAGGAACTTATTAATCATGACATATTCTGAACACCCTATGACCCCTGATAGACCTGTCAATGTAATGCAGCCTATGGCAGTTCCTGTCGCTGACTATCATGACCGCGTCCGCTGGGGTCCGATTCTATCGGGTTTGGTGATAGCGCTGGCTACTCAACTGATCTTGAGTGCTCTGGGAGCTGCGATCGGAGCTACTACGATCGCTGGTTCTGGTGCTCCCCGCACCAATGCAGATAATGCTGCTGCTGCGGTTGGTATTTGGTCAATTATCAGCTTGTTTATCTCTTTGTTTGTAGGAGGCTGGGTTACGGCTCGTGCTTGTGGTCCTATGAACAAGAATACAGCACTGTTAAATGGTGCAATTCTTTGGGCTACAACTTTAGCGCTTAGCTCTTGGTTGTTAGCTAGCGGTGTTTCAGGTGCATTTGGCGTAGTTGCTGCTAATGCTGGCGATATTGTTAATCAAGTTCAGCAAGGGACTGTTGATGTTCCTGCAACTGCTCCTAATGTAACGGCTCAACAAACGCGCGATATTGCTGGTAACACAGCTAAGATTGGTGGTTCGTTTGTGTTGGGTTCCTTGTTAGGTCTAGCCGCTTCGTTAGTCGGAGCATCAGTGGGAACTCGGAGTCCTCGTTCAGAAGTGCGCGAAGTTCGGTAGTATTTAGCGCTCTTAATAGCCATTCGGTAAGATTCCACAGGTAGACCTCACAAAGCAGATCCCACAAAAGCGTTGTTCTTTTGTGGGATCTTAACTTTAGGAAGTTTGCGAGATGTAGGAGTTTTAACTTTCAGTTATTCTTTTTAAGAAGTTTCGACTTTGTGTAAGGCAAGCCAAACAAGTACTGTAGGTGAGATAAATAACTAGCTTGGGGAACGGAGGTAGTCAATCTATTCAAAACTCTTTTTTTTAAGGCAGGGTCGGGAGGAGACAGCCTGGCTACTTTTCAATTCAACCTAGCCCTCTAATAAAAGATAAAAGGATAGTAATTAGACTTTCATACTTTTACTTAGCAATGCAGACAGTTTATCTTAAGAGTAGAGTTAGATCAGAAAAAATCAGCGTCTCTCTAAATTTCATCTAGTATTGAGGTTCCGATATGCTACGCTCAGCCTGTTTGATCTTTAATCCTGTGGCAGGGCAGGGCGACTCAGAACAAGAGTTAGCACTTATTTGCTCAATTTTGCAGCCTACGATCGCCCTTGACATTCGCTTCACAACTCCTGAGACTGATGCCGCTACTCTGGCTCATCAAGCTGTTCAAGAGGGCGTTGAAGCAATCATTGCTTCTGGTGGAGATGGCACTATTTCAGCAGCGACAGCAGCTCTAGCAGGAACTGAAATTCCGTTGGGTATTATCTCACGCGGGACTGCTAATGCTTTCGCTAATGCCTTAGAATTACCTACGGCAATTGATGAAGCTTGTCACACAATTTTAGGGGGTGCTACTCGAACAGTTGATACGGCAACCTGTAATGGAATGCCAATGGTTCTCTTAGCAGGAATTGGATTTGAAGCCGAAACAGTAGACTTAGCCGATCGAGATTCTAAAGATCGGTTAGGGATGTTAGCCTACGTGTTGGCGGGCATTGAGCAGCTTCGCCGTCTCAATCATTTCGATGTAGAAATTGAAACCGAAGACAAAATTATAAATGTGACCGCTTCTGCAATTACGATCGCTAATGCAGCACCTCCTACTTCTATTTTGGCGCAGGGGTCAGCAGGAGTTATTTTTGATGATGGGCTTTTAGATTTAACGATTGTTTCACCAGCCACTAAAGTAAAGGCGATCGCTGCTTCCTATGACCTGTTAACCTCAGCCCTAAGAGGGGATGCAGTGCAACGTGAAGACGTAGGTTACCTCCGGGCTCGGCGTTTTCGAGTGACTACTAATCCACCTCAAAAAGTAGTGCTAGATGGGGAGATCATTGGGGATACGCCTATTGATGTTGAATGCTTACCTCAAAGCTTAAGAGTGTTTGCGCCTCAAGTAGAAGAAGTGCAACCAATAGAGAAATTAACAGGTCTCCCTAATTTAACTGTAACCATTAAGGAAACGCATGAGGAGGAATGAAACTTCTAAACTAAGCCCCCTAAATCCCCCATTTTGGGGGACTTCCGAGCCACTCCTTCTTCAAAGTCCCCCAAAACGGGGGATTTAGGGGGCGAGTGTAAGAATCTTTGATACTTCTCAGACACCCTCTTAAGGAAAGGGAACTGAATTTTCATAATTTTATTCAGCAACGACCTTTTTTGATAATACAGAGAAACCTCTGCTAGAGCATTGCTCGTGAAGGAAAAGAACTTTGAAAAGGTTCAAGTTTTGTCTAGGGATACAAAAAAGTGGCGTTGCTGAACAAAACTATGAAGCTGTTCAAAGTCCCTTTCCTTTAGGAGAGGGATTTAGGGAGAGGTCTACCTAGCTGCGTTGCCGACTCGACTTAACCCCTAGCCCCTTCCCTAAGAGGGCAGGGGAACAGGATTCATACTTGCATTCAGCAATGCCAAAAAAGGGAGCAGATTAGTTTGCTCCCTTCATTCAATACTTATGGCAGCCTCATCCATTAACAATCTCACCACCATTAATGTGGAGCACTTGCCCACTTATGTAGGAAGAATCAGATGAAGCCAGAAATACATAGCTAGGGGCAACTTCTTCAGGCTGACCGGCTCGATGCATTGGAACCTGATTTCCAAAGTCTTCTGTCTTCTCGTCGGGAAAGGTTGATGGAATTAGAGGTGTCCAAATAGGACCTGGAGCAACTCCGTTGACTCGGATTCCCTTCTGAGTAAGCGCTAACGATAGAGACCGAGTAAATGCAACGATCGCCCCTTTAGTAGCAGAGTAATCTAACAGCCAAGGGCTACCTTTATAGGCAGTGACAGAGGTCGTATTAATGATAGAACTCCCCTCTTTAAGGTGAGGCATCGCAGCCTTAGTTAAAAAGAACATTGCAAAAATATTGGTGCGAAAGGTTCTCTCTAATTGTTCAGCAGTAATATCTTCAATGCTGTTTTGAGGATGCTGCTCGGCTGCATTATTAACCAGAATATCGAGTTGACCAAACTCATCAATGACCTTTTCAACAACTTGTTGGCAAAAAGGTTCACTCCCTAAATCACCTGCGATCGCTATGCATCGACAGCCCTCTTGCTCTACTTTTGCTTTAGTTTCATTGGCATCATCATGTTCATTAAGATAAGAGAGCGCTACATCGGCTCCTTCCTTAGCGTAAGCGATAGCAACAGCTCGACCAATCCCGCTATCGCCTCCAGTAATAAGCGCAACTTTGCCTTGTAACTTCCTGCTACCCTGATAATGACTTCCCTCAAACTTGGGTCTAGGTACCATCTCTGCTTCACTACCTGGCTGATGTTCTTGATGCTGAGGCGGCTGTAACGTTTCGGTTTGTTGAGACATTGAATATTCCTCCCATTAAATTCCAGCTTTGACTAGCGTTCTAATAACATTGTCTTTGATCATTAACTGCCGTGTAATTTCTAGTAAAGCTGCACGTAGATCTTCTTGAGAAATTTCGGTAATTTGTTGATTATAACGAACTAACATGAACTCTTGTTCCATTGTCAATTCAAAGTCACTAGAGTTTACAGGTAATGACATAGAATCTCTCCTTTTCAGCTAAGCTATGCAGTAATATTCAATCTCACTAATGCCTTACTCCCGTGCGCACAAGTTTGTATGACGAATTAACTTAAGCTTAAACAATCTACTTTAGAGGTGGTTCTTCCATGAGATAGACCTACAGCAATCTAAAATAGTGATTTTAGATTGCTCTTAAGCTCTGGGATACCCCAACAGCTAGACTGGCATCTCTTGGTAGCAAGTACTACAACGCCAATAAATTTCTCCAGAACGTGCATGACGCAATAAAGTACTGCAACAGCATGGACAAATACGCCGACTAATCATGGCTGGAGATGTCACTTTAGAAGTGCATTTTTGAGCAGAGTAACCGGATAAATTAGGTAATGTTAGTTGCGAGTCAATATGCGAGTTCATAGTCAAACCTTCGGCTTAAAAAATTTAGAAAATGTCTGAGTTTAAGTGAAAAATCAATTTGTGTTTTATTTTATGCTTTATTAACCGACCATCATGTCTATACCATGCCTACAAAACATCACAGCGTTTAGCCTAACCTAATACTAGGCTTAAATAAAGTTAGGATTTTTAAATATCTTATACAATCTATCTTTAGGTGGACATCTATACTTTAGTTAGTTAACTACTATGATAGTGAGATCTGAAATGGTAGTTTTCAACAATCAATTACTTTGAATATTCTAATTACTTTGAATATTCTGAAAACTCTGAAAAAGAAATATTAAGGGATGGCGTAGCTCACTTTGTGAAGGAGAGAATCTGAAATGGTTGGCATCAAGACCAAGACTATGAACTCAGTAGCGAGTGTTAATCGTCCTTTTCAAGCTCCGAGCAGGCTGTCTCATTTGCGAGATATTGTTAAGGCTTGTGTCTTTCACAGAGTTAGAGATATGCGTAAAGGTGCTGATGATTTACAAGTCGCGGTTACAATTGCTAGTCCTTTGTATGACTTGAAAGAGACCTATAGCGATATTTACTGCCTGATTGATGAGGCTATTGCTGATGCTATTGCTTTTCTGCCAGAAATTCCTTCGAGTGATGCTAGTGAGAGAGCAGTCATGGAAGGGGCGATCGCAGGTGTTGAACTAACCAAGCGGCAAGCAATCCTTAAGGCGCAGGCAGAGATTCAAAAGATTCAGTCTTACATTGACGAACAAGAGGCAGAGATAGAGCAACTAAGTACTTGTATTTTAGAGCATTTCCAGAATAGTTATTTTGACACTTCACCTTGTCAGGGTTCTCAGCTTCTCAGTCAATGATTTTTGAAAAGCTCTTGAGTTAGAGATAAGGGGCGGTTTTAGCGTTGGATACCGAGCTTGTTGTTGCAGAATATTCAAACAGGCATTGCTGAATAAACAATAGATCCCTACCACCACAATTGCATTAGCACGTTACAACTTAGTGGTGCCAGCAGACACTACGATTCGTGTATTCCTGAAGCCTTTGAAAGTGCCTGCGCTCTTATAGGGTTAACCCCATGTTTGGGTTTTTTAGAATCTTCTATTTTGGGCATTGCTAAACGAGAGTTATGAACCTGCTCAAAGCCCCTTTCCTTCAGGAGAGGGGTTGGGGGAGAGGTCTATCTTGCTGCGTTGCCGACTCAACTTAACCCCTATCCCCTTCCCTGAGAGGGCAGGGGAACCGAATTTCCAGACTACAATTCAGCAACCCATGTTTGGGTTTTTAGCATCTTCTACTTAGAGCCTTGCTAACGGAAAGTTATGAACCTGCTCAAAGCCCCTTTCCTTCCGGAGAGGGGTTGAGGGAGAGGTCTATCTTGCTGCGTTGCCGACTCAACCTAACCCCTATCCCCTTCCCTGAGAGGGCAGGGGAACCGAATTTCTAGACTACAATTCAGCAACGCTCTATTTTAAGAATTCAGCAACGCCCTATTTTAAGTCAGATAAGTACTCAACCAGAAAAGTTTGGTATATCTTTAGAGGTATAAAATTTCCTCTTATCTACCCAGGGTATGATATTCTCAGGTTAAGAAAAGTTTCTTAGTTTGGCATCTTGATCGGCTCAACCCCCCTTTCCTTGTCAAGTATTCTTGCCAACTTACCTAGGAAAGCAGGTTTTCCATGCCTACCCCTCAATCTCAACTTTCTAACCCATCTTCTAACTGGCTGTTAGCCGCTTTATCTGGTGAAGTCTATCAACGGATAAAGCCTGACTTAGAACCTGTGACCCTTCCTATTCATCAGGTTCTCTACGATGTTAATGAGCCTATTCCCTACCTTTACTTTCCTCATTCTGCGACTGTTTCTTTGGTTTACCCTATGCAAGAAGGGGCAATTATTGAAGTGGGTGTAGTGGGTATAGAGGGCATGGTTGGACTTCCGGCTCTTTTAGGGGGAATGACGCAAACTCATCGAGCGAACGTGCAGGTAGAGGGGTGGGCAACCCGAGTTTCTACAGAAATTATCAGAACTGAGTTTAGGC
This sequence comes from Timaviella obliquedivisa GSE-PSE-MK23-08B, assembly GCA_019358855.1. Classification (NCBI taxonomy): domain Bacteria; kingdom Bacillati; phylum Cyanobacteriota; class Cyanophyceae; order Oculatellales; family Oculatellaceae; genus Timaviella; species Timaviella obliquedivisa. The sequence goes on along the minus strand of JAHHII010000005.1, from coordinate 13,560 downwards.
GAGGGGGCGAACTACAAGATCTGTTGCTTCGCTACTTCCAATCTTTTTTGGCACAAGTTTCCCTAACAGCGGTCAGCAATCGGCTCTATACCATTGAAGAACGATTAGCACGCTGGCTTCTATTGGTTTCAGACTCTTTACAGTCCGAAACTTTTGCTTTAACTCAAGAGTTCATTAGCCAAATGCTGGGCGTTCGGAGATCCGGTGTGACGGTTGCCGCTAGTGCCCTTAGTCAGGCTCAGCTAATTCAGTATCGCCGGGGTCACATTACAATTCTTAACCGAAATGCTTTAGAGGAGTTTGCTGGAGAGGTTTACAGGTCAGGTCAGGCTGAAGTGCTTCACCTGCTGAGCGATCGCTTTTCATAGTCACCAAATTTAACTAAAAATAACTTTTTTACATTCTCTTTTACATTGTTTAAACTCCTACAGATGTTTAAAACCGTACAGACTATGACTTGAGAAACATTTAGTGTATACATAAACTGACATTCCTATTCTGAAAGCATCCTGCCAAGACCTTGGCTGTTAAGTCCATCAAAAGCGATCGAGTAACAGTAAACGTCTTTACTTTTGGTCTACAACCTCAGAGTAGATTTCTTAGAGAACAATCGTAGCTAGGAGTAACCGTGTTACTAAATTTACAGCCTGATTGTCCACTCAATGCGTTTGCGTCTATTGTTAGCAAGACAAATTTTGTAGTGCCAGAAATAAACAGCTTTGCTTTACAGCGCCAGTCCTTCAATCGTTTACGAATTCTCATAGTAGATAATTATCCTGATATTTGTGAATTATTTGCTTTGGTGTTAGAAGAAATAGGAGCCGAAGTGATTACGGCAACCTCTTGCGCCAAAGCACTCACCCATATCCAAGAAAAACCTCCTGATGTCCTAATCAGCGAAATTTTCTTGCCTGATGAAAATGGTCTTACTCTTATTCGTAAAGCCAGAAATTTAACGGCTGAAGCCACTCAAGCAATGTTAGCGATCGCAGTTACGAGCTATACCGGGAAGCAGGAGCAGGCAGAGATTTGCTCAGCAGGCTTTCAAAAGTGCCTCTCTAAGCCTGTTGATGTTTATAAACTGGTTGAAGTGGTGGTCGATATGATTGAAGAGCGGGATAATAGCCAACAAGTTTAGCAAGTTCGCTAGAGCAGTTCTATTAGCTTTATTTCTATTAGCTCTATAAGATATTTCTGTGGGACTAGAATGTTGCAAAATGCATCCCTGCCACAAATGACGCTAGGAATTTAGTGTACTCTGTTACATTCCATCGCTCCTACAATTTAGGCTATAAAAATAATCCTTCTATTGATAGACAGACGATCGCTTTTTAAGTCAATACCATGAAATCCAAGACGTTTAAGTCAGTACGTCATGTCTTACAGAAATGATGATGGAAAGTAATGGAGAAAAGGAATGTTCCAGCAATCTAACGTTCAACAGTCAGAATTAAGTGTGCCTCGTACCGTTGCCTTAATCTTAGGAGTATCGTTACTTTTTCTAGGAATTGTGGGCTTTGTACCAGGTTTTACATTCATCCCAGATACAATCTCACATCCTACAACAAGCGTATATCCTGACCCAGGCTATGGTTACGTATTCGGTCTATTCCCTACTAATTATTTCCACAATGCAATTCGTATTTTGGTTGGACTATGGGGAATTGCTGCCTTTACAAGCGTGGGCGGCGCGATCGCTTTTCTGCAAATTTTCGCAGTCATGTATGGTGCAGAAGCTCTTCTAGGATTATTGCCTTTCGCTAATACCCTGTTTGGCACTATGCCGCTTTATGGTGGCAATGTTGGATTGAGTTTTTTGTCAGCAGCGATCGCTGCCTACTATGGCTTCGTTAAGCCTGGCTTGGTTACCAAAGGAACAGGGCTAACGGCAAACTTTCAGTAAGGCTCTAAGAGGATGTCTGAAAAGTATCAAAGATTCTTACACTCGCCCCCCAACCCCCAATTTTGGGGGACTTCCGAGCCACTCCTTCTTCGAAGTCCCCTAAAACGGGGGATCTAGGGGGCGGATTGGATAGCAACCTAGACTTCTCAGACAACCTCTAACCACAGGCACAGCCAGGTTGTAAGAAAGGATATTTCCAGAGTAAGACGTTATTGCATTGAACTGCTCAGTAGCATGTACGAGTAAATTATTGGGAGGCTAGTGGCTATGCAGACCGAAACAGACAACATGGTAAACGAAGTGATTGCTGAAGATGCTGGAGCAACAGTCGCTACTGCAAAAATTGATTCCGCGCCTTTGAATTTGGAGTACAATGGGGTCGATCGTAATGCTTGGATTTTTGGTTTTAATCCTCAGCAAGAATTGTGGAATGGACGTTTAGCAATGCTTGGCTTCGTAGCTTATCTTCTTTGGGATATTGGCGGATTTAGTGTGCTACGAGATGTCCTGCGTTTGGTGGGTTAGGGTCTAACCTTAACTGGATTGAAATAGATTGGGCACCATAGAGTGCTGAGTCCTCACTTAGTTTATTGTTTTTCAAAAAGCAGTAAATTAAGTGAGGATTTTTTTAACTCAAGCTTTAGTGAACGGAACATTAACAATAGGATAAGAAGTGTAGCTTTGAGGATGAGAAGTGTAGCTTTGCTGTCAAAACCCGCCTAAGGGGTTGCGTGAAAATAAAACCCCAATGGGATGCATTGACTTATCAGCCCCCTAAATCCCCCATTCTGGGGGACTTTGACAAGTTCGGAAGTCCCGCAGAATAAGAGATTTAGGGGGCGGTTCGGGGCGTTATTTAATTGCAACTCCCCTAGTAGTGTTGCAGAGAATGCACGAAGAGTTGCTAGGGCAACATATCATAAGGTAGAAATTGAAAGTTGTGTTAGATTACCAGACAATTGCTGCTGGTCTGCTTCCTTCTACCCCCTCCTGAAACCCTGTGTTTAACTACCTGCCACCGCTCAACGAGCACAATCTGCCCTATCCAGATACTATCCATCCTATTGTTATTCACTTTGTCATTGCCATGGTGCTGTTTGCGGTCTTTTGCGACATTACTGCATCCTTTACAAAGAACTCGCGGCTATATGAAGTAAGTTGGTGGAATTTAGCATTTGCAACTGTTTCAGTGTTTGTAGCCGTAATCTTTGGGCAAATTGAGGCAGGTCTTGCAGAACCTTACGATGCAGCCGTTGCAACCCTAAACTTACACACTATTTTAGGCTGGTCACTGTCGGGTGTTTTAGCGGGGGTGACTGGGTGGCGCTATGTCATCCGATCGCAGAATAAACTTCAATTACCCATGGCTTACATGGTCGTCAGCCTTTTATTGGTGGCACTGGTGCTGGTTCAAACCTATCTAGGCGATTTGCTGGTGTGGGTCTATGGATTACATGGCAGTCCGGTTATAGAAGCAACTCGCAGGGGAGACTTACTATGAATCCAGACTTAATGAATCAAATGCGGGATCAACTTGGAGCAAACGGGCTACCCTACATTGTTCCTATTCATCCTAACCTAGTGCATTTAACGCTAGGACTATTTATTGCGGCGATCGCCTTCGACATCGTAGGAGTTCTTTTTCCAGTAGAAAAAGCCGTCTTCAAATACCTCGCCATTCCCGTCACCCGTTCTGATTTGTTTAACGTCGGCTGGTTCAACATGCTAGGCGCAGCGCTTATCACGTTTTTCACGATCGCCAGTGGATTATATGAAATCTTGCTAGCAGAACCCTTAACAGACGTTACCAGTTCCTGGGGCTTGCAAGCTATGGAAACCATGATATGGCACGGCGTTGGCGGCGTTGTTTTACTGACTCTGATTGTGGGGATGACAGTATGGCGAGGCTTTCAGCGTTACCTCTGGCGCAAAGATATGTCACGACAGGTGCAATGGAGCTACCTTGCAGTGGGTTTACTCATCTTCGTACTAATGTTTCTTCAGGGCACCTTAGGCGCACACTTAGGCGGCGAGTTTGGCATTCATACTACTGCCGACCAGTTGCTAAGAATGGGTAAAAATCCGAATCAAAGCCTGTAAAATATCTCGATCCTCTCTTTTTTCTAGCTGTGCTGACTATGAAACTCCGCGCAATTTTAATCCTGTCTGTTCTAGCCATTCTTCTAGGCTTTTTTAGCTTATGGATGGCACAACAATCTTACTCTTGGTTTCCGCCAGAAGCAGCGGCTGAGTCTAAGCTGGTTGACGATTTATTCAGCATTTTTGTAGGACTCGGTACATTTATATTGTTAGGCGTGACGATTCCTATTTTATATTCGCTGGTATTTCACCGAGCCGGAAAATATGATTTTAGTGATGGACCTCACATTGAAGGGAATACCCTACTAGAAATTATTTGGACAGCTGTCCCGATCGTTCTGGTCTTAGGGCTTTCAACTGCCAGTTACCGCACCTATGACAAAATGTCGATTCGAGGCCCGATGGAATTGGTGCATTTGCACCTACCTCAACTGGTAGAGGTTGCTAATGCGGCACCCTTTGACGACACGCCTCAACAAGAAATTGAAACGGCACAGAAGACTGCACCCACTGAAGACATCGAAGTCACAGCAAAACAGTGGTCATGGGTATTTCGTTATCCCGATCAAAACGTTACCAGTACTGAGTTGCATTTACCTGTCGATCGCCGGATTCATTTAGCCATGCATTCCGATGATGTCTTACACGGATTTTATGTACCTGCATTTCGCCTAAAGCAAGATATCGTTCCGAATCGTACCATTGACTTTGAGTTTACACCTGTTCGCATCGGCACCTATCCCTTACGTGACTCGCTGTACAGTGGCACCTATTTTGCCGCCAATCAAGCAAACATTGTTGTTCAGTCGCCTGCCGACTATCAACAGTGGCTGACTGATGCTGCGGCTCAAACTCCTAGCCCAGCCTACAATCAGGCTGACTTTGAATATACCAGAGGCACCAAAAGTGGAAACATTGGCGGCTGGAAAAGTGTTACTCCTGCCTCACCTCCTATTGTCAATTACTCACCCAAGGCGTACGTTAACAGTTCGCCTGATTAATTACATGTATCTCTGCTAATTTGGCTCTTTAAGGTCTAAGGATCGCTTTGTATGACTAACATCTCCCTTGAGGCAATGGATGGCGTTACCGCACAGCCTTACCCCGGCGCACCTGACAACTGGAAGCGGTTTTTTACCTTCAGCACCGATCACAAAGTGATTGGAATTCAATACATCATCACATCATTTTTCTTTTTCCTGGTGGGTGGTTTGCTCTCAATGATCATGCGAGGAGAACTGATTAGCCCAGATACTGATTTAGTCGATCGCACAGTTTACAACGCCCTGTTCACCATGCACGGCTCCATCATGCTGTTTCTCTGGACGTTTCCGGTGCTGGTCGGACTCTCCAACTATTTGGTGCCTTTAATGATTGGCGCGCGCGATATGGCATTTCCCCGCCTTAATGCCGTCTCTTTCTGGCTTATCCCCGTGGTCGGCATCCTGATGATTGCTAGCTTCTTGGTACCCGGGGGCCCTTCTCAGTCGGGCTGGTGGGCATACCCGCCCGTCAGCTTACAAAACCCTACAGGTAATCTGATCAACGGTCAGGTGTTGTGGATTTTGGCGGTGGCAATTTCGGGCGTATCGTCGATTATGGGTGGCGTTAACTTTGTGACGACTATCTTCAAGATGCGGGCACCCGGAATGACCTGGTTTAGAACGCCTGCATTCGTATGGTCGGTGTTGGCGGCTCAAATGATTCAACTCTACGGGCTTCCAGCGCTGACGGCTGGAGCCGTGATGCTGCTGCTCGATTTAACAGTAGGCACCAGTTTTTTTGCTCCTGAGCGGGGCGGCAATCCCATTTTGTACCAGCACTTTTTTTGGTTTTATTCTCATCCGGCAGTCTATGTGATGGTTCTGCCTGTCTTTGGAATATTTTCAGAACTGCTGCCCGTTCATGCTCGGAAGCCGCTATTTGGATACCGAGTTATTGCTGTTTCCTCTGTTTTAATTACTGGAATTAGCGCTTTAGTCTGGGTGCACCACATGTTTGCCAGCGCCACGCCAAGCTGGATGCGCATTTTGTTTATGGTGTCGTCAATGTTAGTTGGCGTTCCTACGGGCATTAAAGTATTTGGTTGGGTTGCAACCATTTGGGGCGGTAAGATTCGGCTAACAACGCCAATGCTGTTTGCCTTAGGCGGAATCGTTAATTTTGTGTTTGCCGGAGTGACAGGAATTATGCTGGCATCCGTTCCGATTGACATTCATGTGAACAATACTTATTTTGTCGTCGGTCATTTCCACTACGTGATTTACGGCACCATTGTGTTTGGCATTTATGCAGCGCTCTATCACTGGTTTCCAAAAATTACAGGACGATTGTATTACGAGGGCTTGGGCAAAGTTCACTTTGTCTTGACGTTTATTGGTACGCTGTTGACCTTCTTACCCATGCACGCAGCAGGATTAATGGGAATGCCCAGACGAGTAGCTTCCTACGATCCAGAGTTTGCATACTGGAATGTATTGGCGAGTTTAGGCGGCTTTCTACTGGGAATTTCGACACTGCCATTTATTCTCAATATGGTTAGTTCTTGGATTTTGGGTGAGAAGGCAGGCGATAATCCTTGGCGGGCGATCGGGCTAGAATGGCTGACTTCTTCACCCCCTTCAGTTGAAAACTTTGAAGATACTCCAGTGGTTATTGCTGCACCCTATGGCTATGGCAGTAATCAGCCCTTGGTTGCGGCAAACCCAAATCCTGGCTTGATTCAACCCAATTTTTTGATCCAGTCCCCTAATTCGGAGGCACTATGACGGCAGAAAGAGCGATCGCCCAAGATGTCGAAGCCAGCGTTAGGCAAGAACAGGAGCATGATGAAGCAAGCAATAGCAAGTTTGGCTTTGTTGTCTTTCTACTCTCAGAAAGCGTTATTTTCCTGAGCTTCTTTGTAGGCTATGTGGTCTACAAAACCATGGCGATCGATTGGTATCCAGAGGGGGTAACAGGGCTTGAAGTTAGCGCTCCTAGAATTAATACGATCGTTCTCGTCTCTAGTAGCTTTATCATCTATGTTGCCGAGCGCTATTTGCACGATAAAAAGCTATGGGGATTCCGCCTATTTCTAGTAGCCACGATCGCCATGGGGAGCTATTTTCTGTATGGGCAAGCAGTAGAATGGCGTAGTTTGACCTTCGGATTTACCTCCGGATTGTTCGGCGGCACCTTCTATTTACTGACCGGATTTCATGGACTGCACGTTCTCACTGGCATTCTACTTCAGGTATTGATGCTAATTCGTTCTTTTATTCCAGGAAACTACGACAACGGTTTTTTTGGTGTTGAAGCAACATCCCTATTCTGGCACTTCGTTGATGTCATTTGGATTGTCTTATTCATTCTCATTTATGTTTGGCAATAGGTTAGCAGCGTAGAGGAATAACTATGATTATTGATGATCAGCACTATGATGTCATCATTGTGGGTACCGGAGCCGGAGGAGGGACATTAGCGCATAAGCTAGCGCCAACAGGCAAGAAAATTCTGGTTCTAGAGCAAGGAGGATTCCTTGAGAAGGAAAGCTCAGAATTGGTTGATACAGAAGTGTTTAGGAAAGAGCAGTATCACGCACCAGAACAGTGGTACGACAACGAGGGAGAACCATTCTATCCACAGACTAGCTATTGCGTCGGAGGTAATACTAAAATTTATAGTGGCGTTTTAATGCGGATGCGAGAACGAGACTTTGAGCAAGTACAGCACAAAGACGGCATTTCTCCAGCTTGGGCACTGAAGTATCAAGACTTTGAACCTTACTACACCGAGGCTGAAAAGCTTTATCAGGTTCATGGCAAACTTGATGATGATCCGACTGAACCGCCGCACAGTAATGCCTATCCCTTCGCAGAAGTCGCGCATGAACCTCAGATTGAAATAATTAAGGAAGTCCTCTCAAAGCAGGGGTTGCATCCTAGCCATCTACCGTTGGGGTTAGGAGATCAGGGCAGAACTGACTCAGAAGATACAGGCATTAGTCCCGCTCTCAAATACGACAACGTCACTCTTAAAACCTCTGCTCAAGCTGTTTGCCTTTACACTAATCCCTCTGGATCTGAAATTAAAGCAGTTCAAGCCAAAGTCGGTCAGCAAGACTACTTGTTTTTAGGCAGTATAATTGTGCTGTCTTGTGGTGCGATCAATTCGGCATTGCTGCTGCTTCGTTCTGCCAATGAAAAGCACCCCAATGGCATCGCTAATAGCTCTGATGAAGTTGGGCGGCATTTGATGAAACAGCAGTTATCGGTAGTGGTACAACTGACTTCCTCTGCCCATTCTGGCTTGTCTCAACGAACGCTTGGAGTCAACGATTTTTACTGGGGAGATGACCAATATCCTTACCCTATGGGAAACGTTCAAGAGGCAGGCGGCATTTTGCAAGATGTGATTTTTTCTGAAGCGCCACCGCTCCTTTCTATCTTTACGCGCATCATGCCGGAATTTGGGTTGCGGCAGTTAGCCACTCGCTCAATAGGATGGTGGCTGCAAACCGAAGATTTACCCAACCCTGATAACCGAGTGCGGATATCGGACGATCGCCTTCACATCGACTACAATCCCAGCAATGTGGAAGCCCACGATCGCTTAGTTTACCGATGGCTTGATGTCTTAAAAGCAGTGCAAGCAGCCCAACCTTCTCGATTTAATCGCAGTAGCGTGTTTCCACGTAGCGACATGCCAATTCAGGTGGTTGCCCATCAGTGTGGCACCTGCCGTTTTGGAGAAGATCCTCAAACTTCGGTGTTGGATCTTAACTGTCGCACTCACGAAGTTAATAATCTTTATGTAGTAGACAGCAGTTTCTTTCCTTCCAGTTCAAGCGTGAGTCCGGCACTCACTGTGATCGCCAATGCTCTTCGCGTGGGTGATCATTTAATTCAGCGTTTGATGAATGAGTAAAATTAGTTGATAACGTAGCGAGAGAGACCTCTCCCTAAATCCCTCTCCTAAAGGAAAGGGACTTTGAAGGGGGTTGTGTTTTCGTTAGGAATACCTAAAGTTGGTCTAGGCGTTAAGAGTCGATCGCTAGCGAGTAATCCGAAGAATTTTAGCGTTAAGAGTCGATCGCTAGCGAGTAATCCGAAGAATTTTGTCTCCTTCTGAGGGACAGTTGCCTCGACCATCACAATTACTAGTCGTAACATATAGCTCGTTATCGTTTCCCATAATGACTTCCCTGAGGCGACCGTATCCCTGAGGTTCGTCACCCTGCAAGTAGACTTCGTGAAGCTGGAGTTGCCCTGATGGAGCGATCGCCACCCGTTGAAGATGCGTAGACCCTAATGTCCCAATCATCAAGCTGCCCTGCCACTCTGAAATGGCAGTTCCGGTATAAACAGCGGCTCCTCCTGGCGGTACCGCATTTCGCCAGGTTAACAGCGGACGAACCAACCCCGCTTTGCTATCACAGCCCGAAATTTCAGACCAGCCTAAATTATCTCCAGCTTTAGCAATGCTAACTTCATCCAATCCCCGCAACCCTAGTTCGCCGCTGGGGCCATGATCGGTAACCCACATCGTCGATGCATCCAGCCAATCAAAGCCTTGCGTATTGCGAATGCCTAAAATGTAAGCAGGATTTCCAGAGAACGGATTATCAGTGGGAACTTCTCCCTCTGGCGTAAGACGAAGGATTTTCCCAGCTAGGTTTTGGGGATCTTGGGAGATGCTGGGCTGGCGAGCATCGCCTGTGCCAACGTATAGCATTCCATCGGGGCCAAAGCGAATCCGTCCACCGTTGTGATATTGCGCCACTGGAATATCGTCAATAATAATGCGATCGCTTGAGGCACTCTGTCCATTTTCTGCCATCTGCCAGCGCTCAACCCGATTGGCTGGAGAACCGCTTTTCAGCGTGGTGTAGTAAACATAAAGCCAGCGATTTTCAGCAAAATTAGGGTGAAGCGCAATCCCTAAAAGCCCACCTTCTCCCGCCTCAGTTGCAGGAATTTCGGCTAGAGGCGTAGGCTGAAGCTGTCCATTTTTCACCAGCCGTATTTGCCCAGCCCGCTCAGTTACCAGGAGGTCATTGTTGGGTAAGAAAGCAATTCCCCAGGGTGCTTCTAAGCCATTAACAACTTCTTCGACCTGGATCTTAACGGTTCCAGGAGAACCAAATCCTGACTCCACTAAGCTGCACTCATTCGAGCGTGGCGGTGCAGCAGCTAAGGCATTAGGCTGGGGAGAGGCAGTCGCCACTGGAGTTGAAGCGCGATCGCTCTGCTCAATATTAGGGGACGAAATATTAGGGGACGAAGAACTACAAGCGGCAAAGCCAACAGCGCAAAATCCTGTGAGTAATGCAATTGCTTGACGGTTGATCAAACTCATAAAACTACCGTTTAAAGGTTTGTAAAAGTGACCACCCTTATGAGTGTAAAGCGGAAAATATTCTTCTGCAATTAACCGTTTTTTTTTACAAGTTGATTGCGTTCTAAAATCTTGTGAAACATAAAAATTATGTTTCACAAGATTACTGACTAGGCGATCGCGAGGGAGCGATCGGGGCTACCCGGTTTTCTACCGCAACTACTCGCTCTTTCAGTTCAATCACCAATGTTGCTAACCGCTTAAAGGTTGGGTCATCGGCTAAAGGCGAAGCAGCAGAAGATAAGCGATCGGGAACAGTGGGCGAAAAATCAACTCCTGCACCAGAGCTAAGCCGAGAAACTTGAGACTCTAATTGACTGATCCGAGAACGAAGATTTGTATTTTCTAGCTCTATCCGTGAGATCCGAGACTCTACCTGAGTCGTTGATTGAGCAGGAGTAACATGCCAAGAGAACCAAAGAAATAGAATAAAGATGAGAATTCCCAACGGCTTGATTTTTTTCATCATTAACCCTATCTGCATTCAAATTTGAATTAGATCTCAAGATGCGTTGCCTTTCCACGTCAAATGATCAATGCACTAAAACCATCATATAAACCATCATATATAGTAGGGTAAAGGTGATTTTGAATCTGCTTTACCACTGCTCCAGGAGAACTCATTGCTATGAAAATTCTGGTTGTTGAGGATGATGAGCTTATTGCTCAAGCCCTACGTATTATTCTCTCTGACCAAAATTACGCAGTCGAGCTAGCTCAAGATGGTCAAGTAGGTTTAGAGTTGATTGAAATATTCGATTATGATTTGTTGCTCTTAGACGTAATGTTACCCAGGTTAGATGGTATTAGTCTATGCCGTCAGGTGCGATCGCAAGGTCATCAAATGCCAATCTTATTGCTCACCGGACGAGATAGTAAGCACGAAAAAGCGACAGGGTTAGATGCGGGTGCCGATGATTATGTGGTTAAACCGTTTGATACAGAAGAGCTAGTCGCTCGAGTTCGAGCGTTACTGCGGCGAGCTAACTCTAGCACCCAACCTTTGCTGGAATGGGGAGGACTACAACTTGACCCTAGCAGTTGCGAAGTTATCTATCAAGACAAGCTGCTCTCGGTCACCCCTAAAGAGTATGCCTTGCTTGAGCTATTCCTGCGCAATAATCGCCGTGTTTTTAGCTGTGATGCCATTCTAGAGCATCTGTGGACATACGAGGATATGCCTGGAGAAGAAGCAGTTAGAACCCATATTAAAGGATTGCGGCAAAAACTTAAGACAGTAGGTGCTCCTGCTACCTTAATTGAGACGGTCTATGGCATTGGTTATCGGCTAAAACCTTTGAACGTAAAGCACGTTCCAGCAAAACTCAAAGAGAAACCCAATCCCTCCGACAATCAGCCTATACCGCCACAAGCCATCCAGTCCCAATCGCTAGCCATTGTTGCCGGAATTTGGCATCGCTTTCAGGCAAAAGTGAGTGCCCAGGTCGAAGTCCTAGAGAAGGCAGCCGCAGCCGCGCTAGTTCAATCTCTTGACCCTCAACTACACCAGCAAGCTAAACAAGATGCTCATACTTTGGCAGGATCTTTAAGCATGTTTGGCTTTCCCCATGGCGGTGATTTGGCTCGAAATATCGAACAACTTCTAGGATCGCCAGATGCGTTAAGCCCAGACCAGGTGCAAAAATTTCAGGCATGGGTAATGGGGTTGCGGCAAGATATTGAACAACCCATAGAAGAAAAAACCCCTGAATTTGCCGTCGCTAACACTCATCCATTGCTGCTCATTGCCGATCGCGATCGTCTCCTAGCCGAAGCCTTAGCCCACGAAGCAGAGAAACAAGGTTTCAGAGGCATGATCGCTCCTGATTTAGCGATTGCTCAATCTATTCTCGATCAACATCAACCTGACATTGTTTTATTGGATTTAGAAATTTCTTCAAACAGTCAAGAGAGCCTAGCACTGCTCAGCAAATTTCAGCGTCGAATGCCCCCTATTCCTGTGTTGGTATTTGCTAATCAAGCTAGCTTAACTCAGCGCGTGGAAGTTGCTCGCCATGGCGGACGGTTCTTTTTGCAAAAGCCTTTCTCCTTAACTCAAGTCTTTGAAGCTGTTAATCAAGTTTTGAAGCGCGCTGAACCTGCTCAAACCAAGATCATGGTTGTTGATGATGATCCTGAAATTGTCCCTGTATTAAAAACGTTGCTGGAACCTTGGGGTTTGAAGGTTACGATGCTTCAAGACCCAGAACAATTTTGGGAAACCCTCGAAACATGTTCTCCCGATCTGCTGATTCTAGATGTAGAAATGCCCTATTTAGGGGGCATTGAATTATGTCAGGTAGTTCGCAATGATATTCGCTGGGGTGGGCTGCCGATCCTTTTTCTGACGGCTCATACCGAGTTTTCTATCATTGATCAAGTATTCGCAGCGGGTGCCGACGATTTTGTTAGTAAACCGATTGTAGGCTCCGAATTGGTGGCTCGGATCATCACTCGTCTAGAGCGCCTGAGGCTAATGCGACGCATTGCTGAAACTGATCCACTGACTGGAGTGGCTAACCGTCAAAAATCAACTCAAGATCTAGAAGAATTGCTTAGTTTAGCCGATCGCCATCAACAAACTTTGTCCTTTGCGATTTTAGATTTAGACCACTTCAAACAAATCAATGACCGATATGGTCACGCTGCTGGCGATACAGTGCTTCGTCAAGTGGGTTATTTGTTGCAGCAATCTTTTCAGAGCGAGGATGTGATCGCGCGGTGGGGAGGAGAAGAGTTTGTGGTGGGGATGTACGGCATGGTAGCGGAGGAGGCAGTTCAAAGGCTTGTAATACTATGCCAAATGCTTGAGCACCAACCTTTTTATAGTGCTGAGGATCAGTTTCAAGTCTCCTTAAGCGCTGGGGTTGCTCAGTATCCTCAAGATGGCAGCGATTTACGATCGCTCTATCGGTCGGCAGATGTGGCACTGCAACAAGCTAAGAAAAAGCAACATCTGACCGATTTTGCGATCGCCACCTATCGATAAATATTTCTCTATTTTTCATGCGTAAGTCAGCAACGCTCAAAAATCGGCATTGCTGAATTGTAGTAAGCTACTCAACATTTAACTTGCAAGTAGCCCATTTCCTTTGTTCTTCACTTTTCGTTGCCACTTAATCTTTAGTTCTCCTTGATTCAGGAGTCGATCCAGTAGCTCTCTCAATTCTTCCACCGAT